>NC_012587.1:2760000-3060000 GCF_000018545.1 Sinorhizobium fredii NGR234
TTCACTGGAAGCCTTCTTCTCCGTCACCGATGAGAGTGGGCAGGCGACGGAGGAATCCGAGCTTCTCTATGTCGATGCCAAGTTCGGCGATGCCGAGACGCGGTTCTACCGCTTCCAGGATCCGGACGACAATTCGATCGATTATTTCAACGAGGACGGCAAGAGCATCCGCCAGTTCCTGTTGCGCAATCCGGTTCCAAACGGCCACTTCCGGTCCGGCTTCGGCATGCGCCGCCACCCGATCCTCGGGTTCTCGCGCATGCATACGGGCGTCGACTGGTCGGCGCCGCGCGGAACACCGATCATCGCCGCCGGCAATGGCGTCGTCGATAAGGCCGGCTGGGACTCCGGCGGCTATGGCAACCAGACGCTGATCCGCCACGCCAACGGCTATGTCTCGTCCTACAACCACCAGAGCGCCATCGCCAAGAACGTCAAGCCGGGCGCAAAGGTCGTGCAGGGCCAGGTAATCGGCTGGGTTGGCACCACCGGCCTGTCGACCGGCCCGCACCTCCATTACGAACTGATCGTCAACGGCAACAAGGTCGACCCCTTGCGCATCCGCCTGCCGGGCGGCAAGTCGCTGTCCGGCGACGTCCTTGCCAAGTTCGAGATCGAGCGCGCGCGTATCGACGAACTCCTCGGCAAGGACGATCCGAGTGAGGTCGCAAGCCAATAAAGTCCTTCGCAACGGACCAAAGAGAAAGGCTGCCGTCTGACGGCAGCCTTTCTTACTTCGAGAAACAGGACTACGCGGCTTCCTTTGCAGCCGGCGTGCCGCGCTTGAAATTCAGCCGGTCGGAGCCGGCGATGATCTTGATCGCCGATCCGTCCGGGAACTCGCCCTGCAGCATTTTCTCCGCCAACGGGTCCTGGAGATATTTCTGGATCGCCCGCTTCAAGGGCCGCGCGCCGTAGGCCGGGTCATACCCCTTGTCGGCGAGGAAGGCGCGGGCCTCGTCCTCGAGTTCCAGCGTGATCTTGCGCTCGCCGAGCAGCTTGCGCAGTCGTTCGAGCTGGATATCGACGATCGCGCCCATTTCCGAGCGGCGCAGCCGATGGAACAGGATGATCTCGTCGACCCGGTTCAGGAACTCCGGCCGGAAAGCGGCTCTGACCACCTCCATGACCTGGTCGCGGACAGCGTCGCTGTCCTCGTTCTCGCCGAGCCCGGTCAGGTATTCCGCACCGAGATTCGACGTCATGATGATCATCGTGTTCTTGAAGTCGACGGTGCGGCCCTGGCCATCGGTCAGGCGTCCGTCGTCGAGCACCTGCAGCAGCACGTTGAAGACATCCGGATGCGCCTTTTCGATCTCGTCGAACAGCACGACCTGATAGGGTCGGCGGCGGACGGATTCGGTGAGCGCGCCGCCCTCCTCATAGCCGACATAGCCGGGCGGTGCGCCGATCAACCGGGCGACCGAGTGCTTCTCCATGTATTCCGACATGTCGACGCGCATCAGCGCCGTCTCGTCGTCGAAGAGGAAACGGGCAAGCGCCTTGGTAAGCTCCGTCTTGCCGACGCCCGTCGGGCCGAGAAAGATGAACGAGCCGATCGGCCGGTTCGGATCCTGAAGCCCGGCGCGGGCGCGGCGGACGGCACGGGACACGGCCTGGACGGCGTCGCCCTGGCCGACGACCCATTTCGCCAGCTCATCCTCCATTCTCAGCAGCTTTTCGCGCTCGCCTTCGAGCATCTTGTCGACCGGAATGCCGGTCCAGCGCGAGACGACATGGGCGATGTTGTCGGGTGTGACCACCTCCTGCACCATGGCATTGGCGCTCGATCCATCCTGGCTCTCCGCCTCGGCAAGCTCCTTCTCGAGCGTCGGGATGACGCCATAGGTCAGCTCGCCCGCCCGCTGGAATTCACCCTTGCGCTGGACGATCTGAAGCTCGTTGCGGGCCTCGTCGAGCTGCTTCTTGAGGTCGGCAGCTCGCCCAAGCTTCTGCTTCTCCGCCTGCCAGCGGGCCGTCAGCGCCGCCGCTTGCTCCTCGAGCGCCGCAAGGTCGAGCTCCAGCTTCTCCAGGCGGTCCTTCGAGGAGGCATCGGTTTCCTTCTTCAAGGCCTCGCGCTCGATCTTCAGCTGGATGACGCGCCTGTCGAGCTCGTCGAGCTCCTCCGGTTTGGAATCGACCTGCATCCTGAGCCGCGATGCCGCTTCGTCCATGAGGTCGATCGCCTTGTCGGGCAGGAAACGGTCGGTGATGTAACGGTTGGATAGGGTCGCGGCGGCGACCAGAGCCGAATCGGAGATCCGTACCTTGTGATGCTGTTCGTATTTTTCCTTGAGACCGCGCAGGATGGAGATCGTGTCCTCGACCGTCGGCTCCTCGACCATCACCGGCTGGAACCGGCGGGCCAGCGCCGCATCCTTCTCGACATGCTTGCGGTATTCGTCGAGCGTCGTCGCGCCGACGCAGTGCAATTCGCCGCGCGCCAGCGCAGGCTTCAGGAGATTCGAGGCGTCCATCGCCCCATCCGCCTTGCCGGCGCCGACCAGCGTATGCATCTCGTCGATGAAGAGGATGATCTCGCCCTCCCCGGCGCGCACCTCGTTGAGCACCGCCTTCAGCCGCTCTTCGAACTCGCCGCGGTATTTCGCGCCGGCAATCAGCGCGCCCATGTCCAGCGCCATCAGGCGCTTGTCCTTGAGGCTCTCCGGCACGTCGCCATTGACGATCCTCAGCGCCAGCCCTTCGGCGATCGCCGTCTTGCCGACGCCCGGTTCGCCGATCAGCACCGGATTGTTCTTGGTGCGGCGCGACAGCACCTGGATCGTGCGGCGGATTTCGTCATCGCGGCCGATCACCGGATCGAGCTTGCCGTCCCGCGCTTCCTCGGTGAGGTCGCGCGCATATTTCTTCAAAGAATCGAAGCCCTGCTCGGCATTGGCGCTGTCGGCGGTCCGGCCCTTGCGGATCTCGTTGATGACCTGGTTGAGTTTCGTCGGCGTGATGCCCGCCTTCGCGAGAATCGTCGCCGTCGCGGCCGAGCTCTCGATCGCCAGCGCCAGAAGCAGCCGCTCGACGGTCACGAAGCTGTCGCCGGCCTTCTTGGCCGCCTCTTCCGCCGCGGTGAAGACCTTGGCAAGCGGTTGCGACAGATAGACGGAACCGCTGCCGCCCGTCACCTTCGGAAGCTTCGCCAACGCCGCGGCCGTGCCGGCACGTGCCTCGCGCGCATCACCGCCGGCGCGCTCGATGAGCGAAGCCGCCATGCCTTGGTCGTCGTCTAGCAAGACCTTCAGCACGTGCTCCGGCGTGAATTGCTGGTGCCCTTCGGCCAACGCATGGGTCTGCGCGGATTGAAGGAAGCCGCGGACGCGCTCGGAATATTTCTCGATATTCATTCTTACCTCCATGGCCCGGCTAGCCCATCGTTGTGGCACTGGCCGGCGTTTCAGGATCAGGCTCCCGCATTCGGCAAGCCTGTGACTGATCTCCCGTGGCGAGGGATCAGGTCTTCGAAGCGAATATGGGGCGATATTTTCGGAAATTAAAGGGCGTCGGAAGGTGGCGTTCGGCGAAATCCCTTCTCACCGAACCGCGCCGCTGCGCACGTTTGGGCGACATTGAAAAGCGCGAAGCCCGGCCGTGGGGCCGGGCTTCGAAAAGAAGAAAATCGGAAAGCCTGCTGTTTATTCCGATGCCGCCAGGGCGGCAGCGTCGCCGGCCGGTTGCCCTTCCGCGGCAGGCTCGTCCGAGGCATTGCGGCGCGGCTGGCGGCGCGGCCGGGAGGCGCTGCGGCGCCGGGATGCCGAGCGGCCGGAAGCCGCAGACGTTTCCTCGTCCATGGCGACTTCGGCGGGCATGCCTTCGATCACCGGCTGCGGGCCGGAGCCGTCGATAACCGGTTGCGGCTCGCCGGCTGTCGGCGCCGCCGCAGGCTGAGCCGCCGCCGGAGCCGGTTCGGCATAGACCTGGTCGAGATCATCCTGATCGCGGTCGATATCGCGATCCTGGTAGTCCTGGCGCTCTTCGCGCTGGAAGCGGTCCTGCATCTGGGCCTGTGCCGCCGCAATGATGCGGTTGTAGTGCTCGGCATGCTGCAGGTAGTTTTCCGCGATCACACGATCGCCGGAGCTCTGGGCATCGCGTGCAAGCGCTGAATATTTCTCGGCGATATGCTGGGCGGTACCGCGAATCTTCACGTCCGGACCGGAGCTGTCGTAGGTCCGCGTCAAGGGATTGGATCCCTTGCGGTTGTTATTGTTGTTATTGTTTCCGTTGTTGTTATTCCGCCCACGGCCGCGCTTGTTCTGCTGTCCTGGCCTCATAGTCCATTCACCTGAATTTTCTTGCTAATGATGATCATATGGTTCCGTATCCCGGCCGGATTGTCCGCGCCCGAGAAAACACGCGCCACGGCAGACCGCCTGTTCGCGATCCCGGCGCCGGCTGACGTCAAATTAACAGGTACCCGCACAAGGCACTGTCGAACCCTAGCAACTCTTTCTTGAGAGCAATCCCCGTGGCCAGGTCATACTGGAACGAATCCCGGTCCATGACCTTCTGCCCAGTGCGTGGCCAGAAACTAGCCCGCTTCCTTGGGGATTCCAAGCCCTTTTCTTCGCTCGTCCAGAAAAGAGGGCGCTAGTGCAGCATTTTTTCAACGGTCGTGCTGCCTTTGACGTCCTGCTCGAATATCAGGACCCGGTCGTTGCCGCCGAGATCCATGGCGCTCTCAAGCAGGCGGAAGCCCTGCGCTTGAAACAGCGCGGTCACTGCGTGCTTTTGGTCGAAACCGATTTCCAAGCCTACTACACCGTCCGTCTCAAGATGGCGGCCGGCGTGTTGTGCGATGGCACGGTAAACATCAAGCCCGTCATTTCCGCCATCCAGGGCGGCAGCCGGATCATGATATCTTACCTCCGGCTCAAGCTCACCGACGACACTGGACCGGATATAAGGCGGATTTGAGACGATGATGTCGAACCGCCCTTCCACCGTTTCGAACCAGTCGCTTCGAAGGGTCTGGAATCGATCGGCGAGCCCGTTCCTTTTCGCGTTTTCGCGTGCCGTCGCCAAAGCGTCTTCGGATATATCGGTGCCGAAGCCTCGCGCTTCAAGGGCTGCGGCAAGAAGAGCGAGGCAAATCGCCCCGGTGCCTGTGCCCATGTCGATGAGCCGGCAGCATCCTTTCCGGGCGGCAATCCGCCGCACATAAGGTATCAGGCAATCGACGAGCGTTTCGGTGTCCGGCCGCGGTTCCAGCGTCTCCTTCGAAAGCCTGAAAGTCAGTCCATGGAACTCCCGCTCGCCGAGGATGCGATAGACCGGCTCGCGGGCCGCGCGGCGCTCAATCGCGGCACGGATACGTGCTGCATCTTGCGGGCTGACCGGTTCCCCTCCCCTCGCCATCAGGCCGGCGAGCGAGAGGCCGAGGAGACCGGAGATCAGGTGCCGGGCGTCGATCGCCGCTCCTTCGATGCCGGCTTCCTTCAATCGATCGCGGCTCTCGGCAAGCAGGCTATCCAGTGTCTCGGGCATCGCCGGCTCAATTCTGGCGCTCGCCGAGCAGGGCGAGCTGGCTTGCCTGGTGGTCCGCAAGCAATGCGTCAACGACCTCGTCGATCTCGCCCTCCATCATCCGGTCGAGCTTGTAGAGCGTCAGGTTGATGCGGTGGTCGGTCAGGCGGCCCTGCGGGAAATTGTAGGTGCGGATGCGCTCCGAGCGGTCACCGGACCCCACCTGGCTCTTGCGGTCGGCGGACCGCTCGCTGTCGGCGCGCTGACGCTCCATGTCGAACAGCCGCGAGCGCAGCACCTGCATGGCCTTGGCGCGGTTCTGGTGCTGCGACTTCTCCGAGCTCGTGACGACGATGCCGGTCGGCAGATGGGTGATGCGCACCGCCGAGTCCGTGGTGTTGACGTGCTGACCGCCCGCTCCCGAAGAACGCATCGTGTCGATGCGGATATCCTCGGCCCGGATCTCGATGTCGATCTCCTCGGCCTCCGGCAGGACGGCGACGGTCGCCGCCGAGGTGTGGATGCGGCCGCTCGCTTCCGTCTCCGGCACGCGCTGCACCCGATGAACGCCGGACTCGAACTTCAGCCGCGAGAACACGCCGCGCCCGGAAACCGTCGCGATGATTTCCTTGTAGCCGCCGGCTTCCCCCTCGCTCGCCGAGAGCACCTCGACGCGCCAGCCCTTGGCTGCTGCGTAGCGCTCATACATGCGGAATAGGTCGCCGGCGAAGAGCGCCGCTTCCGAGCCGCCGGTGCCGGCGCGGATTTCGAGGATCGCGCTCTTTTCGTCGGCGGCGTCCTTCGGCAGGAGCAGGATCTGGATCTCCTCCTCGAGCGCCTCGATCCGCTCCTCCACCTCGGGCCTTTCCATCTCCGCGAGGTCGCGCATCTCCTTGTCGGTGGCCCGGTCGGAGAGCAACACTTCGATGTCGGCAAGCTCGGCGGTCGCCTTCTCGTAGGCACGGATTTTCGTCACCACCGGCTGCAGCTCGGAATATTCGGAGGCGAGCTTGACATAGACATCGGCCGAGGGACCTGCGGACATCCGCGCCTCGATCTCTGCGAACCGCCGTTCGAGCTCGCGCATCTTTTCAACGGGAAGCTTTGCCAACTCTCACCTCAAACACATGTCGCTCCGAACGCCTCCGCCCCGTCCGGAACTGGGCCGAACGAGGACAAAGACCCTCTCAATCAATCTATAACGGTATGCCGTTGGCCGCAGCGAAATCGACCAGAAGCTGGCGGACCGGCGTCTCGGATCTCACGTCGTCCAGGGCGGCGTTCAGGACTTCGGCCAGCTTGCCCGCATCGAGCGCAAGCAGCATGGCCTTGACCGGGCCGACGGCGGTCGGCGCCATGGACACCGAGCGGAAGCCGAGCCCGAGCAGCGCCATCGCCGAAAGCGGCTTGCTCGCCATCTCGCCGCAGAGCGTCACCGGCGTATCGTTGCGTTCGCCGGCGCGCACGATGTCACGCAGGATCCTCAGGAACGGGCGACCGAGAGTGTCGAACCGGTCGGAAACGCGCGCATTGCCGCGATCGACGGCCATGGCGAACTGGAACAGATCGTTCGAGCCGACCGAAACGAAATCCACCTCGGCCATCAGCTCGTCGAGCTGCCAGAGCAGGGCCGGCACCTCGAGCATCGCCCCGAACTGCAGCTTGCGCGGCAATTGCTCGCCGATCTTCGACTGCCGCTCGATCTCCTTCTGCAGGAGTTCACGCGCGACCTTTAGCTCCGTCACCTCCGTCACCATCGGCAGCATCAGCTTGAACTCGGCGCCGGCCGCCGCGCGCAGCATCGCCCGGAACTGGGTGCGCAAGAGACCCGGCCGGTCGAGCGAAAGCCGGATGGCACGCCAGCCGAGCGCCGGATTTTCCTCTTCCGCGGCACGGAAATAGGGAACCACCTTGTCGCCGCCGATATCGAGCGTGCGGAAGGTCACCGGCTTACCGCCCGTCTGCTTCAGGACGTTGCGGTAGAAGGCTTCCTGTTCTTCCGCCTTCGGCATCGTCGAGGCGATCATGAACTGCAGTTCGGTGCGGAACAGCCCGATGCCTTCGGCGCCCGCTTCGTTCAAATGCGGCAGGTCGACCAGGAGTCCGGCATTCATCTGCAGCGTGATGCGCTTGCCGTCCTTCGTGAGCGGCTCGACGTCCTTGAGGGCCCGGAACTGCGCTTGGCGGCGAGCGCGGAAGCGCACCTTTTCCTCGTAGGAGCGCTGCAGGTCGGCGACCGGCCGCATATGCACCTTCGCGTCGTCGCCGTCGACGATGATCGCATCGCGGTTTTCCGCAAGCGCCACGGCGCCGGCCGCCTGCCCGACGACCGGAATGCCCATGGCGCGTGCAACGATCACCACGTGGCTGGTGACGGCGCCTTCCTCCAACACCAGGCCGCGGACGTTCTCGCGCGGATAATCGAGCAGTTCGGCCGCACCCATGGCGCGCGCCACGATGATCGCGTCGCTCGGGAAGTCGGCTGCAGAGAGCTTGGCGCCGTAGCCGGAGAGCTGGCGCAAGAGCCGATTGGCGAGGTCGTCAAAATCGTGCATCCGCTCGCGCAGATAGGGATCCGTCAGGCGGATCATCCGCGCCTTAGTTTCGCTCTGCACCCGCTCGACCGCCGCCTCCGCCGTCAGACCGTTGCGGATCGCTTCCTCGAGCTTTCTCACCCAGCCCCGGTCATGCGCGAACATGCGGTAGGTCTCGAGCACGGCGCGGTGCTCGCCCTCCATCGACACGTCGCGCCGGGACAGCATGTCGTCGATCGAGATGCGCAGCGACCCGAGCGCCTCGGCGAGACGCTGAAGCTCGTGCTCCGTGTCCTCGTTGAGCAGGTTGGTGACGACGATCCTCGGCTCGTGCAGCACCACATAGCCAAGGCCGATGCCTTCGCCATAGCTGTTGCCCTCGATCGAGACGGGGCGCGAAAGGTCCAGTTCGAGGCCCGGCTTGGTGATCTTCTTGAGCTCGCCGGTCGCAACCATCTCGGCCAGCACCATGGCGGTCGTCTCGAGCGCCTCGACCTCGTCCTCGCGATAGTTGCGCATCGCCTTGTTTTGCACGACGAGAACGCCGAGCGCGCGCCCGGTGCGCAGGATCGGCACGCCGAGGAACGAGTGGTAGATTTCTTCGCCGGTCTCCGGAAGATAGGTGAAGGCGGGATGCGCCTGCGCGTCGGAGAGATTGAGAGGGCGCGCCGAAGCGGCGATGGTGCCGACGAGGCCCTGGCCCATCTTCAGTTGTGCCAGGTGTACGGCGGTCTTGTTCAGACCTTTGGTCGCGTAAAGCTCGAGCACCCCGTCGGAGCGCAGCACGTAGACCGAGCACACTTCCGCGACCATGTTCTGCGCGATCTGGCGCACGATCCGGTCAAGGCGCTCCTGCGGCTCGAGCGGTTCCGCCATGAGCTCGCGTAACCGCTTGAGGAGAACGCGCGGACCCGCGGAAAGGTCTCTCATCGCGTAGGGTCTCCCGAATAAGAATAAACGACGGCACGTGACGGGAAGCGCGGCCTTTGCCGACCGCGAATCCCCAATCGAATGCCTGCTGTCTAACTCTTATCCAGACCGTAGGCGGAATGCAAAGTGCGAACCGCCAATTCCGCATATGGACCGTCGATCAGGATGGAAATCTTGATCTCGGAGGTGGTGATCGCCTTGATGTTGATGCCCTTCTCGGCAAGCGCGCGGAAGGCGGAGGCGGCAACGCCCGCATGGCTGCGCATGCCGATGCCGATGACCGAGACCTTGACGAGGCCCGATTCCGACTGGACGACGTCGTAGCCGATCTTCTCCTTGTTGTCGGAGAGCACCTTCAGCGCCTTGTTGACGTCACCGGACGGCACGGTGAAGGTCATGTCCGTCTTCGAGCCGTCTTCGGAAATGTTCTGGACGATCATGTCGACGTTGATATGGGCTTCGGCAAGCGGCCCGAAGATCGCGGCGGACACGCCCGGCCGGTCGGCCAGGCGGCGCAGCGAGATCTGGGCTTCATCCTTGGCGTAGGCGATGCCGGTTACGACTTCCTGTTCCACGATCTCATCCTCATCACAAATCAGCGTACCGGGCGGGTTCAGAAGGTCACCCATGCCCGGCGCATCGGGATCCTCGAAAGAAGAGCGCACGAAGGTGCGCACCTTGTGCACCATGGCGAGTTCGACGGAGCGGACCTGCAGGACCTTGGCGCCGAGGGAGGCCATTTCCAGCATTTCCTCGAAGGCGATCTTTTTCAACCGCCGCGCCTTCGGTTCGATGCGCGGGTCGGTGGTGTAGACGCCGTCGACGTCGGTGTAGATATCGCAGCGGTCGGCCTTGACGGCCGCCGCGATAGCGACGGCCGAGGTATCGGAGCCGCCGCGACCGAGCGTCGCCATACGATTGTCCGGACCGAGCCCCTGGAAGCCGGCGACGACCGCCACCTGGCCCTCGCCCATGCGGCGGATGATGTCGGCGCCGTCGATATCGAGGATGCGGGCTGCGCCATGGGCGTTGTCGGTCTTGATAGGCAGCTGCCAGCCCTGCCAGGAGCGGGCATTGATACCCATCGACTGCAGGGCGATCGCCAGCAGGCCGGAAGTCACCTGTTCGCCGGAGGCGACGACAGCATCATATTCCCGCGCGTCGTAGAACGGCGCATTCGAGCCAGCGACCTTCGGCATGTTCTCGACCCAGCCGACCAGTTCATTGGTCTTGCCGGACATCGCGGAAACGACGACCGCGACCTCGTGGCCGGCGTCGACTTCGCGTTTCACATGGCGGGCGACATTGTGGATGCGGTTCAAATCTGCGACGGAGGTTCCGCCGAATTTCATCACGATGCGTGCCATTTCGCCTCTACCGTACCAACATGTTTCGCGACCTGCACCCGACAGTGCCCCCGCCGGCGCTGACGATCAAAAAGCAGAGACTTCTCGGACATCGGCCAGCCACCGCTTCGGGGAGCGGAAAGTCGCGGCGTCTCTTAGCGGATCAGGGAGCGGCGTGCAATGGGAGGAAGCAAGACAACAGAGCGTGTGATCCATTTATAAAACCACTTGCAAAACTGGTTCAGTCTGGCAACATTGGATGCACGGGCGGTGCGAAACCGGAGCGGCCGCTCCCCACGGGAGGAAGGACAATGCGCAAGGTCATCATGTGGGACATGGTCAGCGTCGACGGGTTCTTCGAGGCACCCGGGCACGACATCGACTGGTTCGTCTTCGAGGACGAGCTTGCCGCCTATATCGGCGAGACGCAGCTGGAAGCCGGGACGCTGCTCTTCGGCCGCGTGACCTACGAGATGATGGCGGCCTATTGGCCCTCGGCCGAAGGCGACATCGCCACGTTCATGAACGGCGCCGAGAAGTTCGTCTTCTCCAGGACGCTTACGAGCACCGATTGGAACAACACGACGCTCGTCTCCGGCGACGCCGTTGCCGAGGTCGAGCGTCTAAAGCGGCGCGATGGTGGCACGATCTTCATCTTCGGCAGCGCCGACTTCGCCGCCACGCTCATCGCCAGGGGATTGGTCGACGAGTACCGTCTTGGCATCAATCCGGTGCTGCTCGGCAAAGGCACGCCGCTCTTTCAGAACATTCCCGAACGCACCAAGCTGGAGCTCACCCACGTCCGCCCGCTGAACTCCGGCGTCGTCATCCTGCACTACCGGCCTGCCAAGGCTTGATCCGGTCGGACAGCCGCCCCTTGACATCGCCGGTCGATCGTCCGACTTCACGGACAGATGAGGCGAGGGTCGGGCAAGTCAGGCTGCCCCGCGCCCGAACTGGACAAGGCGAGGAGGCTCCGATGAGCGAGACGGCACGCACGACGATCGACCAGAGCGAGGTGGACCGTTTCTCGGCGATGGCGGCCGAATGGTGGGACCCGACCGGCAAGTTCCGCCCGCTGCACAAGTTCAATCCGGTGCGCCTCGCCTATATCCGCGACAAGGTGTGCGAGCAGTTCGGCCGCGACCCGAAGAGTCCGCAGCCGCTGAAAGGCCTGCGTCTGCTCGACATCGGCTGCGGCGGCGGGCTGTTGTCCGAGCCGATGGCCCGCATGGGAGCCGACGTCTTGGGGGCGGACGCTTCGGAAAAGAACATCGGCATCGCCAGGACGCATGCGGCGGGCAGCGGCGTCAACGTCGACTACCGCGCCGTGACCGCCGAGGCCCTGGCCGAGGCCGGCGAGAGCTTCGATATCGTCCTCAATATGGAAGTCGTCGAGCATGTCGCCGATGTCGATTTCTTCATGACGACCTGTGCCCATATGGTGCGGCCGGGCGGACTGATGTTCGTCGCGACCATCAACCGCACACTGAAGGCCGCGGCGCTCGCCATCTTTGCGGCCGAGAACGTGCTGCGCTGGCTGCCGCGCGGCACGCACCAATACGAAAAGCTGGTCCGCCCGGAAGAACTTGAAAAGCCGCTCGAAGCCAGCGGCATGCAGGTCACCGACCGCACCGGCGTGTTTTTCAACCCGCTCGCCAATCAGTGGAACCTGTCGAAGGACATGGACGTCAATTATATGATTGTCGCCAAACGGCCGCTCTGAAGCGGTCCAGAACGCACCGTCAATTCGTGTCGTCCGGAAGAACCGGCAACGGCGCGATCTCGATGCCCTCCTCAATTAGCGCGCTCGCCTCATCCGCGGTCGCCTTGCCGATCAGGCCGCGCTGCTCGGCCTCGCCGTAGTGGATCTTGCGGGCCTCCTCGGGAAAGCGCTCGCCGACGTCTTCGGCATTGGCGCGGATCGTCTTCACCATGTCCCTGAGCTTGGTGATCGTTTCCTTCTGCGCCTGGTCCATGACGAGGGCCTGCCGGGCATCCTTCTTGCGTGCGGTGGAAACGGTCGGCGCCATCAGCTGCTTGCCGACGGAAGCGGAACCGCAAGTCGGACAGGTGACGAGATGACCCTTGGACTGCCGGTCGAAGTCGTCGCTCGACGAGAACCAGCCTTCGAAACCGTGGCCGTTGTCACAGGAGAGATTGTAGCGGATCAAGCTGCAACGCCCCCCTTCCCCGCCGCGACGACTTGATCGAGCACGAAATCGCGGGCGTTCCTGAGATTGGGAATGCGCGCCCGTGCACCGTTGACCGCCGTCACGTCGATCTCCGCGATGAGGACCGCTTCACCAGTCGGGCCAGCCTGGGCGAGCACCCTGCCCCAGGGATCGACGATCATCGAATGTCCGAAGGTCTCTCGCCCGTCCTCGTGCTGCCCGGCCTGTGCTGCGGCGATGACGAACAGGCCGTTCTCGATGGCACGGGCCCTGAGCAGGATTTCCCAATGCGCCTCGCCGGTCTGGCGCGTGAAGGCGGCCGGCACCGACATGACCTCGGCGCCGGCGACCGCCTGCTGGCGGAAGAGCTCCGGGAAGCGGACATCATAGCAAATCGCGAAACCGAGTTTGCCGAAGGGGAGGTCGACCATGCGCGCCGTCGCGCCGGGGCGATAGACGGCGCTCTCGCGCCAGCTCTCGCCATTGTCCAGATCCACGTCGAACATGTGAATCTTGTCGTAGTCGCAGATTTTCGCCCCATCCGGCCCGAACAGGAAGCCGCGGTTGGCAACCTTGCCGTCCTGAAGATCGATCGGCGTGGAACCGACATGTAGATATACGCCCAGTTCGCCGGCAAGACGCGCCGCCTCCCGGACGATGAGGTCGTTGGCTTCGTCTCTCAGCACCGAACGCAGCCCCGCCCGGTCCCGCTGGATGGCCCCGGTCATTTCCGGCGTCTGGATGTAGCTGGCGCCTTCGGAAGCGGCCTTGCGCACCAGCCTCGCCATCGTTTCCGCGTTCCTTGCCGGATCGACGCCGGAGCACATCTGAACGGCGGCAGCCCTGAAAGTCATTGTCCTTTTCTCCCGAGCCGAAGGATCAGGTCGACGCGACCCGGATCATGCCTTCTGGCCCTCCTGCAATACTGAGCGCCGTTCAGGCACATCACCTTAACTCAAGCCGCGAGCATCGCGTCGAGCTTGCCGGCACGATCGAGCGCATGCAGATCGTCGCATCCGCCGACCGGGACGTCGTTGATGAAGATCTGCGGAAAGGTCCTGCCGCCATTGGATTTTTCAATCATCGTCTGGCGAAGCGACGGGTCGTAGGTCGCGTCATGCTCGACGAATTCGACCCCCTTGCTCTCCAGAAGGTTCTTCGCCCTTGTGCAATAGCCACAGAACTGACGCGTATAAATGACCACCGAAGCCATGATTTCGAACTGCTCCTTCACCGGCATTTCTTGCCGGACATTTTTTCGTCATATAGGCCCGGACAGCGCCATTGCAAAGGTCAAAACCGTGATGTCGCCGGCTCTCGCCCGCTTCAAGGCGCGGGTGGCGGCCGAGACAGTTGCGCCCGTCGTATAGACGTCATCGACGAGCACGATGCGTTTTCCCTCGATGCCGGACCTGGCGCTTTCAGGTACGGCAAAGGCGCCGCGGACGTTCTCCTCGCGTGCCCGCGCCCCAAGCCCGATCTGCCGGCGGGTGCGCCTGATACGGCGAAGCGCCTCAGGCCGGTAGGGCTTGCCGGCGCGCTCCGAGATGCAGCGCGCAAGCTCCGCCGACTGATTGAACTTTCGCCGCCAGAGCCGAAATGCGTGGAGCGGGACCGGTACGATCATGTCCGCCGCCGCGACGGCACCGTCGCTGGCCCGGATCATCCATTCGGCCATCATCGGGGCGAGATCGGTGCGGTCGCGATATTTCAGGCCATGCACCAGATCGCGGGCAATCCCCTCGTGAAGCGAAGCCGAACGCAACCGGTCGAAGTCCGGCGGGTTGGCTATCGCTTGGGGCGAAACGGCGCCCGGCCCGGGATCGAAGGCGAAGGGTGAGCCGAGTATTTCGCAATAGGGTCGCTCTATCAGGCGCAGCCCCGCCCAACAGGAGGGGCAGACGGCGTGCGCGTCGCCGGTCAGCCGGCCGCAGCCGCAGCAGACAGGCGGAAAGACGAGATTGACCGCTGCCGCACCCAATCCCCCGAAAAGGGATCGCCAGCGCTTCGCCCGATTTCTCCAACCGTCCCGTTCCATAAGGTTGACTTTGTCCCCTTCAGGGTTTCTTTGCATCCGTGATTTCGGAGAGAGTATCGTGGAAATCATCTTTGACCAGAGCCTCGTCGAGGCGCACCGCCGCCGCGCGCTCCAGGGTGGCGACGCCAAGGCGACCTTTCTGCTCGATATCGTCGCCCAGGAGCTGGCCGACCGTGTCGCCGTGGTGGAACGGCATTTCGACAAGGCCATGGAATTGCACGGCTATACGGGCGCCACGGCGGCCCGCCTTGCCGAGACCGGCAAGGTCGGCACCATTGAGCGGGTGGAAACGGACGAAGGCTTCGGATCGTCCACTACTCCGGTTACCGTGGCCCCGCTCGAGCGCATCCCGGCCGAAGCGCAATCTCTCAATCTGCTGGTGTCGCCGCTGTCGCTGCATCTGACCAACGACACGCCCGGCGTCTTCATCCAGGCGCGCCGCGCCCTGAAGCCGGACGGGCTGTTCCTTGCCGCGATCCCGGGCAACGGCACGCTGCAGGAGCTTCGCGAATCGCTGCTGGCGGCCGAAGCGGAACTGACCGGCGGGGCAAGCCCAAGGGTGGTTCCCTTTGCCGACGTGCGCGACATGGGCGGGCTTCTGCAGCGGGCGGGATTTGCCCTGCCGGTCGCCGATGCCGAGACCTACACGGTTCGCTACGATTCGCTCTTCGGGCTGCTCAAGGACCTGAAGGCGATGGGGATGGGCAACCCGCTCGCAGCGCGAAGCCGCAGGCCGATGCCACGCCGCTTCTTCCTGAGAGCGGCCGAAATCTATGCGGAGCGCTTTTCCGACCCGGACGGCCGGATCCGCGCGACCTTCTCGATCATCTTCGTCTCGGGCTGGGCACCGCACGAAAGCCAGCAAAAGCCGCTGAAGCCGGGATCGGCGAAGCAGAGGCTGTCGGAAGCGCTCGGGGCAAGCGAGCACGCGCTGAAGGATTCGGGGAAGCCGTCTTGATCGGCGGTACGTTCGGCTAATTCCTGTCGAATTCGCTCAGGTCCACGAGTCTTCGATCGCATCGGCGATCAAGTTCAGGACATTCAGCAGTTCGTTCGAGAAGCCTTGGAGGCCGACGAGGAGGGCGACGGAAATCAAGGCCGCAAGGAGCCCATACTCCACGATGGTGGCGCCGTCTCGGTTGCGAACGAGAGATCTCAGCTTGTCCATGCGTCCTCCGGCCCCTCACGGTGGCCCGTTAATGGAGAGCGAAAGACGCCGGCCTGCACCTATTCGCTCGAACTAGCACCCGCTCTTGCTGCCGTTTGCATCGATGATGCAGACGGCGCCCGGCATTTCCTGAAGCACGCTGCGGCGAACGGTGTAACGCTTCGCGCTGCCGCCGGAGGGAATCGAGCCGGTGGAGATATTGTCGTAGTCGATCGGCGTATTTGCGAGCATCCGCTTGTCGCTCTTGGACGAAAGCATCGGCGTCAGGATCAGCGTCAGCGCGAACACTGCCGTTCCGAACAGCAGCGACAGATTGAGCACGCCCGTCCGGCGGGACTGGCTCGCCACCAGATCCTTGTCCTGAACTGTCCTCCAGAAATCCTCGTCAACCATTCCAGCCTCACAAACACCTCAGAGAGCGGGGCGAAGCACCCTTCCCAAGCTTCGACCTCACCACAGCTGCTCGAAACCGGCGCGGCCGGATGGCCGGTGCGCCGAAACTGATAGGCTCGATTGTGGATGAGGGTGATAAACTTTTGATTAATAAATCTTAGAATTTAGGGGAATTGATCGTCTGGATTGTCGGATTCTCCGCCGATCACAGGCAAATTTATTAATGAGAAGCCGGCCGCGGCCGGACGGGCTTGCGCCACTGCTTCTCACAGCAAATCCATCAGGAAGGGGATCAACGGTTCGTCCGCCGGCGGCATCGGGTAGTCCCGGAGCGCCTTGGGACGGACCCATTTGATCACCTGACCCTCCCGACCCTCGGCAAATCCCTCGTAGCGCCGGCAGACATAGAGCGGCATCAGCAGATGGAAATCGTCGTAGCTGTGGCTCGCGAAGGTCAAGGGGGCGAGGCAGGCGACCTTGGTGCGAATTCCAAGTTCCTCTTCGAGTTCGCGGATCAGCGTCTCCTCCGGCGTTTCGCCGGCCTCGACCTTGCCGCCCGGGAACTCCCATAGACCGGCAAGCGACTTCCCCTCGGGCCTTTGCGCCAGGAGAATACGCCCGTCCGAATCGACCAGCGCGCAGGCAGCAACGAGCACGATCTTCTTGCCTTGCATATCCATGCCCTACACCCTTGGCGTGCGATAAAGATATCGATAGACCTCGACGAAGCCGGCCTTGCGGTAAAGCGCGATTGCCGCCTCGTTGGCAGCCTCCACCTGCAGCCAGGCTTTTCTTGCGCCGCGAAGGCGCGCCCAACGCAGCGACGCGTCGAGCAGCGCCCGACCGACGCCCTGGCGCCGGACGGACTCGGCAACCGAAAACTGCATGATGCCGGCAAGATCGTTGTCGTGAACGACGAGCGACACGGCCGTCGGCCCGATGTCGCGATCCTCGAACAGAAACAGTCCGCATTCGGGTTTGATCGCGGTGATGATTTCGGTCAGCGCCGGCTTTGTCGCCGGATCCTCCTTGCCGATCTGAATCCGGGCGTCGACGAAACGGCCGAGATCCTTGATCGGCAGATGGTCCATGCCCTCGCCGAGCTCGCCCTGCGCCAGATCGCGCTCCAGCACGAGACTGTCGCTGAACCCTGTCCAGCCTTCGCCGTCCATGTAGGCAATGAGCTGCGGCGGCGTCAGCGGCGTTTGCCGAACCGTGAGCGGGCGGTCGTGCTCGGCAAAGCGCCGCGCCGCCTTCTCGAGCCGGATGGCAATGTCGCGGGAATCCGACGGATCGAGCGGATTGATCGAGTTCAGGCGCTTGGAGGAATGTCCGGCTGTGAGCCGGATCAGCCAGCTGCCGTCATAAAGGACCGTCGAGGCGGGCCAGGCGCGGAAGCCCACCGCTTCCAGTCGCCGCACACTGGGAAGATCAACCATGCTTGCTCCAACCGCCCCGCCATCGACCGGCGGCGGTCTGTCGTTCGATGTCATGTTCCTACAGCGCCGCGCGTCTCATCAGACGCGCAAAGGTCGCTGTAGCGCTTTGAATTGCTGCACGTTTCTATCCATTGACCGGCTACGATTTAAGGAAAACATGCAGCAGCCTCGATGCCGGCGCGGACGCGTCAGCTTCTGTAGTCGCCGTTGATCTCGACATATTCCTTGGTGAGGTCGCAGGTATAGACCGTGGCCCGGCCCGGGCCGAGGCCGATATCGACGCGGATCGGAATGTCCTCACCCTTCATCACGGCGGTCGCTGCCGCTTCCGAATAGGCCGGATCGCGCTCGCCCTCGACGGCGACGCGCACGTCGCCGAACCAGATCGCCAGCCTGTCGCGCTCGGCCATCTCACCGGACTTGCCGACCGCCATGACCACGCGGCCCCAATTGGCGTCCTCGCCGGCAACGGCCGTCTTGACGAGCGGCGAATTGGCGATCGAAAGGGCGATGCGCTTGGCCGCAGCGTCGTTCTCGGCCCCCTCGACGGTCACTTCCACCATCTTGCGTGCCCCTTCGCCGTCGCGCACCACCTGCAGCGCCAGGTCGCGCAGCAGATCGTTGAGAGCGACCCGGAATGATTGAAGGCGCGGATCCGCTGCATCTTCGACCTTTGCCTGGCCGTCCTTTGCCGCGGCGCCGGTCGCAAACAGCATCAGCGTGTCCGAGGTCGACGTATCGCTGTCGACCGTCACGGAATTGAAGGTCGGGCCGACGCCGGCCGAAAGCAGCGCCTGAAGTGCCGCCGGTGCGATATCGGCATCGGTGACCACGAAGGAGAGCATGGTCGCCATGTCCGGCGCGATCATCCCCGCACCCTTGGCGATGCCGTTGATCGCCACCCTGACGCCGCCGATCTCGGCGTTGCGCGTTGCAACCTTCGGATAGGTGTCCGTGGTCATGATCGCATTGGCCGCCTCGAACCAGAAGTCCTCCTTGGCCGATGTCGCAAGCCCGTCGAGCACGCCGGCGAATTTGGTGGCATCCAGCGGCTCGCCGATCACCCCCGTCGACGCTAGGAAGACCTCGCCCTCGCCGCAGCCGACGGCCCTGGCCGCGGACTGCGCGGTGAGCTCGGTCGCTTCCCTTCCCTTCTTGCCGGTGAAGGCGTTGGCATTGCCGGAATTGACGACGACGGCGCGCGCACGGCCGCCGGCAAGATTCTTGCGGCAGAAGTCGACCGGCGCGGAAGGGCACTTCGAGCGCGTGAACACGCCGGCCACCGCCGCCGGCTGGTCGAAGACCATCATCAGCACGTCGGTGCGGTTCTTGTACTTGATCCCGGCAGCCGCGGTCGCCATGCGCACACCGCGGAGAGCCGGCATTTCGGCAAAGGTTTTCGGAGCAAGCGGAGAAACGGTACCGGACATGGCGAACCCTGTTTTGAAAGCGTCGTTGGGTGCGAGAAATGCCCGAACGGCATTCAGCCGCCGGGCATCCCGATCGTCGTTCTTCAATGAGCGGGAGGCGGCGGCGAACGCCTCCGTTCCGCTCTGGCGCCCGAGCCTATTGGGCCGCGCGCGCCTTGCCGGCCTCGTCATAGGCCTTCTTCAGCGCCGGATCGGAAATCTCGACGCCGGTCGCCTTTTTCGCGGTATCGAGCAGCGCAAGGTACTTGTCGCGCATGATCAGCTGACGAACCTGAGGCTCGACCTGCTCGAGCGGCGGCGGTGCCTGCGGGCGCTTGTCTTCGACCAGGATCACATGGAAGCCGAACTGGGACTTGACCGGCGTCTTTGTATAGGTGCCCTTCTCGAGCGCGAAAGCGGCCGTCTCGAATTCCGGTACCATCCGGCCCTTGGTGAAGTAGCCGAGATCGCCGCCATCGTCCTTGTTCGGGTCGGTGGACTTGGCCTTGGCGAGTTCGACGAAGCTCTTGCCGGCGTCCAGTTCCTTGATGATCGCCTTCGCCTCGTCCTCGGTCTTGACGAGGATGTGACGCGCCTTCACCTCTTCCTGGGCGGGAATGGCGGCGATTTCCTTGTCGTAGCGTGCCTTTACCTCTTCCTTCGTCACCGCATCGACGACGTGCTTCTTGAAGAAGGCATTGTGAAGTTCACGCTCGGTGAGAAACGCGACGCGCTGCTTGAAGACCGCGTCGTTCTGCAGCCCTTCCTTCTCGGCATCCTTGACGAGCAGCTTGACGTCGATGACGGCGGAAAGGGCAGCGGCGCGCTTCTGTTCCTCGGGCATCCGCTGGAGTTGCGGATCGAGGCTGGTAATCGCGAGATCAAGCTCCGACTGGCGGATTTCCTGATCGCCGACCTTGGCCACGACCGGATCGGTCCCTTCGGCACGGACGACGCCTGCGGCCATCATCGCGACCAGTGCCGCAGCCGCCAGGGTCTTGTATCTAGACATGTTTCTTACCTTTCACCATTGGCCGCCAGCGCATTGCCTCAGGCCCTTCGAGCGGGCTGCACAACACCAGAATGTGGCGGTTCTGTAGCCGTCCGGCCGCGCAAGTGCGTTGACATAATCCGACCCCCCTCTTATCTGTCACGCAACCTCGCGTCCAGAACAGTTTCCGGGCGTTTCACGGCGTCAGACGGTTTTTCGAGCCGGAACCTGAAACCCCCAGGGCGATAAATAAGGAAAGGACCATTCGGATGGTCAGTCTCGGCGGCCTTGCCCGCAAGTTGTTTGGTTCCGCCAACGATCGCCGCGTCCGCGGCTACCAGGGTCGGGTGGATGCGATCAACGCTCTCGAAGCCGAAATGAAGGCGCTGAGCGACGAAGCGCTGGCTGCCAAGACGGTAGAGTTTCGCCAGCAGCTCGCGGAAGGCAAGACCCTCGACGACCTTCTCGTACCGGCTTTTGCCGTCGTGCGCGAGGCCGCGCGCCGCGTCCTCGGCCTCAGGCCCTTCGATGTCCAGCTCATCGGCGGCATGATCCTGCACGAGCGCTCGATCTCCGAAATGAAGACCGGCGAAGGCAAGACGCTCGTCGCCACCCTGCCCGTCTACCTCAACGCGCTCGCCGGCAAGGGCGTGCATGTCGTCACCGTCAACGACTATCTCGCCCAGCGCGACGCCGGGATGATGGGACGGATTTATGGCTTCCTCGGCCTGACCACCGGCGTCATCGTCCACGGTCTGACCGACGAGCAACGCCGCGACGCCTATGCCTGCGACGTCACTTACGCGACCAACAACGAACTCGGCTTCGACTATCTGCGCGACAACATGAAGTACGAACGCGCCCAGATGGTGCAGCGTGGTCACTTCTTCGCGATCGTCGACGAGGTGGACTCGATCCTGGTCGACGAGGCGCGCACGCCGCTGATCATCTCCGGCCCGCTCGACGACCGCTCCGACCTCTACAACACCATCAACGATTTCATTCCGCTGCTGTCGCCGGAAGACTACGAAATCGATGAAAAGCAGCGTTCGGCCAATTTCTCGGAGGAAGGCACCGAGAAGCTCGAGAATCTGCTGCGCCAGGCCGGGCTCCTGAAGGGCGAGTCGCTCTACGACATCGAGAATGTCGCGATCGTCCACCACGTCAACAACGCGCTGAAGGCCCACAAGCTCTTCACGCGCGACAAGGACTATATCGTGCGCAACGACGAGATCGTCATCATCGACGAGTTCACCGGCCGCATGATGCCGGGGCGCCGTTATTCCGAGGGCCAGCACCAGGCGCTGGAAGCGAAGGAGAAGGTGCAGATCCAGCCCGAGAACCAGACGCTCGCCTCGGTAACCTTCCAGAACTATTTCCGCATGTACGAGAAGCTTGCCGGCATGACCGGTACGGCGGCGACGGAAGCCGAGGAATTCGGCAATATCTACGGCCTCGAAGTGGTCGAAGTCCCGACCAACCTGCCGATCAAGCGCGCCGACGAGGACGACGAGGTCTATCGCACCGCGGGCGAGAAGTACAAGGCGATCATCGACGAGATCAAGGCGGCCCACGAGCGCGGCCAGCCGATGCTCGTCGGCACCACCTCGATCGAGAAATCCGAGTTGCTCGCCGACATGCTGAAGAAGAGCGGCTTCTCGAAGTTCCAGGTTCTCAACGCCCGTTACCACGAGCAGGAAGCATTTATCGTCGCCCAGGCCGGCGTGCCGGGCGCCGTGACGATCGCCACCAACATGGCCGGTCGCGGCACCGACATCCAGCTCGGCGGCAATCCGGACATGCGCATCCAGCAGGAACTGGCCGAGGTCGAGCCCGGCCCGGAGCGCGAGGCCCGCGAAAAGGCGATCCGCGAAGAAGTGCAGAAGCTCAAGGAGAAGGCGCTCGACGCCGGCGGTCTCTACGTTCTGGCGACCGAACGGCACGAAAGCCGCCGCATCGACAACCAGCTGCGCGGCCGGTCCGGCCGCCAGGGCGATCCGGGCCGTTCGAAATTCTTCCTGTCGATACAGGACGACCTGATGCGCATCTTCGGCTCCGACCGCATGGACGGCATGCTGCAGAAGCTCGGCCTCAAGGAGGGCGAGGCGATCGTCCACCCGTGGATCAACAAGGCGCTCGAACGCGCCCAGAAGAAGGTCGAGGCCCGCAACTTCGACATCCGCAAGAACCTGTTGAAATATGACGACGTCCTCAACGACCAGCGCAAGGTCATCTTCGAGCAGCGTCTCGAACTGATGGACGCGGAAAGCGTCAGCGATACCGTCGCCGACATGCGCAACGAAGTGATCGAGGACATCGTCTCCAAGCGCATCCCCGAGCGCGCCTATGCCGAGCAATGGGACGTGACGGGCCTCAAGGCCGACGTCCAGCAATATTTCAACCTTGACCTTCCGGTCCCCGATTGGGCCGCCGAGGAAGGGATCGCCGAGGACGACATCCTGGAGCGCGTCACCGCCGCCGTCGACGCGGCTGCCGCCGAGCGCGCCGAGCGCTTCGGACCGGAGATCATGCAGTATGTCGAGCGCTCGGTCGTGCTGCAGACGCTCGATCACCTCTGGCGCGAGCACATCGTCAACCTCGACCATCTCCGCTCCGTGATCGGCTTCCGCGGCTATGCCCAGCGCGATCCGCTGCAGGAATACAAGTCCGAAGCCTTCGAGCTCTTCCAGGCCCTGCTCGTCAACCTGAGACAGGCCGTATCGGCACAGTTGATGCGCGTCGAGCTGGTGCGCGAGACGCCGCAGGAACCGCAGCCGCTGCCGCCGATGCAGGGCCATCACATCGACCCGCTGACCGGCGAGGACGATTTCGCCGAGGCGCCGCTTCTCGCCGTCGCACCGGCCGATCGCAATCCGGCCGAGCCTTCCAGCTGGGGCAAGGTGGCACGCAACGAGCCCTGCCCCTGCGGTTCGGGCAAGAAATACAAGCATTGCCACGGTATCTACGAAGCCTGACGAAATGCCGCCTCCGGGCGGCATTTCCACATCCGCGAACTGTGACGCCGTGCAGCGCCTCAGCGGCTTGCGGAACCGTTTGTTAACGCTGTTCTGGCAGAAGTGATGCCCTGTATTGCGTAATCTCAGGGTGTCTTCGTGTTGATGGCGGTATGTCAAACGGCCGGACGAATGCTGCCGTCGGCGCTGAGGCACCGCCTGTCCCCTTCGTTGCAGCGGCTTCTCACCGCTCTCACCGGCTCCGATGCCCGCAGCCGCGCCCAGCGCATGGCCGTGATCGCCTTCGTGATCCGCATCCTCAGCGCGGCAATAGCCTTCGTTTCGCAGATCTTTCTCGCGCGTCTGATGGGCGAGTTCGAATACGGCATCTTCATTTTCGTCTGGGTAATGGCGGTCCTGTTCGGCAATCTCTCCTGCCTCGGACTTCACGCGGCCGTCATCCGTTTCCTGCCGGAATACAGCAGCACTTTCGCGCTTGCGCAAATCCGCGGCCTGACGACGACGGCGCGCATCTTTGCGCTCCTTTCCGCCAGCGCCTTTGCCGCGATCGGCACAGCCGGCCTCTGGCTCTTCGGGTGGGCGATCGAAGGCTACTACCTCGTCCCGCTCTATCTCGGTCTCGTCACCCTGCCGATGATCGCGCTGGGCGACGTGATGGACGGCACGGCCCGTGCACATAGCTGGCCGGTCGCCGCAATGAGCCCGACCTTTATTGTGCGGCCCTTGCTGATCCTCGCCTTCATGGTACTGGCGACGGTCGCCGGCCTGCCGCACGACGCAACGACGGCAATGACCGCAGCGCTCGCGGCGACCTATGTGACCACGCTCGGGCAGTTCGCGGCGATGGTCTGGCGACTGGACCGGCACTACGTTCGTGGCCCGATGAAGATCGATCTCGGGCGCTGGCTGCGCGTCGCCATTCCCGTATTCCTCGTCGACGGGTTCGGCTTCCTGCTGACCAATTCCGACGTCGTGATCGTCGGCCTCTATCTGAAGCCCGACGAGGTGGCGATCTATTTTGCCGCGGCGAAGACCATGGCGCTCGTCCATTTCGTCATGTTCGCGGTCAAGGCAGCCGCCGGCCCGCGCTTTTCGGCGGCCATGGCCGCGCACGACCGGCACCAGTTGGCGGAGATCGCCATCGAAAGCGCCCGCTGGTCTTTCTGGCCGTCACTGGCGATCGGCTGCACCGTGGTGCTGGCAGGCCCGCTGCTATTGTCGCTGTTCGGCCCGGCCTTCCCTGCAGGCGCCCCCTTGATGGCGATCCTGCTCACCGGCATCCTCGCCAAGGCCTTCGTCGGCCCCGCCGAGACCCTGCTGACGATGGCCGGGCGGCAAAAGCTCTGCGTTATTCTCTATGCGGCCGCGCTCGGCGCCAATGTCGCACTGAACGTCACGCTCATTCCGCGCTTCGGCCTGACCGGAGCGGCCTCAGCGACCGCCGGCGCGATGTTCGCGGAGGCGGCGATCCTGCATGTCGCGGTCAGACACACTTTTGGTTTTACGCTCCTGGCACTTGCCGGCGCAGGGAGCGGTCATGACAAGAACGAGGCGATCAAGCCATGAGCGGCAATATCCAGTACCCGGGAGATTCGAACGGAAGGGCAAACCGCCTGCTCGGCGGATTGGCGCAACCGGGCTTCGACCCGGCTGAAGCCGAACGGACCTTGACGGTCGGACGGCCCGGTCGCCATCTCGCCATCTACTCGGCCCGTTCCGGCTACGAGCTGCAGCGAGAGCTCGATTTTCTGTCCAACCGGGCGATCGAGCCGAATGTCTTCTTCACCGGCCGCTTCCTGGCCCCTGCCATGCCGCGGCTGGAGGACCGGGTCATCCGGCTCGCCGTCATCCGCGACAACAATGAGCGCAGCAGCCGGCTGCGCTTCCTGATGCCCTTCTCGATCGAGAAGCCGGGCTTCTCGATCGGCGCGCCGATCATTCGCGGCTGGTCCAATCCCTTCGGCCCCCTGGGCGTGCCGCTTCTCGATGCGGAAGGCGCCGCCGAGACGATCAGCAACCTCTATGCAGCGCTTGCCGCTCCCTCCTCCGGCCTGCCGCAGGTGCTGGTGCTCCCGGACGTGCGCCTCAAGGGCAAGTTCGCGCAGCTTGCCCGCGCCGTGGCGATCGGCGAGAACCTGCCGCTGACGGTCACCGACACCTTCGAGCGGCCGATGCTCGAAAGCCTGCTCGACGGACCGACCTACCTGCGCCAGGCGATCAGCCGCGGCCATTTCAAGGAATTGAGACGGCAGTGGAACAATCTCGAAAAGTGCGGCGATCTCGCCTACAGCGTCGCGCGCCAGCCAGAAGAAATCCGCTGGCGCCTCGAGGAGTTCCTGGCACTCGAGGCGTCCGGCTGGAAGGGCCGCGAGCGCAGCGCCATGATCATGGACCGCTTCCGCGCCGCCTTTGCGCGGGAAGCGATCACCAATCTCGCCGAGGCCGACGGCGTCCGCATCCACACGCTCGATCTCAACGGCAAGGCGATCGCCGCGATGGTCGTCCTGATGATGGCCGGCGAGGCCTATACATGGAAGACCGCCTATAACGAGGACTACGCGAAATATTCGCCGGGCAAGCTGCTGCTGGCGGAACTCACCGAATGGCACCTCGACGACGCCAATATCGCCCGCTCCGATTCCTGCGCCGTGCCCGACCATCCGATGATCGCCCGCTTCTGGCAGGAGCGCGACGAGATGGGCACTCTGGTGATCGGCCTGCAGCAGAACCGCGACCGCGACGTACGCCAGGTCGCCGCACAGCTCCACCTCTACCGCAACACCCGCAACATGGCGCGGCTGCTGCGCGAGAAAATACGGGCGCTGGCGGGGCGCTGATCGGCGGAATCAACGCTCGCGCGCTGCCTCCGTCGCTTCAGCAGCCGCCCGTTCCCGTAGCAGCCGCCGGATCACCTTGCCCGAGGTGGTGAGCGGCAGGCTGTCGACGAACTCGATCTCGCGCGGATATTCGTGCATGGAGAGCCGGTTCTTCACCCAGCCGCGGATCGCCGCCGCGATCTCGTCGCTGGCGGCGACACCGGGCTTCAGCACCACATAGGCCTTGACGATCTCGGTGCGGATCGGATCCGGCTTGCCGATCGCCGCGGCCATCTGGACGTCCGGGTGCCCCACCAGGCAATCCTCGATCTCACCCGGGCCGATGCGGTAGCCGGACGAGGTGATGACGTCGTCATCCCGGCCGAAAAAGGTGAAGTAGCCTTCGGCATCCATCACGCCCTGGTCGCCGGTCGTCATCCAGTCGCCGATGAACTTCGCCTCGGTCGCCCTGTTGTTTCGCCAATAGCCGAGGAACATCACCGGATCGGGGCGCCTGACGGCGACTTGGCCCGTCGTCCCCGGCGGCAGCACGCGCCCCTCGCCGTCGATGATCGCCACCGCGTGGCCCGGCGCTGCCTTGCCCATCGAACCGGGCTTCAGCGCGCCGAGATCGGCGGCCGACGAGATGACGATGTTGCATTCCGTCTGGCCATAGAATTCGCTGACTTCGATGCCGAGCGCCTCTTTCGCCCATTCGAAGGTCTCGCGCCCGAGCGCCTCCCCCGCCGAGCCGATCGTCCTCAGATTGAGCCGGTAGCGGGCGCGCGGGCATTCCACTGCTTTCAAGAGCCTCAGCGCCGTCGGAGGAATGAAGGCGTTGCGCACGTCCATCTCTTCCATGATCCGGAAGGCCATGTGCGGATCGAACTTCTGGGCGGGCGAGGAAACCACCGGCACGCCGAAGTAGAGCGACGGCAGCAGCGCGTTCAAGAGGCCGCCTGCCCAGGCCCAGTCGGCCGGCGTCCACATCCGGTCGCCCGGCTGAGGCAGGAAATGATGGTGGAACTGGAAGCCCGGCAGATGGCCGAGCAGCACGCGGTGGCCGTGCAGGGCGCCCTTCGGCGGCCCGGTCGTCCCCGACGTATAGATCATCAGCGCCGGATCGTCCGGACCGGTATCGGCAGCGAGGAAGCGGCCCTCGCCCGCGGCAAGATCGCCGAATCGCACCGTCCCGGGCAGTTCCTCCTCTTCCGCCAGAACCACGAGCCGAAGCTCCGGCAGTCCGTCCCGGATCGCCGCAAGCCTTTCATAGCCGAAGCGATTGGTGACGATCGCCGTCGCCCCCGCATCCTGCAGCCGATAGCTGAGCGCCTCGACGCCGAAGAGCAGCGCCAGCGGCAGGGCGATCGCCCCGAGCTTGTAGATCGCCGCATGCGCGATCGCCACCTCGAACCCCTGCGGCAGCAGGATGGCGACACGATCCCCCGGTTTGATGCCGCGCGCGGCGAGTCCACCGGCAAAGGCCGAGGAACGGGCGGCAAAAGCTCCGTAGGTCAGCGAACGATGCGCGCCGTCCGGGCTGAAATGCTGAAGGCAGACACGCTCCGGATCCCGCGCCGCCCAATCGTCGCTGACGGCGACGCCGATATTGAACCTCTCCGGAATTCGCCAGCGGAATTCGCGATAGAGTTCCTCGTAGGTCTCGATCTTCGGTAGCATGGCCCTGCCGCGACAAAATTGCTGCAGCAGCTAACATCTCCGCCCCCTGGAATTCAATGGGGTGCGGGCGGGGCAGACGTTCAAATCATGCTCCCGGCGTTTCGGGCCCTATCAGCCCCTTGTTGCAGTGGCATGACCGGCTGTGGCCAACACCCGACATGCCCACCGTCAGCGGCTGAGCAGAATGCATTGGTGGTGGGCGGAAGCCGTTGGGTGGTGCTGAGCGACCGCTGTGTCCGGTTGCGAACGTTATCATTTCTTCGGTGACGCGAAGCATTCTTGCGGCTTGCGCCCCCCATGCCGACGCGCCCTCCCAAACCGGTTGTCGAACAGCGGCAACGGGTTTAATTTATGTTGCCTAATGACGGTACCCTGGGGGTTCATACCGGAGTTAGATCGACATGCTGGTCAAAGATGTGATGACGACGAAGGTCGTCAAACTGTCACCTGACAACAGCGTCAGACAGGCAGCCAAGCTGATGTTCGACCACCACGTAAGCGGCGTCCCTGTCGTTGACGATGGCGGACGCTTGCTCGGCGTCATCAGCGAGGGCGACCTGATTCGGCGGACGGAACTCTGCAGTGGAGCATCCGTGTTGATGGCGGACATGGCAATCGATCCCGATGACAGGGCGAACGCCTTCGTCAGGCGATGCTCGTGGCGTGTTGGCGACGTCATGACGGCCAATCCGGTGACCATCGAGGAGGAGGCGCCCCTTGCACGTGTCGCAGGGCTCATGCAGGAGCACGGCATCAAGCGCATCCCCGTAATGCGGAATGGCGAACTGGTCGGCATCGTCAGCCGCGCCGACCTGCTGCAGGCAATTTTTTCAACAAAGCCAGATGAGACAGCGGCGGGCGACGACGCCATTCGACGCAGCATCCTTGTTCGCCTCGGCGAGAACACGGGTCTGGAAGGATTGGACGTTACTGTGACGGTCACCGAGGGGATCGTGCACTTCTGGGGCCAAGTCGACACGGCCGCTCGCCGGAGAGCCGCGCGGATCGTGGCTGAGAGCGTCCACGGTGTCAGGGGCATCGTGGAGCATTTTCCGGATCCTTATACGCAATAGCGTGCTGCCGGTTCACAATTAAATCCCCTGGCCAACCCGAAACCATACGAGATGGAGGGGCATGAAATGGCACAGACAATGAAGGCGGCTGTCGTTCGACAGTTCCGCGCTCCGCTGACCATCGAGGAGATGGCGGTTCCAACTCCTGGAGCGGGGCAGATCCTCGTGAAATATGAAGCGACGGGCGTGTGTCATACCGACCTGCATGCGGCAAACGGCGATTGGCCGGTGAAGCCGAGCCCGCCCTTCATTCCAGGGCACGAGGGTGTTGGCTTCGTCTCAGCCGTGGGCGCCGGCGTGAAGAGAGTGAAGGAAGGTGACCGGGTTGGAGTGCCGTGGCTCCATACCGCTTGCGGCTATTGTCCCTATTGCCGGACCGGCTGGGAAACGCTGTGCGCTTCGCAATCGAACACCGGATACTCGGTGAACGGCACGTTCGCGGAATTCGGGCTGGCGGATCCCGAGTTCGTCGGCAGGCTTCCCGATGAATTGGAATTCGGAGCTGCCGCTCCCGTTCTCTGCGCGGGAGTGACCGTCTACAAGGGTCTGAAGGAAACGGAAGTCCGCCCCGGCGAATGGGTGGCCGTCTCGGGCGTCGGCGGTCTGGGCCACATGGCGGTGCAATATGCCAAGGCGATGGGCATGCACGTGGTCGCCGCCGACATATTCGAAGACAAGCTGGCGCTCGCCAAGCAACTTGGCGCTGACATAGCGATAAACGGCAAGGCAGAGGATGCCATTGAAAAGGTAAAGAAGGCCACGAATGGTGGCGTTCACGGCGTACTCGTGACCGCCGTCTCCCCCGCCGCCATGGAACAGGCCTTCGGCTTCATGCGGTCAAAGGGCACGATGGCCCTCGTCGGCCTGCCGCCCGGAAAGATAGCGCTGCCAGTTTTCGAAACCGTGTTGAAGCGCATCACCGTACGCGGCTCTATCGTCGGCACGCGCCAGGACCTGGAAGAATGCCTGCAGTTCGCCGCGGAAGGCAAGGTAAAGCCGCATTTCTCCTGGGAGAACCTGGAGAGCATCAACGACATCTTCCATCGCATGGAAGCGGGCAAGATCGACGGTCGCATCGTCATGCGACTGCAATAGCGTGCATCTGAGCAAGCCGGTAGCTGGCGAAGGAGCGTGCCCGCATCGATTGAGGGATCAGTCTGATGGTCCAGTCGATTTACAAATCTGAGGAAGTCAGTGCGGCGCATCCGACGGGCGCGCCTCCCGACACCGCCTTGCTTTCGAACGGTAGATACAGCGTGCTTCTTACCGAGGCTGGCTCCGGCTACGGTTCCTGGCGTGGCCTCGATGTGACGCGTTGGCGGGAGGACGGCACGCGAGATTGTTGGGGCCAGTTCTGCTACATCCGGGATATCGCGGACGACAAGGTTTGGACAATCGGCCGGCAGCCGATCTGTCGGAAGGATGCCACTTACGAGCACGGCTTCCGCGGCGATCGGGCCGAGTTTCGCTGTTCGGTCGGGGACATCGACATTTGCTGGGAGGTTTGCGTCGCAACGGACTGCGATGCCGAAGTGCGTTTGCTGCGGCTGTCGAACAAGGCAACGGCGGCGAAAGAGCTTGAGCTGACGAGCTATGCTGAAATCTGCCTCAACGGTCGACGCGCCGACGCTGCACACCCGGCCTTCGCCAAGCTCTTCGTCGAAACCTGGTTTGACGCCGAAACCACCGCATTGTTCGCCCGGCGTCGACCGCGAAGTGGCTCGGAGAAGCCGATCTGGGCGGTACACGTTTCGGCATCAAGCGAAAACGGTCGGGTCTCAATCGAGTACGACACCGACCGACACACGTTTCTTGGGCGAGGACGGACACCATCGAACCCCGGCGCATTGGCGCCTGGAAGAAGCCTGGCAGCGAGGACGGGTCCCGTGCTCGATCCCATCTTCAGCTTGCGCAGAAGAGTGGTTCTGAACCCCTCCGGAACAGAAAGTATCGCATTCGTGACCGGCGCAGCTGACAGTGAAGCCGACGTCGAAGCCATTGCAAGGCGGTTTGCAAACATCGAAGCGGCTGGCCGGGCTTTTTCGGACGCGATGGAAAGCCATGCCAGGGAACTTGCCGCCTCAAAGCTCTCCGCGAACAAGGTCGCCGTCTACAATCGGCTCGCGGGAAGCCTCGCGTTTTCCGATCCCGACTTTCGAGATGGCGGCGCTCTCGGCAGGAATAGGCTCAGCACGGAGAATTTGTGGGCGATGGGGATATCCGGAGATCTCCCCATCCTGCTGCTGCGCATCGACAGGACGGACGAAAGCTCTCTCGTCTCGGATGTCATCGACGCCCACGCATTCATCAGCAGGCGTGGGATTGTCTTCGACCTTGCTCTTCTCGACGAGAGCGGCTCAAGCGAACCAATGCAGTTGAGCGATGAGGTGAAGGCAGAAGTGGAGCAGATGCTCGGCAAGCCCGGCGGCGTTCACGTCCTGCCGGCGGCCGCCGTTCCAGGCACCTCAGCGGAGGCCATCGCGGCTGCCGCACGCGTCGTCCTTTGTTGCAGCCGAGGATCTCTTTCAGATCAGATCGAGGCGAAGCCGACCCCTTCGCTCCCGACTTTGAATCATACCGAGACGCCCCCTCGCGTTGCGCCCGGGCCAGATCGCCGAGCCGCACCGACCGACTTGCTGTTTTGGAACGGTCGAGGCGGGTTCGCTCAAGATGGGCGCGAATATGTGATCGCGACGGGCGGTGGGACGGAAACACCAATGCCTTGGTGCAACGTCATGGCAAATGGCGAATTTGGCTGCCTGACGAGCGAAAGCGGCCTTGGCTATACTTGGGCGCAGAACAGCCAGTTGAACAGGCTGACACCTTGGTCGAACGATCCGGTTTCGAATTCTCCGAGTGAGGTCATCTACTTGCGCGATGAGCAAACCGGAGAACTCTGGACGCCGACGGCTTTGCCGATTGGACAGTCTCTCGAAACCACCGTCAGTCATGGACAGGGTTACAGTCGCTATGAGAGCGCTGGCCGCTCTCTGCATCATGAAATGACGGTCCACATCCCGGCATCCGAACCGATCAAGATCATTCGCCTTGCTATCCGCAACCACGGACCGGAAGTGCGCACCCTTACCGCCACCTATTTTGTCGAGTGGGTTCTCGGTACCCAACGTGAGAACGCTTCCGCGCGGGTCCAGTGTGAATTTGATGGCGAGACCGGTGTGGTCATTGCGCGTAACCTCTGGGAAAATGCCTTCTCCGGAAAATTGGCGTTCGCTGCCTCAAGCATGCCGCCGCGGTCGTTCACCTGCGATCGGCGCGAGTTTCTCGGCAGGAACGGCTCGGTTTTCCAGCCGGTGGGACTGGGGGGCTCCGGCCTTGGCGGGAGGGTCGGCTCGCTGATCGATCCCTGCGCCGCGCTCATGGTCGAAATTTCAATCCCTCCCGCCCGAAGCACCGAGCTGGTATTCGTGCTTGGCCAGGCCGACAGTCGCGACGAGGTTCGCCGGCTCGCCCGTGAATACGCCGAGCCAGGGAGCGCCCGAAACTCGCTGGAGGTCGCCTCCCGCCAATGGGACCGGCTGCTGAGCGCAGTGACGGTTCGAACGCCCGACACCGCCTTTGACGTCATGATGAACCGCTGGTTGCTTTATCAGGTCCTGTCCTGCCGTATCTGGGCGCGAACCGGCTTCTACCAGTCGGGCGGCGCATACGGATTTCGCGACCAGCTTCAGGATGTTGCCGCCCTGGTGCATTGCGCGCCCGACGAGGCGCGCGCCCACATCCTCCGAGCCGCCGAGCGTCAGTTTACGGAGGGGGACGTTCAACACTGGTGGCATCCTCCGTCGGGCGTCGGAGTGCGGACCCGCATGACCGATGACCTCTATTTCCTGCCCTATGTCGTCGAGCATTACGTATCGGCCACAGGCGACTACGGGCTTCTGAGCGAGCAGGTTCCTTTCATTGCATCGCCAGTCCTGAATGACGATCAGGAGGAAAGCTTCGGTATTCCGCAGATCAGCGAGGAGAGCGCGACCCTCTATGAGCACTGCTGCCGCGCTCTGGATTGGGGTCTGCGTCTCGGGTGCCATGGACTTCCGCTCATGGGCACCGGCGACTGGAACGACGGCATGAACCGGGTCGGTGCGGAGGGCAAAGGCGAGAGCGTGTGGAACGGCTGGTTCTTCCTCACCGTGCTGAGATCATTTGCCACGATCGCCTCGGCAATGCGGGATGAAGAACGGGCAGCGTGGTGCCATGAGCGCGCCGAGGCGTTGCGCACGTCGTTGGAGACGCATGCCTGGGACGGTTCCTGGTATCGCCGAGCCTATTTCGATGACGGCACGCCGCTCGGCTCCTCTACAAATGACGAATGTCAGATCGACGCTATCCCGCAGGCTTGGGCGGTCATCTCGAGTGCTGCTGACAGCGAACGCGCTTCGAGCGCAATGCGGGCGGTTTGGGAACGGCTCGTTCGTCCCGAAGGCAAGCTGATCCAGCTTTTCGATCCACCCTTCGACAAGGGCGCGCTGCAACCGGGTTACATAAAGGGATATGTGCCCGGAATTCGGGAGAATGGCGGCCAGTACACCCATGCGGCCGCCTGGGTTGTGTGGGCGACTGCGTTGATCGGCGACGGAGACCGGGCGTTTCAGCTCTGGAGCATGCTCAATCCGATCAACCATGCCCTCTCCGCGGCAGACGCCGAGCGTTACATGGTCGAACCCTATGTCGTCAGCGCTGACGTCTATGGGGCATCTCCCCACACCGGCCGCGGAGGCTGGACCTGGTATACAGGATCGGCAGGCTGGCTGTATCGCGTCGGTCTCGAAGCCATACTCGGCATTCGCAGGCAAGGCGGCCGTCTCTTCGTAGAGCCGTGCATGCCTGCCCAATGGCCCGGATTCGAGGTTGATTTCCGATTTGGAGCGGCCACCTACCGCATCAAGGTGAGCAGGGATGGCGGACCTGAAGGCAGGCGCCGCTCGCTGACCATGGACGGCGAGGAACTCGCCGAGCGGAGCATTCCACTCGTGGACGACGGACAAGATCATGACGTCCACCTGGCGGTCGGCTAGCCATGTCGGAATTGCTGCCGACCGATCCCGAACTGAACCGGATGCCGATCGACAAGCACCTCGCTCGACAGCCCGATACCATCATTCGCACGTTCGCCTCGCACGAAATGGATTTGCGGGCATGGGCCATCGACTGGCGGCGGTAAGCCGTTCGGCGAAATTGCCCATGGCCCCACCTCCTGCAGAAAGGAATCGGCCATGAGCAAGCGCTTGTTCTCTCATCACCGTGACGGGCTCACCAGGAGAGATCTGCTGGTGATGGCGGGAGCGACAGCGACGCTCGCAACCTACAGCCATATTGCCAAAGGCGCCTCTGGCGGACGCCCCATCGTGATCAATGATGTGAAAGACGGCGAGGACGTCTTTGCATATGTCGGCAGGACAAAAGGGGGTTTCGATCAAACCGCTTATCAACAGGTGATCGGCGCTGCGAACGAGTTCAAGGAGGGAGATCAGGCAATCGGCGTGGGAGCCGCAGACGAGGCAAGTCGAAGAAACGCGCGCGCCCTTCTCACAAATACGAAGATCAAGGACCTCTACGAGCACCCGCTGTTCGAGGACGATCTGCAAAGACTGATATGGCAGACCACGGATCAGGCCCAGCACGAAAGGGTCAGGGACTGGTCAATGGGCCAGTTGAAGGAATTTCTTCTCACCGAATCCGAGGAAAATATCAAAGCCCTCATGAATGGCCTGACCAGCGACACGATAGGCTTCGTCCCGAAACTGATGAGCAATGAGGAACTGATCGCCGTCAGCCAGAAAGTCTTCAACGTAATGCCCGGCACCAAGATGGGCTCGAAGGGCTACATGGGGGCCCGAATCCAGCCCAATTCTCCCACAGACCACCCAGACGACATCTTCTGGCAGGTTTTCGATGCCTTCTCCTATGCAACGGGCGACATCGTCATTGGTACCAACCCGGTGGACAGCACTGTAAATAGCGTCGTCGCGGTTGAACGGGCGCTGAAGGACATCGTCGATACTTTCGAGCTTGGCGAAGTGATCCCTTGGTGCGTGCTCGCCCACATCGATGTCCAGTCCGACGTGAGCGAGAGTTTTCCGGGAACGGTCTCCACGATGTTCCAGAGCCTCGCCGGGACGGATGACTGCAACAAGATTTTCGACATTACCAACGAGAAAATCCTGAAGTACGCACGGGCGAAGGAGGGGGAGAGATATGGCCTCTACTTCGAAACCGGACAGGGTTCGGAATTCACCAACGGCGCGGCGAACGGCGTCGACATGATGGTGCTCGAGTCGCGCAAGTACGGCTTCAGCAGAGCGGTCGGCATCGAGCTCGCGAAGGTGCAGCCCAGGGGCGCATGGCTTCATGTCAACGACGTTGCCGGCTTTATCGGGCCGGAAGTCTTCAAGAGCCGGGAACAGCTGGTCCGGTGCTGTCTCGAAGATATGGTCATGGGCAAGCTCCATGGGCTTACCATCGGCCTCGATATCTGCACCACGCTGCACATGACGGTCAGCCTTGAAGACCTGGATTGGTGCCAGGACCAGATCATGCCGGCCAATCCCGCCTATCTGATTGCCCTGCCCACCAAGAACGACCCGATGTTGAGCTATCTCACCACGTCTTTCCAGGATCACGTGCGCGTGCGGGACAAGTTTGGCTTCAAGGTCAATGACGCGATGTGGGATTTCTACAAGCGGATCGGGATCGTCGGCAAGGACAACAGCTACACCGCGAATTATGGAGATCCTCTGTGGGTGTACTACCAGTACCGCCTCGCCAAGGGGGATGGACGGTCCAAGGACGCGATCTACGTCGAGGGCGGCCAGAAGATGCGGGAAGTCGAGGAAAGAGGCGTCGACCTCGCGATAGGGCACGGAGAACAAATCTGGGATCTCAATCCCACGCTTGCGGCCAAGGTGAAGGATCTCTACGACGACGCGAAGCAATCTCTCTGGGCCGAGCTCACGCCGGCGTTTGTCGCCGCCGTACCGGATGTCGTGCCTGTCCGTACCTTGTCGAAGGACCGCAACGATTACATAGCCCACCCCAGCACAGGTGAAGTGCTTAGCCCGGAAGCACTCACGGAGATCGAAAAGATAAGAGCGTCCTGGGGAGACGATATGCCCAAGGGCCAGATCGTCATTTCCGACGGTCTGAACGCCAAAGCCATCATGGACGACGGGCATCTTGCACCCTACCTCGAGGAAATGCGCCGGTTGCTTGCCGAGGCCGGTGTCCCCATGAGCGACAAGAACATCATGGTCACCAGCGGAAGGGTGCGCGCCGGCTACCGGATCGGCGAAGTGCTGTTCGAAAAGGCGGATCCAAACAGTTTCAGGGGAATTCTCCACATCATCGGCGAGCGCCCCGGAACGATGCACCACGCCTATTCGGTCTACATCACCGTTGCCAAAGGCAGGCGCTGGTCGGAGAAGGGTATCGATCACGATATCACGAAGCTTGTGAGCAACGTCGCCGATACGGCCCTGGCGCCAAAAGAAGCCGCCCGGGAAACCTTGACCATTATCAGGGAAATCGTCGGCAAAGCGGTGAGCGGCAGTCGCCGCTACGGGTAGTGATAAATTGCGCAGCAGCTAAATCTGCTTCAATCCCGAACGATTGAAGTCGCGCAAGCGGCACGGGCCCGCACTGGAAATTCCGTTCGGGATCGACGAGCCGCAGCAACGGGTCGAAAACGGTCACGAACAGGACCCACAAATTCGTACGTAAGTCGGAGAGATTGGATGTTGGTGCCCCATGCCGGGGTCGAACCAGCACTCCTTTTGGGAACTCGATTTTGAGTCGAGCGCGTCTACCAATTCCGCCAATGGGGCAAGGCTGGGTGATTTCAGCGGCTTGCGATTTACACGATCGTTTTCGGGCCGGTCAACCGGCAATTTTGTGATTTCGGCCTCGCCGATCACAAAAGCGTGCGGCCCGTCGCATCTGACGGCGATTTACAGCGGGATCGATCCTACATAAGAAGACGGCATCGAGTGAACGGGCTGCGCCACAGCGTCCACGCCGCCCGCTATGAGGTATTGATGATCGAGGCTTCCGTGGCGCAACGCCAGCAATTGCTTTTCGCCCTGCTCGTCACGCTCGGCATGGCGGCGACCGTCGGAGGCGCCCTCGGTTTCGAGCATATCGGCGGCTACATCCCCTGTGCGCTCTGCCTCTTGCAGCGCGATCCCTACTACTACGGCATTCCGCTTGGCATCCTCGCGATCGCCACAAGCGTGCTGAAGCTGCCGGCCTGGACGACCCGTGCGCTGCTCGGGATCGTCGGCGTCCTGATGCTCGTCGGCGCCGGGATCGGCGTCTATCACGCCGGGGCGGAATGGCATTTCTGGGCAGGCCCGTCGACCTGCGCGACGACCGCTGAGGGCATTTCCTCCAATGTCGGCGACCTGCTTGGCGACCTTGACGCCAAGCATGCCCCGTCCTGCACGGATGCGGCGCTGCGCATCCTCGGCCTGTCCTTCGCCGGCTGGAACGTCATCGCCAGCCTGATCCTCGCGGCGATCGCGCTGCGCGGTGCCGCCAAGGCGTAAGTTCGAAACCGCTCAGACCAGCACACCTCGCCTGGCCGAGCACAGGGGCCGGGGAGGTATATTCGCATTCTCGTGAAACAGGGCGCTGCCGCCTTACGGCTGCAGTTCGACATCCCAGTAGAGATAGTCCATCCAGCTTTCGTGCAGATGGTTCGGCGGGAAGAGCCGACCATTGTTGTGCAGGTCCTGCACGGTCGGCTGATAGGGCCTCTGGTGCGGGAACATATGGGCCTGCTTCGGCAGCTTGCTGCCCTTGCGCAGGTTGCAGGGCGAGCAGGCCGCCACGACGTTTTCCCAGGTCGTCTGGCCGCCATGGGCGCGCGGGATGACGTGGTCGAAGGTCAGATCGTCGGGCGATCGGCAATACTGGCATTCGAACTTGTCGCGCAGGAACACGTTGAACCGGGTGAAGGCCGGAAAGCGCGACGGCTGGACATAGCTTTTCAGGCAGACGACGCTCGGCAGGCGCATCGAGAAGCTTGGCGAGGAGACCGAGTGTTCGTATTCGGCAAGGATTGTCACACGGTCAAGAAAGACCGCCTTGATCGCGTCCTGCCAGGACCAGAGCGACAAGGGATAATAACTCAGCGGCCGATAGTCGGCGTTCAGCACAAGCGCCGGCAGGGCCTGAGGTGAGACTGCAATCGTCAAGCGTATTCTCCTGAGCGATTCGGCATCTGCATCTTCTATATTAGGCGCGTTGCGACAGGATTGTGAAGCCAGAAAGAAAAACCAAACAAAGGATTCGCTTTTTTCTTCAAGGCGTCACGGGAAGCGCATCACGCCGCATCTCACGTGCATAATAGGCCCAGAAGAGCCGCGCCGCGACGCTCCGCCAGGGCGACCACGAGGCAGCAAGCGAATCGACCTCGATCGCGCTCGGACGCAGTTCGAAACCGAAGGCATGACCGACCGCATTCTGCAGCGCCACGTCGCCTGATGGAAAGACGTCCGGATGGCCGGCGCAGAAGAGCAGGTACACCTCCGCCGTCCAGCGCCCGACGCCCTTGATGGCGGTCAACTCGTGGATCGCCGCCGGCGCCTCGATGTTGCAGATGCCGTCGAGATCGATTTCGCCCGCCACCGCCGCCGCCGCGACGCGCCGCAAGGTGTCGGCCTTGGCACGGGAAAGGCCGAATTGCCGGCAGTTATCGTCGTCGAGAGCGAGCACGGCGGCGGCGCTGATCTCGCCGAGCGATCCCTCCATGCGCTTCCAGATCGCCGCCGCACTCGCCTTGGAGACCATTTGCGAAACGATGATATTGGCAAGGCCGCGATAGCCCGGATCGGTGCGCCTGAGCGGCACCGGCCCGGCCCTGTCGATGACGTGTTCGAGGCGCGCGTCGAGCATCACCAGACCGGCGAGGCCGGCGTCAATGTCGTCGCTTGTCCGAATGATCCGCATGCGCCCTCCCGCTGCCTGTGTCCTTAAATAGCAGCCGATTCAAGGATAAGAAGTGCAGCGTACCAAAGTACACAGCGTCCCTTACGCGTCTGAACTGACACCCGGCGCTGTAGAAAGCGGATGACCTTCATGCCGCTTCCATGGCAAAGCAGCACGATGCCCGTTCCTTCGCCAACGCAACCCGTTTTCCGCTTTGCCCCAAGTCCAAACGGCTTGCTTCATCTCGGCCATGCCCTGTCCGCCATCATCAACCACGATATGGCGGCCGCCATGGGCGGACGGTTCCTGCTCCGGATCGAGGATATCGACCGGGCGCGTTGCCGTCCGGAATTCGAAGCGGCGATCTTCGAGGACCTCGCCTGGCTGGGACTGAGCTGGGAACAGCCGGTGCGGCGCCAATCCGATCATCTCGGTCTCTATGCTGCAGCGCTCGAGCGGTTGAGAGAGATGGGGCTTGTCTATCCTTCCGTCATGAGCCGCGGCGAGATCAAGGCGGCGGTGGCCGCCGCGGAGGCACGCGGGCAGGCATGGCCGCGCGACCCGGACGGAACGCCGCGCTATCCGGGCCGCGAGCGTGACCTGTCGGCGAGCGAGCAGGCGGCGCTTGTCGCCGGCGGCCGTCCGCACGCCTGGCGGCTCGACGTGGCGAAGGCGGTGGGCCACCTTGCCGCGCCGCTCGCCTGGTGCGAGGCCGGGGCTGACCCAGCCGGCGAAACCGGCCTGATCGCGGCGGATCCGGCCGCCTGGGGTGACGTCATCCTGTCGCGATCCGATGCGCCCTCGAGCTATCACCTTTCGGTGGTGGTCGATGACGCCCTGCAGGGTATCACGCATGTGGTGCGCGGCCGCGACCTCTACCACGCGACATCCATCCACCGCCTGCTGCAGCAGCTCCTCGACCTACCCGAGCCGGTCTACCATCATCACCGCCTCGTCCTTGGTGCGGACGGCAGGAAACTGTCGAAGAGCAACGGCGACACCGGTATTGCCGCTTTCCGCGCCGCCGGCCGCTCGCCGTCGGACCTGCGCGCCTTGGTGCTTGGCACGACATAAGTCTTCCCTATGGAGAAGGCGGTCCCTCGCCTCGCCCCTGGAAACTGCGTGCCACCATGCGCTTCACCTTGAATTTCAGGATGGCGGCATTGATCTCCGCGCCGATGATGAAGATCGCCCCGACCATGTAGAGGAAGACCAGCACGACGACGATCGAGGCGAGGCCGGCATAGGTTGCCACGTAATTGGAGAAGGTCGCCAGATAGGAGGCGAAGGCATAGGCGCCGATCGACCACAGGAGAAGCGTCAGCAGGACGCCGGGCAGCACGTCGACGATCTTGCGGTGCCCGTCCGGCAGCCACAGATGCGACACCAGAAGCCCGCCGGTCAGCATCACGAGCGCCAATGCCAGCCCCCAATTGTCGACGGTCGCGAGCACGGCGTCGAGCCACGGCAGCCATTGGTCGGCATTGCGGACGGCGAGCGGCACCGCGACCAAAAGAATACTGATGACGGCAAGGATGAGGACGCCAGCAAGCACGAAGCCGAGGCTGGCGAGCCGGGTTATGTACCAGGGGCGGCTTTCGGCCACCCTATAGGCCCTGTTCAGCGCGATCCTCAGCGCCTCGACGCCGTTCGAGGCGAAATAGGCGGCCGCAACGACGGAAAGGGTCAGCACGCCGCCGCGCTGGATGGTCAGCACCTCGACGATCTCGTCGGCGACGGGCTTGGCAATCGATTCGGGCCAGGCGTCGAAGATCAGGTGGACGGCCGTCACGGCGAACTGGTCGGCCCCGAGGAAGCTGCCGAGTGCCGTGCCGAAGATCAGGAAGGGGAAAACCGCCATCAGCGACGACAGGGCCACGTGGCTCGCCATCGCCCAGCCGTCGTCCTCGCTGAAATGCCAGAGCGCATCGAACACGACCTTCCAGATGATGCGAAGCGATGCCGGCATTCCGTCTCCTGTGGTGCCGCGCATTCCGCGTGACCGCTCGCGCGCTATGCCTGTGGCGGCGCGCCGCCACGACCAAAGGCAGTGCGCGCAATTCAATTGTATCCCAACCGTGAATATGGGAAACGGGACGCGTATTTCTACAGGAATCGACCGGATGTCCGAGCGCCCCACCATCATTGTCACCGGCTGTTCGTCCGGCATCGGCGCCTATTGCGCGCGCGCCCTGAAGAGCGACGGCTGGCGGGTCTTCGCGACCGTCCGCCGGCCGGAAGACCAGGTGGATCTCGAACAGGAAGGCATCGAAACCTTCATCATGGACTATACCCGCCCGGAGACGATCGCCGCGCTGGTGGAAGCCGTGATGGCGCTGAGCGGCGGGCGGATCGACGCACTCTTCAACAACGGCGCCTATGGCCAGGCCGGGGCGGTCGAGGACCTGCCGACCGAGGCCCTGCGGCTGCAGCTGGAAACCAATGTGATCGGCTGGCACGATCTGACGCGCCGCGTCATACCGGCGATGCGGGCCCGGGGCCGGGGCCGCATCGTGCAATGCTCGTCGATCCTCGGTCTCGTCCCCTATCGCTGGCGCGGCGCCTACAACGCCTCGAAATCGGCCCTCGAGGCCCTGTCGCTGACCTTGCGGATGGAGCTCGCCGGCAGCGGCATCGAGGTCAGCCTGATCGAGCCGGGGCCGATCAGGTCGAAGTTCACCGCCAATGCCATCGCCTATGTCGAGCGGTTCATCGATCTCAAGAATTCCGTCCACCGGGCGGAGTACGAGAAACAGTTGAAGCGCCTGCGCGGCGAGAGCAAGCCGGCCCGCGGCAAGCTCGGACCGGAGGCCGTTTATCACGTTTTGAAACACGCTTTGACGGCACGCCGGCCAAGGCCGCATTATGTCGTGACAAGGCCCGCCAAACAGGGTGTGCTGCTCAAGAAACTCCTGCCGGCGGCGCTGTTCTATCGTATCATCGGCCGACTCGGATGATCGAGCCCTGCATGTCGCCCGAAAGTGTGCAGCGGTTTCGGGACAACGACATGCACATCAAACGTAAGGAGTTACGACATGCCCAGTTTCCTGACCGCCGTGACGTTGTTCGTCATGGGCCTGGTTGCGATCGTGCTCATCCGCGGCCTGTTGAACATGGCCCGCAAGGGCAGCGGCAATACGTCCAACAAGCTGATGCAGACGCGCATCGCGCTGCAGGCGCTGGCTCTCGTGCTGATCATGCTGACGCTGTGGGTCACCGGCGGCGGCCGGCCGAGCTGAGGACCAAGCGAACTCACGATGGTCAAGCTCAACAAGATCTATACCCGGACCGGCGACAGCGGCACCACCGGCCTCGTCACCGGGCCGCGCCGCTCCAAGAGCGACCTGCGCGTCGATGCCTATGGAAGCGTCGATGAAGCGAACGCCTTCGTCGGCCTGGCGCGCCAGCATACCGGCGACAGCCCGGATCTCGATCCGATGCTGATGCGGATCCAGAACGACCTTTTCGATCTCGGCGCCGACCTCGCGACACCCGAGACCGGCGAGAAGCAGGAATACGAGCCGTTGAGGATCGTCGCGGCCCAGGTGGCACGCCTCGAGGCCGAGATCGACCGGTTGAACGCGGATCTTGAACCCCTGCGTTCCTTTGTGCTGCCCGCCGGCAGCGCCGCTTCCGCAGCGCTGCATGCCGCCCGCACCGTCGCCCGCCGCGCCGAACGGCAGATGGTGGCGCTTGCCGAAACTGAAGGCGAGACCGTCAGCCGCGAGGCGGTCGCCTATATCAACCGGCTCTCCGATTTCCTGTTCGTCGCTGCCCGATGGGCAAACGACAGGGGGCGCGCCGATGTCCTTTGGGTTCCGGGCAAGAACAGATAGAGTCGCGAAAAAATCACGCCTCGGGGATCGCATGTTCATACCGCTGCACGACAGGAACGCCCTGAAGCATATCGACATGCAATATGTGACGGTGACGCTGATCGTCATCAATTTCGCCGTCTGGCTCGTCACAGGACCGATCGCCTCCGATGAATTCGCCAATGCTGCAGTCCTCGGTTTCGGCTACATCCCGGCGGTCGTGTTCGATTACGCCATTCTCGATCCCTCCCTTGCGGTCGTTCCGGACGAGTTCACCTTCGTCACCTATTCCTTCCTGCATGGCGACTTCACGCATCTGGCGATGAACATGCTGTTCCTCTGGGTGTTCGGTGACAATGTCGAGGATGCGCTTGGGCATTTCCGGTTTCTGCTGTTCTACCTGCTGTGCGCCGCCGCCGGGGCGCTGGCGCATGGGCTGATCGACGTCGCTTCGGAGGCGCCGCTGATCGGCGCCTCCGGTGCCGTCTCCGGCGTCGTCGCCGCCTATTTCCTGCTGCACCCCAAGGTTCGAGTGTGGGTTCTCGTGCTTTTCCGCATTCCCTTGCCGCTGCCCGCTGCCATTCCGCTCGCCTTCTGGATCGGCCAGCAGTTCTACATGTTCGCCGTCGACCCCGGCGGCAGCGTCTCCTGGAGCGCCCATGTCGGCGGCATCGTCGCCGGCCTCGTGCTCGTTGTCCTATTGCGACGCCGCGGCGTGCCGCTTTTCGACCGCGCGATCGTCAGCCCACGCGCCGTCGAACATCAATCCGGGCCGCCAGAGGGCACGGATGCGCCCCTGCCGGGCAGCCAAAAGCCGCCTACCCCCTGGGGCCGTCCCACCTGAGGGCTATATGGATCATCTCGATCCGCCGGTATGCGCTGCAATTTCAACAGATTACGCGTTCCGCATGCGCCGACGTAGATTTCCCTCGACGATCCGATTGCCCGCTTGCAAGGCGTTTATCTTACGTGTACGTAAACGTTAATGCCGAACTTGGGCTTATATCGATTTAGCTTCGTGTTCAGCGATTGTAATTGGAGAAAAAACGCGTATCGATGTCGCCAACCGACAATCAGGTCGCTCTGTTAAGGCGCATTTTCCTGCGAAAGCTGCTGGAGGAAAAGTATCCATGAAAATCCTAGTGACGGTGAAAAGGGTCGTCGACTTCAACGTCAAGATCCGGGTGAAAGCGGACGGCACGGGCGTCGAGCTTGCCAACGTCAAGATGTCGATGAACCCGTTCGACGAGATCTCGGTCGAAGAGGCGCTGCGCCTGAAGGAAGCCGGCAAGGCCTCGGAAGTGGTGGTCGTGTCGATCGGACCGGCCAAGGCCGAGGAGACGCTGAGGACCGCGCTCGCCATGGGCGCCGACCGGGCGATCCTCGTCGAGACCGACGAGCAGGTCGAGCCGCTCACTGTGGCCAAGATCGTCAAGGGTGTGGCCGAGGCCGAACAGCCGGGGCTGATCATCGTCGGCAAGCAGGCGATCGACGACGACAGCAACCAGACCGGCCAGATGCTGTCGGCGCTGCTCGGCTGGGCGCAGGGCACCTTCGCCTCGAAAGTCGAGATCGGCGACGGCAAGGTCAATGTCACCCGCGAGGTCGACGGCGGCCTGCAGACGGTCGAACTGAAGCTGCCGGCCGTGGTGACCACCGACCTCAGGCTCAACGAGCCGCGCTATGCCTCGCTGCCGAACATCATGAAGGCGAAGAAGAAGCCGCTCGACAAGAAGAGCCCGGCCGACTTCGGGGTCGACACGGCGCCGCGGCTGAAAGTGTTGAAGACCGAGGAACCGTCCGGCCGCAAGGCCGGCATCAAGGTCAAGTCGGTCGCCGAGCTCGTCGAGAAGCTCAAGTCCGAAGCCGGTGTTCTCTAAAGTTTAGGAAAGGGAGACTTTCATCATGGCCATTCTGCTGCTGGCTGACCACGACACCACCCACCTTTCCGACCAGACGGCCAAGGCGCTGACGGCGGCCCAGAAAATCGGCGGCGACGTGCACATCCTCGTTGCCGGCTCCGGCGCCAAGGCGGTTGCCGAGCAGGCGGCGAAGCTTGCCGGCGTTTCCAAGGTGCTGGTCGCCGAGGACGCCTCGCTTGCCAACAACCTCGCCGAGCCGCTCGCCGCGCTGATCGTCTCGCTGGCAGGCAGCTACGACACGCTGGTTGCCGCCGCCACCTCGGTCGGCAAGAACGTCCTGCCGCGGGTCGCCGCGCTTCTCGACGTCGCCCAGATCTCGGAGATCGTCGAGGTGCTTTCTTCGGACACCTTCAAGCGGCCGATCTATGCCGGCAACGCCATCCAGACGGTGCAGACCAGCGAAGCCAAGAAGGTCATCACCGTCCGCACCGCCTCGTTTGCGGCTACCGGCGAAGGCGGATCGGCAGCGATCGAGACCGTTTCGCCCGCCGCCAATCCGGGCCTCTCCAGCCACGTTTCCGATGCGCTGTCGTCCTCCGACCGTCCGGAATTGACCTCGGCGAAGATCATCATCTCCGGTGGCCGGGCGCTCGGCTCGTCGGAGAAGTTCAAGGAAGTCATCCTGCCGGTCGCCGACAAGCTCGGCGCCGCCGTCGGCGCGTCGCGCGCCGCCGTCGATGCCGGCTATGCGCCGAACGACTGGCAGGTCGGCCAGACCGGCAAGGTGGTCGCCCCGGATCTCTACATCGCCTGCGGCATCTCCGGTGCCATCCAGCACCTCGCCGGCATGAAGGATTCCAAGGTGATCGTCGCCATCAACAAGGACGAGGAGGCGCCGATCTTCCAGGTCGCCGACTACGGCCTCGTCGCCGATCTCTTCGACGTCCTGCCGGAGCTGGAGAAGGCGCTCTGAGCGAGCGGCACCCGGCACGAAAAAGGCTGGAAAATCTGCCGGCTTGGCATTAACAATCGTACCGGGCCGACCCATCGGCCCGGTTTTTTTACATCCTCGGCAGCGCCGCTGCCGGGATTTCTCAAAGTGGATGTTCGCTTCGATGATCAAGACGATCGGAATTATTGGCGCGGGGCAAATGGGCTGCGGCATCGCCCATGTTTCAGCCGCGGCCGGTTACAAGGTGCAGCTCTACGATATTGCTGCAGACCGCATCGAGGCAGGGCTCGCCACCATCAATGGAAACCTCGCCCGGCAGGTTTCCTCCGGCAAGATGAGCGACGACGACCGCAAAAAGGCGCTGGCGCTGATGAAGGGGTCGACGGACATCAACGACCTTTCGCAGGCTGATCTCGTCATCGAGGCGGTCACCGAAGACGAAACCGTCAAGCGCAAGATCTACGGCCAGGTTTGTCCGGTCATGAAGCCGGACGCGCTTCTCGCCACCAACACCTCGTCGCTGTCGATCACCCGGCTCGCCTCGGCAACGGACCGCCCCGAACGCTTCATGGGCATCCACTTCATGAACCCGGTTCCGGTGATGAAGCTGGTGGAACTGGTGCGCGGCATCGCCACCGACGAAGAGACCTTCCGGACGGCCAAGGAATTCGTCGCCCATCTCGACAAGACCGTGACCGTCGCCGAGGACTTCCCCGCCTTCATCGTCAACCGCATCTTGCTGCCGATGATCAACGAGGCGATCTATACGCTCTACGAGGGCGTCGGCACGGTCGATGCCATCGACACGGCGATGAAGCTCGGGGCCAACCATCCGATGGGTCCGCTGCAGCTTGCCGACTTCATCGGCCTCGACACCTGCCTGTCGATCATGCAGGTCCTGCATGACGGTCTGGCCGATTCCAAATACCGTCCCTGCCCGCTGCTGGTGAAATATGTCGAGGCCGGCTGGCTCGGTCGCAAGTCCGGCCGCGGCTTCTACGATTACCGCGGCGACGTTCCGGTCCCGACGCGCTGAGGTCTCGGCCGAGCAGCGAGACCCTTCAACTGGCTGGAGGTGGGGCGAGCGCCGCCTCTATGAGCCGTTTCGCATCATCACTGTCCCAGGCGGCCGGCCCGTTCATCGAGCCGATCAGGCAGCCCTTCTCATCGATGAGCAGGGTGGCGGGCAGGCCGAAGGCAAGCCCCTCTTTCTTCATCGTGTTGAAGACGCCCATCGAGGCGTCGCGATAGTAGCTGAGTTCATGCACCGCGATCTCGTCCAGGAACGCCTTCGGCTTTTCGTCGCCGCTCGTATCGATATTGATGGCGACCACCTCGAAGCGGTCGCCGCCGAGGGCCGTCTGCAGCGCGTTGAGCGCCGGCATTTCTTCCCGGCAGGGCAGACACCAGGTCGCCCAGAGATTGATGAGCAACATCTTGCCGGCGAAGGAGGCAAGGGTCCGCGGCTTTCCATCCGGCCCGACGAAGTCGAGACCGCCGATCGGGCGCGGATTGGCGGCCGGCGTCATGGCGGCCACCTGGCCGCGCATCAGCGGCGTCAACGTCGCAAGCTTTTCGCCGGCGAGCGGGCAGCTGGTATCGGCCGTCGGCGGCGCGCCGCCATTGCCAGACCCGGTCTCCTTCACGTATACCGCAGCCGCACCGGCGATCACGCCAAACAAGGCGGCGAGCGCGAACAATTTCACGGCCGGAGGACGCTTCTTCTGGTCTTGCATTTCATTCTCCAAAGGCGGGCATCCCGATGGCTGACGGCAGTTCCGAAACGAAATCCTCCAACCAGATGTGGGGCGGACGCTTCGCCTCGGGTCCGGATGCGATCATGGAGGAGATAAATGCCTCGATCGGCTTCGACAAGAAGCTCTATGCCCAGGATATCCGCGGCTCAATAGCGCATGCCACCATGCTGGCACATAAGGGCATCATTTCCGCCGAAGACAAAGACAAGATCGTTCACGGCCTCGAGACGATCCTGTCAGAGATCGAAAGCGGCGCCTTCGACTTCTCGCGCCGCCTCGAAGACATTCATATGAACATCGAGGCGCGGCTGGCGTCGCTGATCGGCCCCGCCGCCGGCCGCCTGCATACGGCACGCTCCCGCAACGACCAGGTCGCACTGGATTTCCGTCTCTGGGTGAAGGAAGAACTGCAGAGGACCGAAAAGGCGCTGACGGGGCTGATCGGCGCCTTTCTCGACCGGGCGGAGGAGCATGCCGGTACGGTGATGCCGGGCTTCACGCATCTGCAGACGGCCCAGCCGGTGACCTTCGGCCATCATTGCATGGCCTATGTCGAAATGTTCGGCCGCGATCGCTCGCGCGTCCGACACGCGATCGAGCACATGGACGAAAGCCCGATCGGCGCTGCAGCGCTTGCCGGCACTGGCTTCCCGATCGACCGGCACATGACCGCCAAGGCGCTCGGCTTCCGCGAGCCGACCCGCAACTCGATCGATACGGTCTCCGACCGGGACTTCGCGCTCGAATTCCTGTCGATCGCGTCGATCGCCGCCACGCACCTGTCGCGGCTTGCCGAAGAGATCGTCATCTGGTCGACGCCGCAATTCGGCTTCATCCGCCTGTCGGATGCCTTCTCGACCGGTTCTTCGATCATGCCGCAGAAGAAGAACCCCGACGCGGCCGAGCTCGTGCGCGCCAAGACCGGCCGTATCAACGGCTCGCTGATTGCGCTTCTGACGGTCATGAAGGGCCTGCCGCTCGCCTACTCCAAGGACATGCAGGAAGACAAGGAACAGGTCTTCGACGCCGCCGAAAGCCTCGAATTGGCGATCGCGGCAATGACCGGCATGGTGCGCGATATGACCGTGCGCGCCGACCGGATGAAGGCCGCCGCCGGCTCCGGCTACTCGACCGCCACGGACCTTGCCGACTGGCTGGTGCGCGAGGCGGGCCTCCCGTTCCGCGACGCCCATCACGTCACCGGTCGCGCCGTGGCACTCGCCGAACAGAAGGGCTGCGACCTGGCCGATCTCTCGCTTGCCGACCTGCAGGCGATCAATCCCGCCATCACCGACAAGGTCTTCGACGTGCTGACCGTCGAAGCGTCGGTCGCGAGCCGCACCAGTTTCGGCGGCACGGCACCAGCCGAAGTGCGCAAGCAGATCGCCTGGTGGCGGGCACGCAATTGATGGTTTCGCTTCCGCCGGCGCGCCCCTCATCCCGCTGCCGCGACCTTCTCCCCGCAGGCGGGGAGAAGGGGGATGCCGCGCCGGCTCAAGTCCCCTCTCCCCGCCTGCGGGGAGAGGGCTAGGGTGAGGGGCAGCGATATGCGTGAAAACGTATAGATCTGCTCACACAAACAGGGTGCACAAGGCATTGAAAAACCGATAAGAGATCGCTCTATCTAGGAACAATCGGCTTCAACTTCGGCGAGGAAATGACGATGACATTGACGAAGGCGGCCCGGCTTGCGCTGCTGCTGGCGATTCCGGGCCTGGTGCTCACCGGTTGCGGGCGCAAGGGCGACCTCGACCGGCCGGGCGCCACGACCTCGATCAACACGAAAGCGCCCGCCGGGACCGCCGAACCGAAGGAGACGGTCGAGGACCGCCCCTTCCTGCTTGATCCCCTCCTCTGAGCGAGCGACACCCCGTGAACCATTTCGACTATCGCGACGGAATCCTCTACGCCGAAGACGTGCCCGTTACGGATATCGCCCGCGCCGTCGGCACGCCGTTCTACTGCTATTCCACTGCCACGCTCGAGCGCCACTATCGGGTCTTCGCGCAAGCCTTCGCCGATGTCGATGCGATGGTCTGTTACGCGATGAAGGCCAATTCCAATCAGGCCGTCCTGAAGACCCTCGGCCGGCTCGGCGCCGGCATCGACGTGGTCTCCGAAGGTGAGTTGCGTCGCGCTCTTGCCGCCGGCATTCCTGCCGAGCGGATCATGTTTTCCGGCGTCGGCAAGACCCCGCGTGAAATGGATCTGGGGCTGGAAGCCGGCATCTATTGCTTCAACGTCGAGTCCGAGCCGGAGCTGGAAATCCTCAACCAGCGGGCCGTGCGCGCCGGCAAGCAGGCGCATGTTTCCTTCCGCATCAATCCGGACGTCGACGCCCGCACCCATGCGAAGATCTCGACCGGCAAGAAGGAAAACAAGTTTGGTATTTCCTGGGAGCGGGCGCGGGCCGTCTATGCCCATGCGGCGACGCTCCCGGGTATCAAGGTGACCGGCATCGACATGCATATCGGCAGCCAGATCACCGAGCTGCAGCCCTTCGATGACGCCTTCAAGCTGTTGCGCGAACTGGTCGATACGCTGCGCTCCGATGGCCACGCCATCGACCATGTCGATATCGGCGGCGGCCTCGGCATTCCCTATCGGGAAGACAACAATCCGCCGCCGCTCCCCGATGCCTATGCCGATATCGTCAAGAACCAGCTCAAGGGCCTCGACTGCAAGATCGTCACCGAACCGGGGCGTCTGATCGTCGGCAACGCCGGCATTCTCGTCACCGAAGTGATCTATGTGAAGGATGGCGGCGAAAAGACCTTCGTCATCGTCGACGGGGCGATGAACGACCTGATCCGGCCGACCCTCTACGAGGCCTATCACGAGATCAGGCCGGTGAAGATTTCCGCCGCCAACGCGCCGCGCATCAAGGCCGACGTGGTGGGTCCTGTCTGCGAGACGGGCGACTATCTGGCGCTCGACCGGGAAATGGCAATGCCCAAGCCGGGCGACCTTTTCGCGATCGGCTCGGCAGGCGCTTACGGCGCGGTCCAAGCCGGCACCTATAACAGCCGACTTTTGGTGCCCGAGGTTCTTGTCAAGGGCGATCGTTTCCACGTGATCCGCCCGCGCAAGGACTACGATGCCCTGATCGACCTCGACTCGGTGCCGGACTGGCTTGACTGAGTTCGACGCGGCTGCGCTCGAAACGGCGCCCTTCCTGGCGATCACGTTTTGTTTTGCGTGTCGCCCTCGCCTTCGCCACAAAGGATGTTATCCTGACCTTTGACCGCCAAACGGCTGAGGGGACTGGCGGTCAAAGGAATGGAAAGGGAATATGGGCGGATGACGCTTTTCCGGCAGGATGAAACGCCACGACCGAGGTCATTCGCCAGGATGCTGGCGACGAAGCGGTTCCTGGCACGCCTGATCCTGCTGGCCGAGCAGCTCCTGCCCCGTGCGCTCGCACCCGCTTCGCTCGGTCTCCTGTTCCTCTCCGCCGGCTGGCTCGGCTTTTTCCGTGCGGCACCATTCTGGCTGCATGTCGTCGTTCTGCTCGCCTTTGTCGCCGGGCTTTTCCTGACGCTCCTGCCTCTTACCCGCGTTCGTTGGCCGGAGATCGCCGAAGCCGACAGGATGCTCGAAGACCGCAACCAGCTGCCCCACCAGGCGATCCGCGTGCAGGACGACGCGCCGGCAACCGAGGGGGCCGTCGGCGCGGCGCTCTGGCGTGAGCACCAGACGCGCATGGCGCGTCTCGTCCACGGTCTCGACACCGGTCTACCGCGGCCCGACGTGGCGCGACACGATCCTCTGGCGCTGAGGGCCGTACCGATACTGCTTGCCTGCGTCGCCTTCGCCTATTCCTATTCGAATCGCGCCGGTCTGGTGTCCGACGCGTTTCGACTGCCCGAGCGCCAGATCGCCGCTCCCGACATCCGCATCGACGCCTGGGTGACTCCGCCGGCCTATACCGGCCGCGCACCGATTTTCCTGACCGGCCGGGAGGATATGACAGCCTCCGACCGGCAGGCCGCAATCACCATACCGCAGTTCAGCGACGTCACCGTTCGCATAACAGGCGCCGGCCAGGAGACGCAGGTCAGCTACGCTGACACGGGCAACCCGCAGCCGACCATCATCCCGGCTGCGGCCGGCAAGCCGTCGCCGCAGCAGGCCGAGGCAGCGCAAGCGGTCGGAACGTCCCCGAACGGCGCCCGGAATCATCTCTTCAAGATCACCCGGGACGGCACGCTTTCGGTCGCCGGACAGCGCTGGAACTTCAAGATCATTCCCGACAGCGTGCCGGACATCGCCTTCGATGGCGCACCCCGTCCGACGGCGAACGCGTCGCTTGAGATGAGCTTCCTCGCCCATGACGACTACGGCATTTCCCAGGCCTGGGCGGAGATAAAGCCTCTGGACGAACCGGCTGCCGACGCCAGGCCGCTCTATCCGCCGCCGGAATATCGCCTCGATCTGCCGCGCCGCAATCCGCGCGAAGCCAAGGGAACGACCAGCCGGAACCTGAGCGAGCATCCGCTTGCCGGGAAGCGCGTAGAGATCACCCTCGTCGCCCGCGACGCCGCCGGCCAGGAGGGTCGAAGCGTCCCGGAGGAAATGGTGTTGCCGGCGCGGCGGTTCTTCGAGCCGCTTGCCGCGGCGGTCGCCGAACAGCGCCAGGTCTTCGCTCTCGACGCCAACCAGTTGCCCCGCGCCATCGACCTCAACGACGCCTTGACGCTCTACCCCGAGGCGACGATCCCGAACCTCACGCATTTCCTGTTGATCCAGTCGGCCCGGACGCGCATGAAGCTCGCCCGCAACGACGATATGCTGCGCGACGCGGCCGACCATCTCTGGGAGATCGCGCTCGGCATCGAGGACGGCGACCTGTCGCTCGCCGAGCGCCGGCTGCGCGATGCCCAGCAGGCCCTGTCCGATGCGCTCGAACGCAATGCCTCGGATGAGGAGATCGCCAGGCTGATGCAGGAACTGCGCCAGGCAATGCAGGAATATATGCGCGCGCTCGCCGAGCAGGCAGCCAAAAATCCGGCGATCGCCGCCAATCCGGACATGAACAATATGCTGCGTCAGCAGGATCTGGAAAAGATGATGGACCAGATCGAAAACCTGGCGCGCTCCGGCGCGCGCGATCAGGCGCGCCAGCTCTTGTCCGAACTGCAGCGGATGATGAACAATCTGCAGGCCGGCCGCATGCAGCAGGGCGGCGAGCAGAACAGCGCGATGCGCCAGCAAATGGACAAGCTCGGCCAGCTGATGCAGCAGCAACAGCAGCTGATGGACGAAACATTCAAGCTGGACCAGGCGCTGCGCGACCGGATGCAGCGCGGCGACCCGCTCCAGGGCGAGGACAATGAGCTGTTCGGCCAGGATATGCCCCAGGATCCCGGACAGCAGGGCGACCCGAACGGACAGCCCAATCCGCTCGACGAGATGACCGCCGAGCAATTGAAGGAGGCCTTGAAACAGCTCAGGCAGCAGCAGGAGGCGCTCGGCAAGCAGCTGAGTGAACTGCAAAAGGGCCTGGAGGATCTGGGCATAAAGCCCGGTAAGGGCTTCGGCCAGGCTGGGCGCGAAATGGGCGACGCCGCCGGCGCACTGGGCGAGGGTCAGGGCGAACGAGCCGTCGGCAGCCAGGGCCGGGCGTTGCAGGCCCTGCGCGAAGGCGCCCAGGACATGATGAACCAGATGCAGGCCCAGGGTCAGGGACCGGGTCCCGGTCAGGGCGTGCCGCAATACGGCCAGAACGGCCGCGACCCGCTGGGGCGGCGCCAGCAGAACGCCGGACCGGACTTCGGCAACCAGGTGAAAGTGCCGGACGAGATCGACACCCAGCGCGCCCGGCAGATCCTCGACGCGATCCGGCGCAAGCTCGGCGACAACCTGTCGCCGGAGGTCGAGCGGCAATATCTCGAGCGCCTGCTCGATATGCGATAGTGGATTTCCAGGAAACGCGCGGAACGGTTTTCCGTCCGGAATTGTCTCATTTCCAAGAGCCAGATCAGTTCACCGTTTCGGCGAAACGGTGAACTGATCTGAAGCTCTGCCGGAGCGTCAGGAGCCGTCAGGCAGCCAAGGCGTGGGCCACCGCCTTGCGGATATCCGGCAGGGAAAACGGCTTGGAGATCACATCCACGACCTTGCCGGAAATATCGTCGGCGCGCTCGCGCTGCTCGGCATATCCGGTCATCAGCAAGATCTTCAGCTGCGGAAAGGCGGCCGATGCCTGATGCACAAGCTCGATGCCGTCCATGACCGGCATGCGGATATCCGATAGCAGCAGGTCAAAGCGCTGGTCCTTGAGCCGGGCGAGCCCGTCGGCTCCATCCCCTGCCTCGACCGTCTCATGTCCATCGAGCTGCAGCGCCCGCGCCACAAATGAGCGCAACGCGTCCTCATCCTCGGTAATCAGGATTCTCGCCATCATGGCCTCCCGTGTTCGCTCTCACAGAGCGTCGGCGTCGTTCGCAAGAAGACGCTCTACGTCGTTGAACATCCGTATCCCGCGCCGCCTGCGGCCGTGACACGGTTCCAACCAAACAGCTTTGTGTTTGCTTTCGGTAAACGCGATAGCTTCGATTTTCAGTATTTTACAGCGCCGCGCGCCTCGTCAGACGTGCAAGGGGCGCTGTGCACTTTGAATTTCTGCATGTTTTTCTCCTTAAACACCTACGATTTAGGGAAACATGCAGTCGCGTCGCCAGGTAGAAAATCGACAATTCTTCGCCCATGGAGCGAAGGCGCCGCAACCGATCGGCACGGTTACTCGGCGTCACCGGTGACGACGCCGACGAACGGGAGTTCTCGAAAGGCATAGGCGACATCCATACCGTAGCCGACCACGAAGTGGTCGGGGCATTCGAAGCCGACATAGTCCGCCTCCAGATCGACACGGCGCTTGACGCGCTTGTCGAGCAGAACCGCGATCGTGACATTGCGTGCGCCGCGCTCGTAGAGCAGTTCCTTGGCAAAGCGCAGTGTCCTCCCGGATTCGAGAATATCGTCGATCAAGAGCACGTCGCGATCATGCACGTCGCTGTCGATATCCTTGGTGATCTTCACGCCTTTGGATTCGGTTCCCGTGCCGTAGCTGGAAAGCGTGATGAACTCGACCTCCGGCGCAAGTCCGGCCCCGTGCATGGCACGGATCAGATCGGCCGCAAAAATGAAGGAGCCCTTGAGGATCGAGATGACGAGGAGGTCCTTGTGCGGCCCGCGCATGATCTCGTCCGCCATTTCCCGATTGCGGGTGGCGATCGCCTCGGGGCTGTAAAGGACCTCGATATTCTTGCCGCGAACGACGGGCATGACGGTTCTCCATTTTCCTACAGCGCCGTCCCGTCTTTCGAGACGCCCAAAGGTCGCTGCAGCATTTTGAATTGCTGCATGTTTTTGTCCTTAGATCGAATTCGATTTAAGGACACATGCAATCGGAAGAACGCCTGCCCTCCCTTCAAGAGCCGATTAGCACAATCAGCGAGGCGAAACACCGTTTTCCGCGAAGGAGACGGTGACGTCGGGCATTTTTCCACCCGCATAGGGGAGCCGAGTGACGAAGCGGCGGCTTTCGCCCGGTGCAATGGCAGCGCCCTCGGGCAACAGGCGCGTCGACGTCACGGCCCGTCCGTTGTGCATGACTTCGACGATCACCGGCGGCAGGCGCTGATCGAGGTCCGATCGGTTGTCGATGGCCCCGTAGACGGAAAGCACGCGCATGCCGCCGGTATCGTCGAGCGAGGCGGTGACCCCCTCGATGGCGAGCGGACGGGCATCCGCCTCACCATGACCTCCGAGGCCTGCCATCAGCAGGAAAGCCGTCAAGCCGAGGCCGGCGGCGAGGCCGGCGAAGCGGCGCGCCGGCATTGCGCGCAGCCTCGCCTCCGCGATCGCCAACAACCGGGCCACGGCTCCTTGACGGATGGTGGTCGTCGGACGCGGCGCGGAACGCGTCGCCGGGCGCTGGTTGTCGTTGAAGACCGGATAGGGGCTGCGCCGCGGATCAGCTGCCACGGTCTCGAATTCGACGTCGACATAGTCGAGGTTCCTGGCAGCGGGGGCGTCCGAGCGCGGCACGCGCTCCGGCGGAATGAGGTCGATCCCGGCTGTCTTCGTGCGAAATGCCTGCATGGGGCTCTCCCATCGGAGTGCCGCGCCCTCGACAGCGCCGGGCGACCTCTAGAGGCACAGAGGTCGCTGTAGCACATCAGGTGCTGCATGTTTTATCCTTGAATCGGCTCCGATTTAAGGAAACATGCAGTGGGCGCGCCAAACTCGCTGCGGCAATACCCCTGCAAGAAACAGGGCATTGCATCAAATCCTGACGGAACGTAAACCGAAATGGTTAATGTTTCGGAAAGAGCCGCGAAAGCGGCGCCTTTCCCTGGGACATTAACTGTCGCTTAACCATGGTTCCGCACTCGGTTTTGCCTTGGCAGGCGCGCTGTCCTACTGCATGGTCCTTCAATCGGCACCGCAGTTCAAAGCGATGCAGCGCGCTTCGTGCGTCTGGCGAGACGGCACGACGCTGGATGTGCGAACGACGGTTGAGGCGGTTGCTGAGCGTCGTGACGAGAGATTGGGCTGTCCCGTTGATTCATTTTGAGAATGTCGGATTGCGCTATGGCATGGGACCGGAAATTCTTCGGGACCTGACGTTCGACATACCGCGCCGGTCCTTTCAGTTCCTGACCGGGCCGTCGGGGGCCGGCAAGACGACGCTGCTGCGGCTGCTGTTTCTTTCGCTGAAGCCGACCCGCGGGCTCATTCGCATGTTCGACCGCAACATCTCGTCCATTCCGCGCGAGGAATTTCCGATGCTGCGCCGCCGCGTCGGCATCGTCTTCCAGGACTTCCGCCTTCTCGACCATCTGACGACTTACGAGAATGTCGCCCTGCCGCTCAGGGTGCGTGGCAAGGAGGAGACGAGCTACCGCTCGGACGTGCTCGAGCTTCTCAAGTGGGTTGGTCTCGGCGAGCGTATCAACGTGCTTCCACCGGTGCTTTCCGGCGGCGAAAAGCAGCGCGCTGCGATCGCCCGGGCACTGATCGACCGCCCGGAAATCCTTCTCGCCGACGAACCGACCGGCAATGTCGATCCGCCGATGGCGCGGCGGCTGTTGAACCTTTTCCTGGAACTGAACAAGCTCGGTACCGCCGTGGTGATCGCCACGCACGACCTGTCGCTGATGGACCAGGTCGAGGCCCGGCGCATGATCCTTTCACAGGGGCGGCTTGACATCTATGAATGAGCAGCGACCCCACCGCGAACCGGATCCGCCGCCGCAGCAGCGCCGCGCCGAGATGCGGGTGCGGCCGACCGGGCCGATCGTCCCCTCGGCCAATGTCTCCGGCCATGCGCTGATGTGCGTCATTGCCATCATGTCCTTCCTCGCCTGCCTGACGCTCGGCGGCGTCAGCATGGTTCGGGCGACGGCGCAAAGCTGGCAATCGCAGATCTCCCGCGAGATCACCATCCAGATCAAGCCGGACGAGAACCTGGACATGGAGAAAGCGCTCGCGGACGCACGCGATCTCGCCTTGACCTTCTCCGGCACCACCGGCGGCAACATCATCGACCGCGCCGCAACGGCCCGGCTGCTCGAACCCTGGCTCGGCGGCGGCCTCGACCTCGACGAACTGCCTGTGCCGCGGCTCATCGTCATAACGATCGACGAAAACAATCCGCCGGACTTTGCCGCCATGCGCAAGGCGCTGACGGAGACAATCCCGGAAGCCTTCCTCGACGATCACCGCACCTGGGTCGACCGGCTTGTCGCCATGGCGAACACCACGACGATGATCGGTACCGGCGTGCTGGCGCTCGTCTTTTCAGCCATGGTACTCACCGTCGTTTTCGCCACCCGCGGGGCGCTGTCCGGCAATCGCCACATCGTCGAGGTGCTGCACTTCGTCGGGGCGGAGGCGAGCTTCGTGGCGTCCGAGTTCCAGAAGCACTTCCTCAGAATCAGCCTCAAAGGCGCCGGCGCCGGCGGTCTCCTCGCGGCATTCTCCTTTGCCATCGCCAGCTTCTGGCAATCGCGGACGCTCGCAACTCCCGAGACAGACCAGGCGACCGCTCTCTTCGGCACGTTCGCCATTGGCTATACCGGCTATCTGGGCATCTTCGCGATCATCATCGTCATTGCCCTGTTGACGACGCTGACGGCGCGGCTGACCGTCACGCGGACGATTTACGAGATCGACCTGATCCGGTCGGACCCGGGCCGGACGGATACCTATCAGAGCTAGCGGCCGTTCATGGATCAAGCCGTGAATCTTCCCCCAAGCGATCTATCCCCTGCCGCAATCGGCGGCTATGTGAGAGAATCATGATGGGTGAGGAGCTTCGCGAGAGCGGAATGACCGATAGGGGCAAATGGCGAGACAGGGCCGCGCGCCGCCGTCGGTCGCGTAGCCGGCTGCGCAAGATCCTGCGGCGCGGCTTTTTCGTGCTGCTCGCCTTTCTCGCCGTCTTCGTCGCCGGCTTCCTGTATTTCGCCGACACGGTGGCCTCGCTGCAGCCGCCTGCCGCACCCAAGGCGGATGCGATCGTCGTACTGACCGGCGGCTTCCAGCGGATAGAGCAGGCGGTCGAGCTTCTGAAATCCGGTGCCGGCAACCGGCTTCTCATCTCGGGCGTCAATCCGGCGACGACGGGCAGCCAGATACGCCGCAACACGCAAAGCTCGGCCGACCTCTTCAAATGCTGCGTCGATATCGGCCATGAAGCGGTCGACACGATCGGCAACGCAACCGAGGCCGGTCAATGGATCCACGATCACGGCTACAGGAGCGTCCTCGTCGTCACCAACAACTACCATATGCCGCGCAGCCTTCTCGAACTACGCCGGGTTCGGCCTGACACAGAATTCATCGCCTATCCGGTCGTCAATTCGGATCTGAAGACATCGAACTGGCTGCGCAATCCGCGCTTTATCAAGGCAATTCTGCTCGAATATGCCAAGTATTCCATCGCGTTCTTGCGCGATTTCGCGAACGCGCACTTGGCAGACAGTTCGAGAACGGACACCGCCCCGCCGATCCAGGCGAAAGAGTAGCGGGCCGGATTCTGCAAGAACAGTTTTCCTCGGTGCGAGTTTCGTGTAGGCAGCGAACGGCCAGCCGTCTCGCGGTCGGCATCGCCTTCCCATCGAGAGCCTATTGATGATCATCCTGCGTTCGATCCTCTTCAACCTGGTCTTCTACACCAATCTGATCGTCCAGATGATCGTGCTGACCCCGATCTATTTTCTCGTGCCGCGCAAGACGGCCTGGTTCGTGCCGAAGAACTGGGTGCGCAGCAACCACTGGCTCATGGAGAAGATCGTCGGAACGACCTTCGAGATCGAGGGTCTCGATAACGTCCCCAAGGGCGCCTACATCTTCGCGCCGAAGCATCAGTCCTTCTGGGACGCCTATGCGCTTCTGCCGTGGCTCGACGACCCGTTCTACATCCTGAAGCGCGAGCTCACCTGGATACCGCTTTTCGGCTGGTACATCGTCAAGCAGCGGATGGTGCCGGTAAACCGCGCGGCGCGCGGCAAGGCGATGACCGAGGTCATGGAGCGCACCAAGCGGGAAATGGCGACCGGCCGCCAGTTGATCATCTATCCGGAAGGCACGCGGCGCCCGCCCGGCGCACCGCCGGAGTATAAGTATGGCATTGCGCGGCTCTACCGCGACCTGCAGGTACCGGTTGTCCCGGTCGCCATGCATCCGGGCCTGTTCTGGCCACGCCGCAAGTTCCTGCGCTTCCCCGGCCATTTCAAGGTCCGCGTCCTGCCGCCCATCGAAGCCGGCCTGGATCCGGATGCCTTTTTGGCGAGGCTCGTGGAGGTGACCGAGGCCGCGAGCGACGAACTCCTCGTCGAGACCGTCAGGGCCAATCCGCATCTGCCCCTGCCACCCACGGCAAAACAGCGTCTGCGCGAACTCGGAGCCGCATGAGGAAAAGCGTGCGCGGTTTTCCGCCCGCATCCAGCTCTAAGATTCTGGAGCCGGTCAGGCCTGATCCGAAGCTGCTGCGCCGGCCATAAGATTGGCGGCGACTTCCTCGAGCCAATGGTCGCGGATGCCCATCTCCCTGAGATGCGCAAGCGTATTGAGCACATATTCCCTGTTGTTCCCCGACTTGCCCACGGCGGTTGCGACCGTGGCCGCCGCCGCGGCGGCCGTCAGCGCACCGGCATATTGCACGTGCTTGCGGTCGGTTACATAGGCCAGCGCCGGAACCCGGCGACCGTCGGAGAGCTGCACCGGCATGGTCCGCTCCTTGTAGACATGCGTGACCAGTTCGCGCTCGCGCAGGTAGTCCGTCACTTCCGCCCTTTCGGCGGCGGCAACGCGAAACGCCATGCCGATGCAGGAACCGCCGTAGTCGAGTCCAAGGACCAGTCCCGGATGCCGCTCGGTGCCGCGGTGCACCCACGAATGGACGCACAGGGAGCGGCGATAGCCGAAGGCCCGCGCCGTCAGCTTCTCCTCGAAGCGAAAGCCCGGATTCCACATCAGCGACCCGTAGCCAAAGACCCAAAATTCGTCCATATCCGCTGCCATTCAACCGAATGTTGCCGCACTTGCCGAATCACCAATGGGTTTGGGCAGCGGCCGACGGGAACTTTCTAAAGCGGGACAGGCGAGACTGTGAAGCGGTTTTCCGCCTCAATGCCGTTCCAACGTGTTGAGACCCGCTGCGCGCCGCTTAAAAGCGGAAGCGATTCGCCGCGGTCGAAGTCGAGTTTGCAGAGAGGCCGATAACACCGGCCGGGTAAGTTGGAGTACGCGATACCATGACGGTCACCGAGGTCGCAAAGGGACGGACCGCCAGCCGGAAGTTTCTCTGGCTTGCAATAGGCATCATCCTCGTCGCCGGCATCTATTCGGGCGCCTGGTTCGCCGCCGCCGACCAGATCGAGAAACGTCTGCCGGCCTATCTGGCGGAAAGGCAGGCGAGCGGCCTTGGCGGCGAATGCACCGACCCGGAAATTCGCGGCTTTCCGTTCCGCATCGGTCTTTTCTGCGACAAGGTACGCCTCGACGACACCCGCCACGGTGCGTCCGCATCCTTCGGAGCCCTGAGGACGGCCGCACAGGTCTACCAGCCGGGGCGCGCCGTCGTGGAACTCGACGGGCCTGCGGAAATCCGGGTCTCTCCGGGCGTATCGGTGTCCGCCGACTGGACGCTCCTGCATGCCAGTCTCGCCGCGACGCTTTCCGGTGTCGACCGCACCTCCATTGCCTATGACAATCTGACCGGCACCGTCCGTTCGCCGCTCCTGGGCAAAGGCGTGGGATTCGGCGCGAGCCACGGGGAAATCCACCTGAGGCAGAATGGCGACGACCTCGACGCGGCGCTCAGCGTGGACAAGCTCGATCTGCGCCCCGAGGAAGGTCCGAGCCCCGCCCCGCCGGCCAACATCGCCGCCGACCTTACGGTCACCGGCAAGGCCGAATGGCTGCGCGGCGGTCCGCTTTCCCCACACATGCTGCGCGGCACCAAAGGGGAATTGCGTCAGTTGATCCTGGATGCGGGGAACGGCATGAACGCCAAACTCTCGGGGCCCTTTTCGGTCAACGAGCAAGGGCTCGTTTCGGGCGAATTCTCCCTGACCCTGGTGAACATCGACGCATGGCGCGAGAACATGGTGAAAGCCGTCCCCGAGGAGACTGACCTCATCAACAACATCGCCAACATGTTGACGGCGCTCGCCGCCGGCAAGAACGAGGCGACCGTCAAGCTCAACGTGCGCGACGGCACTGCCTTCCTGGCCTTCGTTCCGATCGGTGTCCTGCCGGCTCTCTGAGTCGAGCGATCGAACTTATTTCTGATCCATGGCATGCCGGCCGAAGTCCGGCATGGCCGTATCCTGGCCGGCCTGGATGATCGACCGGCGGATCGCCCGCGTGCGGGTGAAGAGATCGAACAGCTTGTCGCCGTCGCCCCAGCGGATCGCGCGCTGCAGCGAGGCGAGATCCTCCGAGAAACGCGCCAGCATTTCGAGGATCGCATCTTTGTTGTGCAGGCAGACGTCGCGCCACATGGTCGGGTCCGAGGCGGCAAGACGGGTGAAATCGCGGAAACCGGAAGCCGAATACTTGATCACTTCGGACTCGGTCACGGTTGCGAGGTCGTCCGCGGTGCCGACGATGTTGTAGGCAATGATGTGCGGAAGATGCGAGACGATCGCCAGCACCATGTCGTGATGCTCCGGGTCCATCTCGTCGACCATCGAGCCGAGCGCTTCCCAGAACAGCCTGAGCTTGGCGACGGCTTCCTCGTCCGTGCCCGGAGGCGGCGTCAGAATGCACCAGCGACCGCGGAAAAGCCCGGCGAAGCCGGCATCCGGACCGGAGTGCTCGGTGCCCGCGATCGGGTGGCCCGGCACGAAATGCACCGTGTCCGGCAGATGCGGCGCCATCTGCGCGATCACCGAGCCCTTCGTCGAGCCGACATCGGTGACGATCGCACCGGGCTTCAGATGCGCGGCGATTTCGGCGGCCACAGATTCCGAAGCACCGACCGGCACGGAGACGACGACGAGATCGGCATCCTTTACCGCCTCGGCGGCCGAGAGCGTGTAGCGATGCCCGAGGCCGAGCTCACCGGCACGCTTCAGGGTCGCTTCGCTGCGCGTCGAGACGACGATCGTTCCGGCCAGCTGCCTGTCGAGAATATCCCGCGCGATCGACGAGCCGATCAGGCCGATGCCGATGAGGGCGATGGTTTCGAACTGCTGTGCCATCATTTCCGTCCCATGAATTCGGTTAGCGCCGCGACCACGCCCTCATTCGCCTCTTCAGGGCCGATCGTCATCCGCAACGCATTGGGGAAGCCGTAAGCGCTGACCGCACGCAGGATGAAGCCGCGGCTCGTCAGGAATGTATCCGCCTCCTCGGCCGATCTGCCGCCCGCTTCCGGGAAGTGGATCAGCACGAAATTGGTGACCGACGGCGTGATGCGTAGACCAATCGCCGTCAGCGCTTCACTCACTCTCGCAAGCCAGGCGAGGTTGTGATCGACAGCCGCGGCGAGGAAGGCCTGGTCCCGGATCGCCGCCGCACCTGCCGCAATCGCCGGCGCATTGAGGTTGAAGGGACCGCGCACGCGGTCCACGGCCTCGACGACCTGGCGCGGCGCATACATCCAGCCGATCCGCAGGCCGGCGAGGCCGTAGACCTTCGAGAAGGTGCGCGTCATCACGACGTTGAAGTTGGACGAAACCAACTCTATTCCCGCCTCGTAATCGTTGCGCCGGACATATTCGGCGTAGGCAGCATCCAGCACGAGCAGAACGCCGGCTGGCAACCCGGCATGCAGGCGCCGCACCTCGTCGACGGGGATATAGGTGCCCGTCGGGTTGGCCGGATTGGCGATGAAGACAATTTTCGTCCGCTCGGTAACGGCAGCGAGGATTGCGTCGACGTCGACGCGCGCATCCCTCTCCCCGACCGTCACCGCAGTGCCGCCTGCGGCGGTGATCTGGATCTTGTAGACGAGAAATCCGTGCTCCGTGACGATCCCTTCGTCGCCGGGGCCGAGATAGGTGTGGCAGAGGAGCCCGAGCAGCTCGTCCGAGCCGTTGCCGCAGAGGATATTGGCCGGATTGAGCCCGTGAACCGCTGCAATTGCGTCCTTGAGATCGTGCGCCTGCCCGTCCGGATAGCGCTCGAGATTGAACGCCGCCTGCTGGAACGCCTCGATCGCGCGCGGGCTCGCGCCGAGCGGCGTTTCGTTCGACGACAGCTTGTGCACCTTCGCAACGCCCGGTGCATGTTCCCTGCCCGGCACATAGGCGGCGATATCCAGGATGCCGGCGCGCGGCTCGGGGCTCTTCAAGGCAAGGTTCATCGGCTCGGCTTTCGCGGGAGGAATGCGGTCCAGCCAATACCGGGGCAGAGGAAATTTGTCGAGTGCGACGTGGTGGCCGTAACTACGGGGCTTCCGGCGCTCGAATGCGGGTGCTGGGAACGCCATGCGGTGCCAGGACAGGGACGAAGACGCGGCGGGAGGCACGCGCCGCCACGGGTAGGCCCTGATAGAGCCGCTTTTGTGCTTCGACGATGATCACCCCGGAAAAGACCGGCCACACCGAGCGACCGAAGCGCTCCAGCCCGTGGCGCAGCCGCAGGATCATCTTTCGTCTGGACGGCGGAAAGAAAAGCGCCTCCGAGCTGGCTCCCGGCGTGAAGTTCGTCTCGCGCAACAGTGCGGTCAACTGGCCCCGCGAATAGGGCCGGCCCGAGCCGAAGGGGGTATGCTCCATCCGCGCCCAGACGCCGCGCCGGTTCGGCACCACGATGACGAGCCGACCGCCCGGCGCAAGGACGCGCCAGATCTCCTTCATCGTCTCGCGCGGGCTCTCGGCAAATTCCAGCGCATGCACCATCAGCACCCGGTCGATCGAGGCGTCCGGCAGCGGCAATTCCTCGTCGAAGACGAGCGCCGTGGAGGAGAGTTCGGCAACCGGCCAATTCACCGCGCCCTGGCCGGCCGGCATGAAGGCGAAAGTCCGCTCGGTGTCGGCGCGGAAACGCTCGAGATAGGGAACCGCGTAGCCGAGGCCGACCAGCCGCTCCTCCGGCATTCGCGCCCAAACGGAGGAGAGCGCCATGCTGACGGCTTGCTCCGCCATCCGGCCGAGCTCGGAATGATAGAATTGGCGGAGATCGACGATATCGGTGTGCATGCGCAACATGTTAGCCCTGAAGCGGTGGACTTCAAGGCGGGGCTCGCTACATTCGCCTAGACCCGCCGCACGCACAATGGGAGGACCAAGCCATGGCCGCGCTCGAACTTGACCTCTTTCTCTGCCGAACCGACAATTTTGGTGTGCTGATCCACGATCCGGCCAGCGGCGCGACGGCGTCGATCGACGCTCCGGAGGAGCGACCGATCCTCGAGGCACTGGAGCGGCGCGGCTGGCGGCTTACCCATATCCTCACCACCCACCATCACGGCGACCACGTGGCGGCAAATGTCAGCCTGAAGCAACGCTTCGGCGTCACCATCATCGGCCCGAAGGGCGAGGCGTCAAAAATTCCGGGGATCGACAAGCAGGTGGCGCATGGGGAACGCTTCGACTTCGCCGGCCATCCGGTCGAAGTGATCGAAACGCCAGGGCATACCGCCGGTCACATCAGCTTTCATCTGCCCGAAGACAAATTGCTGTTCGCCGCCGATACACTGTTTGCGCTCGGCTGCGGGCGGCTCTTCGAAGGAACGGCCGAGACGATGTGGCAATCGCTGAACCGGCTGATGGCGCTTCCCGACGATACGTCCGTCTATTTCGGCCATGAATACACGCTGTCGAACGCCCACTTTGCCGTGACGATCGATCCGGAAAACGCGGCACTCAAGGAGCGCGCCGCCGAGATCGAGGAGACCCGTTCGGACGGCGGCTTCACCGCACCGACGACGATCGGCCTCGAGAAAAGAACCAACCCGTTCCTGCGCGCCGGCGATTCGAAGATCCGCGCTCATCTCGGCATGGAGAAGGCAAGCGATGCCGCCGTCTTCGCCGAGATCCGCAAGCGCAAGGATAATTTCTGATGGATGCCGCGTGGAAAATGACGGCCGCGACGATCATCGAGACGCTGAGGCTGGCCAGGCATCCGGAAGGCGGCTGGTACGCCGAGACCTTCCGCGATGCCGACGGCGGGCCGCGCGGCCATTCGACGGCGATCTACTACCTGCTCGAAAAGGGTGACCGATCGCATTGGCACCGGGTCCGCGACGCCGCCGAAATCTGGCACTACTACGCCGGCGCACCGCTCGAACTCAGCATCGCCGAACCGGACAAGCCGGCTGCGCGCCACAGGCTAGGCCCGGATCTTCTCAATGGCGAAAGGGCGCAGCGTGTCGTCCCCGCCGGCTGGTGGCAATCGGCCAGATCGCTCGGCGACTGGACCCTCGTCGGCTGCACGGTCGCGCCGGGCTTCGATTTCTCCGCCTTCGAGATGGCCGCACCGGAGTGGAAGCCGCCGGAGGACGGGGCCGAATAATACCTGCCCAGCTTTTTCCCCCTCATCCGGCCTGCCGGCCACCTTCTCCCCGCAAGCGGGGCGAAGGGACTCGCGGCGCCAACCTAAGTCCCCTCTCTCCGCCTGCGGGGAGAGGGCTAGGGTGAGGGGCAGCGCCGCATCCCGTCTTCAAGCTACTCCGCCGCTTGCGCCGCCGTCCCGCCCTTGCGGAAGATCATATCCTTCGCCGCAAGCACCGCGCCGCCGGTAACCAGCAGGCAGGCCGCGGCGATTCGCCAGGACGGCTCGGCAAAGCCGAACAGGATGAGGATCAATGTCGAAAGCACCGGTGCCGCATAGCTGGCAACGCCCAAAAACTGGATGTCGCCGTTCTTGACGCCGTAATCCCACGCATAGAAGGCGGCGCCGACCGGCAGGAGGCCGAGACCCGCGACTGCAAGCCATTCCAATGGCGTCTGCGGCCAGACCGTGGTCTCCAGGCCGAGATGGCACAGCAGGGACAGGATCGAGGTCGCCAGGCAAAAGCCGGTCACCACGTCGGTCGACACCGCGCCGAAACGCCGCGTGAGCAGCGAATAGCCTGACCAGGTGAAGGCGCAGAGGACGGCTGCCCCATAGCCAAGCATATAGGCGTCGTCGAAGGCGACGCCGTTGCGCGCCACGATCAGGATTGTGCCGGAAAGCCCCGCAAACGCGCCGGCGACATGGTACCAGCCAAGCCTCTCGCCGGGCAGCAGCGCCGAGCCGACGACGATCAGAAGCGGCCAGAGATAGGCGATCAGGCCCGCCTCCACGGCCGGGGCATTGCGAAGTGCGGTGAAATAGAGAAAGTGATAGCCGAACAGCCCGGCGATGCCGGTGATCCAGACCTTGGCCGGCTGCTTCAGAAGAACAAGGCGCTCAGGCTTCGACGCCAGCACGACGATGCCCGGCAGGCTACCGATCAGGAAGCAGATCGCCGAAAGCTGGAACGGCGGCACACTGCCGGAGGCCGCGGTAAAGAGCGCCAGCAGCGACCACATCAGGATCGCGGAAAAACCGATCAGCGTTGCCTTGAAATTCATGCCACTCCCTCACGCAGACGGCACCCGATGACCATGCCCCGGAAGGCACGTCGCGAGGCGGCTTTCAACTTTTCACTGATCTAGCGCGCCGCCGTGATTCCCGAAAGAGACAATGGGGCCGGTGCAACTACCCGCCAAACCGCGTGGCGGAGACGATTACGGGACCGATCTTGGTGGGGATGCGGACATAGACCGGGGCATAGACGTCGACCGAATCCGATTTTGCGAACCACATTTCCATCGTTTCCAGGCGGCGAAGATATTCGACGTCCTCGCGACCCTTCTTATATCCAGCCCTTGGCACGAATCGGACCCCGCAGACGATGACCTCGCCGTCGAAACCCTTGGTTTTGAAGTTCCGTTTTCCCTTGGCCGACAGCTTTATGTCGAGGCGCGATTCGCCGTCGAAGATGGGCAAGGTATTGGGGCAGACGCGGGTCGTCGCCGGAATGATCAGGCCGGAGAGCGGATCGAGCACGTTGCGCATGTCGCGGCTGGTCACCGGCACCCAGTTCTTCGGCAACGGCGTGCGCTTCGGGACCATGCTTGCGCGCACGACATTGCCGTTGCGGTAGCTGACGCTGATCGCCCGAGACTTCTTGCCGCTGCGATAGGACATCGAATACTGGGTCGCTTGAAGATGGTTACGGCCGATCATGCCGGAGACCCGGGTCTGACCGGAGGTCGGGCTGATGATGTTCACCAAGCCGGCCGAATTCAGCGTTCCTGAAATCGTGTAGCGATTCTGGTCGACCTCGGTGTGAAACGAGGCCCGCGCCAGCGGCAGGCCGGCGAGCGCGATGCTGTAGTCCGTTTGATGCTGGATTTCCGCAGCGAAACAGGCTGTGGAAAACATCCCGGCGGCCAGGAGTGCCGGCACGCAAAGCAGAGTGCGCAACATCATTGCCGAAGCCCCATTCCTACTCTCTTGCAAGGGTCCGCGAAGCAGAACCGGTTCGAGGACAAAATCATGCAGCTGCTCAAAGCGTTACATCGTCGTTTGTGCGTCTTGTCAACGTCCGGCGCGGCCACATCGCAATCCCCCGAAATGCAGGCGGTTTGCGGCATTTCTGCGCCCGGTTCGTCGCATTCATCCGGCAAGCGAAACCAATGCTTCGATTTCACCTTGCGCCCGAGAGGAGATAGCGCGGCGCGGCGCAGCCGGAAAGATGAAGGGTCGCGGCGACGCCTAGATTTTGCTAATTCTTTTAAAGGCGGCGGATTTTCGGGAAAGCGCAGGTTTGGCTTGACTGCCGGCCCATCACTGACTATAGAACCGCGACTTTCCAATAATGGCCAGTAGGAACGCGGCCTGGGCTCTGGGCCCGCTACCGCATTGTCCGGCGGCGAAAAGAAAATAGGTGTACAATGTCCCGTAGTTGCGAATTGACCGGCAAGGGCGTCCAGTCGGGTCACAATGTGAGCCACGCCAACAACAAGACCAAGCGCAAGTTCCTGCCGAACCTGTGCAATGTCACGCTGATCTCCGATGCACTCGGCCAGCGTTTCCGCCTGCGCGTCTCTGCTGCGGCTCTGCGTTCGGTCGAACACCGCGGCGGCCTCGACGCCTTCCTGCTGAAGGCCGACGAGAACGAGCTGAGCATGCGCGCTCGCCTGCTGCGCCGCCAGATCGTCAAGAAGGCTGCCGAAGCCGCCTGATCGGCGCAAGCATCCTTCCGAACACGGCTCGAAAGGCTTGCGGGTTCACCCGGCAAGCCTTTTTCGCGTGCTCAATCTTCATTGGCCGGATGCATGCATTCGGTAAAGTCCTCGCACTGGTGGCATCTCCCAGGATAAAAAAATGCTGATCAAGCGAACCTTTTTCGTCTATGTCGCGCTGATGACCCTGGTGGTCGTCGCGTCCAATTTTCTCGTGCAGTACCCACTGCCCGGCTCGATCGCCGGCATGCAGCTCGGCGATCTCCTGACCTGGGGCGCCTTCAGCTATCCCTTCGCCTTCCTCGTCACGGACCTCACCAACCGCCACTTCGGCCCGCGTATCGCGCGCCGCGTCGTTGTCGCCGGTTTCGTCGTCGCCGTGGCGCTTTCCTTCTTCGCTGCAACGCCGCGCATCGCGATCGCCTCTGGCTCTGCCTTCCTCCTCGGCCAGCTCCTCGACATCTCGGTTTTCAACCGGCTGCGGCGTCAGACCTGGTGGCGCGCGCCGCTCGCCGGCTCGCTGATCGGCTCGGCTCTCGACACGGCGATGTTCTTCTCCTTCGCCTTCGCACCGTTCTTCGTCTTCCTCGGTCCGAACGACAGCTTCGCGCTGGAAGCCGCGCCGCTCCTCGGCGTCATCGCCACCGAAGCGCCGCGCTGGATTTCCTGGGCGCTCGGCGATCTCGCCGTGAAGATCCTGTGCGGTATCGTCCTGCTCCTGCCCTATGGCGCGCTGATGAGCGTCATCAAGCCGATGCCGGCAGCCAACGCCACGGCGTAAGATCGAAGAGATGGGGCCGGCATGGCCCCGTCGCACTTCAGTTGGTGTAGTCGTCCCTCAAGCGGAACTCGAGCATCAGGTTGCGCTCGAGGATCGAGTGGTTGTCGTCGGAGACGAGGATCACCCGGGTCTCGCCGTCGGGCCGGACAATCACGTCCAGACCTTCCATATTGTCGATCTGGTAGCTCATGTCGGCCTCGAGCAGTACCTCGCCGTCAACCACCGCGCCCGGCCGGATATCAGCGGCCGCGAGCCGGCGGATGCGCATGCCGAGACCCGAAGCGAGATTGAAGCGGCGCTCCAGGATGAGCAGATCTCCGTTCGGCAGGAATGCGCCATCGGTCACCGCATAGGGGTCCTCGCGCACCACCGAGAACGCGCCGCGCATCGGTCCATCGAGAATGCCGGCCAGCAGATTGTCGGACGTGTCGACGCTGCGCTCGGCGACGACCACTGCAGCGCCGGCGAGCGGCCCGCCCTTCGGGGCAAGCGCGATCGTCTCCAGGCCGCCATTGCTGCGCAGTTCCTCGACCGGAAAGGGCAAGCGCATCTGGCCGATGGGCCTCGAAGCGGCAAACCCAGGATCGGGATAGACATCGACGCGCGACGCCTGCTCGAAGCTGACGATCACCGCGCCGTCGCGGAGCGCCAGCCCTTCGGAATCCACCTTCCACTTTTCGAGATGCGCCCCGCCATTGCCATCGGTCATCGCGGTTATGGCAAGATCGGTCAGCCCCTGGAGCCGGCCCGCCCCATCGCGAATGACGGCGCCCTCGACCCAATGTCCGGTATCCAGGACGGCGACGAAGGATCGGCCGTCGGGCCGGAAGCGGATCGCGGACACCGCTCCGAACAGCGCATTGGGCGAGGTCATTTCGATGCCGCCGAGGAATTCGAGCCTACCGAAAGTCTTCACGTCGGAGCCGACCTTGAACTCGGAGATCTGCCGGCTTCGGACGGGAACGATCTCGCGCGGTGCCTCCGCCTCGGCGGCCACGGCCGATGTCACCAGGAAGAGAACGACAAGAGTTCGGCGGAGCATTCGAGGCACAACTTTCCAGGGGGCAAGTTTCCAGGGGACCAGACGGGCGCTGAGGGAAGCAGCCTCTTAGCAGATAATCGGGATACGGGCGAATTTACGGCCGGACACAACCGGTCAGCCGGCGCGCCGCAAGCGCCCGACGCGGCCGTGCCTCTCTTCCTCGAAGAGTGCGGCAAGCTGCTCCGTCATCGCGCCGGCCAGTTCGTCCGCATCGACGATCGTCACGGCGCGGCGATAATACCGCGTCACATCGTGGCCGATGCCGATTGCCAGAAGCTCGACCGGCGAACGGGTCTCGATCTGCTCGATGACGGCCCGCAGATGGCGCTCGAGGTAGTTGCCGGGGTTCACGGAAAGCGTGGAATCGTCGACCGGTGCGCCATCCGAGATCATCATCAGGATGCGCCGCTGCTCCGGCCGGCCGAGGAGGCGGTCGTGCGCCCACATCAGCGCCTCGCCGTCGATATTCTCCTTGAGCAGCCCTTCGCGCATCATCAGCCCGAGATTGCGGCGCGCGCGCCGCCAGGGAGCGTCAGCCGACTTGTAGACGATGTGGCGCAGGTCGTTGAGGCGGCCCGGCGCTTGCGGCTTGCCGCCGGCAAGCCACTTTTCACGCGATTGCCCGCCCTTCCACGCCTTGGTGGTAAAGCCGAGAATCTCGACCTTGACGCCGCAGCGTTCCAGCGTGCGGGCGAGAATGTCCGCGCAGGTGGCGGCAACGGTGATCGGCCGGCCGCGCATCGAGCCGGAATTGTCGATCAGCAGCGTCACGACGGTGTCGCGGAAGTTGGTATCCTTCTCCCGCTTGAAGGAAAGCGGCTGCATCGGATCGATGATGACCCGCTGCAGGCGGGCCGTATCGAGGAACCCTTCCTCGAGATCGAACTCCCAGGAGCGGTTCTGCTGAGCCATCAGCCGGCGCTGCAGGCGGTTGGCGAGGCGTCCGACGGCTCCCTGCAGATGGGCAAGCTGCTTGTCGAGGAAAGCGCGCAACCGGTCGAGTTCCGCCTCGTCGCAAAGCTCCTCGGCCGTGATCGTCTCATCGAACTCGCGCGTATAGACCGCGTAGTCGACCTTTTCGTTCAGGTCCGCGAAGGGATGGTTCGGCCGCTTGACCTCGCCCGGCGTCTCGCTGTCCTCGTCGCCCTCGTCCTGAAGGTCGTCGTCGGAGATCTCGGCGCCGTCCATCTCGCCTTCTTCCATCTGCTCCTCGGCAGACTGGTTTTCGTCGGCGGGAGCGGCGTCGGAGCCCTCCTCTTCCTCGCTGGCGTTCTCGTCCTGCTCCTGGCTGCGCGGCTGGTCCTCGTCGGTCTCGCTTTCCTGCTCGTCCGGCTCGATGTCGTCCTCGCGGTATTTCTCGGCGACATCCATCGAAGCGAGCATGTCGCGCACGACCCGGGAGAAGGCCTGCTGGTCGTTGATCGCCGCAGGCAGGTTCAAGATGTCGGCGGCCGCCTTCTGCTCGATGAAATCGCGCCAGAGGTCGAGCACCTTGCCGGCGGCGGCAGGCGGCTTCTTGCCGGTCAGCTTCTCCCGCACCAGCAGCGCCACCGCCTCTTCCAGCGGTGCTTCCGACTGGCTGTCGATCGCCCCGAAATTAGCCTTGGAGTACTTCTCCTCGAGCATGGAGGAGAGATTGTCGGCGACACCCGGCATCCGGATCGCCCCGATCGCCTCGACACGCGCCTGCTCGACGGCATCGAAGATCGCCCGCGCATCGGCTCCTTGCGGCGACATGGTGGCATGGATCCGGTCGTTGTGGCATGCCTTGCGCAGCGCCATCGAGTCGCCCAGACCCCGCGCCACGGCGAGCTCGTGCCGGGTCGGACGCTTGGAAAGCTCCGGCAGGCGGATGCGCTCGCCGGTCATCCCCGGGCGCTCGTTCGCGAAGGCGACTTCAAGCTCCGCATCCCCGGCGATCGACCGGACGCAGCCGGAAAGCGCCCGCTTGAACGGCTCGGCGGCGTTCTCCCTCGTTTGCGGCTTCGCCTTGGAATTCGAGCTCACGACAGTTCTTTCTTCAGCTTAAGACGAAGCGATCAGGCCGTGGCTTCCAGCACGATATTGGCGGCGCTTTCCTTGAGCTCGACCCCGAAGGCCCGCTGGTAGTGTTCGGCGACCAGCGCCCGCTCCAGCTCGTCGCACTTGTTGAGGAAGGTCACGCGGAAGGCGAAGGCGATGTCGCCGAAGATATAGGCGTTCTCGGCCCAGGTGATCACCGTGCGCGGGCTCATGACGGTCGAAAGATCGCCGTTGATGAAGGCGGCACGGGTGAGGTCGGCGACGCGCACCATCTTCGATACGGTCTCGCGACCCTTGTCGGCCGTAAAGCCCTTCACCTTGGCAGCGACGATGTCGACTTCCTTGTCGTGCGGCAGGTAGTTGAGCGTCGTCACGATCGACCAGCGGTCCATCTGCGCCTGGTTGATCTGTTGCGTGCCGTGATAGAGCCCGGTCGTGTCGCCGAGTCCAATCGTGTTGGCGGTGGCAAACAGCCGGAAGGCCGGGTGCGGGCGGATGACGCGGCTCTGGTCGAGCAGGGTCAGGCGGCCGGAGGACTCCAGGACGCGCTGAATGACGAACATGACGTCCGGACGGCCGGCATCATACTCGTCGAAGACGAGCGCCACATTGTGCTGGTAGGCCCAGGGCAGGATGCCGTCCTTGAATTCGGTGATCTGCAGCCCGTCCTTGACGACGATTGCATCCTTGCCGACGAGATCGATACGGCTGACATGGCTGTCGAGGTTGATGCGCACGCAGGGCCAGTTGAGCCGCGACGCGACCTGCTCGATATGGGTCGACTTGCCGGTGCCGTGATAGCCGGACACCATCACGCGTCGGTTGTGGGCAAAGCCTGCAAGAATGGCGAGCGTCGTTTCCCGGTCGAACAGGTAATCGGGATCGAGATCCGGCACATAGGCATCGCCCTTCGAATAGGCAGGAACGCGCAGATCCGTATCAATACCGAAAGCCTCCCGGACCGAGATCGTCGTATCGGGGAGGTTGGAAATGTCGAGGTCAATCTTGCTCATCATGTCTCCAGAGCGGCCGCCGGACGGCACCCGCGCATTCGCCTGCAAAAAGTGATTTCTGTCTTAATCCGCGTTGTTAGCAGAAACCAGCCTGTTTTAACAATTGATAGGCTTGAATCACGGCCCGAAAACGCTCCTCCGAGCCTCTGTCTCCGCCATTCGCATCGGGGTGGTGTTTCTTGACGAGATCCTTGTAGGCGGCCTTGATATCGGCGGAGGTCGCCGAGGCCGAAAGCCCGAGCGTTTCGAAGGCCTTGGCCTCGAGCGTCTTCAGCTTGCGCAACCGCGGTTCGTGCCGCGCCGACCGGGCTCGCGCCTCGTTGAAGAAGCCGAACGGATCGCGCATGCGCGCCTGGGCGCCGGCTGTGCCGGAGCGCATCTGTGATTGCGCCGGACCGTTGCGGGCGTTCTTGTTGACGCCGACCGTCCAGGTGGGGCGATGCCCGGTTACGGCTTCCTTCTGATAGCGCGAGATTTCCGTATCCGACAGCCCGGAAAAGTAATTGTATCCCTTGTTGTATTCCTTCACGTGCTCGAAGCAGAACATGAAATATTCGCCCTCGGCATTGCGGCCGACGGGAGCCCGATGCACGCCCCTCTTGTCGCAACCGTCCCACTGGCACACAGGCGCAGTCGGCTCCACGCGCGCCTCTGCTCCCTTGGGGCGCGTGCGAATGCGATCGAAGTATTTTGAATCGAGCTTCATGGCACCCATTATGGGGTTTGCGGCGAGTCACAACAAGAATTGACAAAGCGGAATGTTGCTGGCTTTGTGCGCGCATTTTGCATCGCCGGCGCCTTTTCGCGGCGCAAGAGCAACAGGAAAATGGGACGGAAGCATGTCGCTGCAAAGCCGCATCGAAGAGAAGCTCGAGAAAGCCTTCCATCCCGAACGGCTGATGGTGATCAACGAAAGCCATCTGCATGCCGGCCACCAGCCGGGCTTCGACGGCGGCGGTGAAACCCACATGCGCATCCGGATCGTCGCGAGCGCCTTTGCCGGCATGAGCCGCGTGGCGCGCCACCGGGCGGTCAACGACCTCCTGAAGCCCGAGCTCGATGCCGGCCTGCATGCGCTCGCGGTGGAACCGGCCGCGCCCGGCGAACCGACGCGCTGGTAGGCTAAAGTCCCGCCGACTCTCCCTCGGCCGGACGAATACGCAGCTTGGTGATCCGGTTCTTCACCCGCTTCATGACGATGAAGCGCTTGCCGTAGAAGGTGAAGGCCTGCCGCTCCTCCGGAATGCTCTTGGCTTCGTGGATGACGAGGCCCGCGACCGTGGTCGCCTCCTCGTCCGGCAGCGACCAGTCGAGCGCCCGGTTGAGATCGCGGATCGGCACGGACCCATCGACGACGATCGAGCCGTCGGCCTCCTGCCGGACGCCCTGGATGTCGAGATCGTGCTCGTCGGCAATGTCGCCGACGATTTCCTCGAGAATGTCCTCCAGCGTGACGAGGCCCTGGACCTGGCCATATTCGTCGACGACGATCGCCAGATGCAGCTTTCGCCTCAGGAAGGCGTTGAGCTGGTCCTTGAGGTTGGTCGTGTCCGGCACGAACCATGGCTTCTGCGCGATCCTGACGATGTCCACGGCATGCGGCTCGACGCCCGGCTCGGCAAGCGCCCTCTGCAGATCCTTGGAATGAACGACGCCGATGATGTTGTCGGTCGAGCCGCGCCACAGCGGCAGGCGCGTGAAGGGACTTCCGAGGATTTCCCGGACGCAGGCATCCGGCGGCTCCTCCGCGTTGACCGCCTGCATGGCGGTGCGGTGGATCATGATGTCTGAGACCTCGAGCTCGCCGAGATCGAGGACGCCGCCGAGCCGGTCGCGATCCGCCTTGACCACCGCCCCTTCCCGATGCAGCAGGTCGACGGCACCCCGCAGTTCTTCCTGGGCGGAGAGCATCGGCCTGTCGGAAGAGAGATTCACGCCGAAGAAGGTCAGAAGACGCCTGACGATCGCGTTGATGAGCGCCGATATCGGCCCAGCGACCGCCACGAAACGCCTTACCAAAGGCGCCACGGCAAGCGCGAACCGGTCAGGAGAGGCGAGCCCCCAGCTCTTCGGCAGGACTTCGCAGAACAGGACGAGCAGCACGGTCATGCTGAGGGTGGCGACCAGCACGGCGAGATTGCCGACGAGGCCGATCAAAAGGCTCGTCGTCAGTGATGTGGCGAGAATGGTGACGAGGTTGTTGCCGAGCAGCAGCGCTCCAACCAGGCGGTCACGTCGCTCGATCAGCCGATTGACGAGCCCGGCGCGACGATAGCCGTTGCTCTCCAGCGTGTGCATGCGTGCCCTGGAGGCCGCGGTCAAGGCAGCCTCCGACCCGGAGAAGAATGCCGAAAGGAGCAGAAGACAGACGACGGCGAGGAGAGACAGCCAATGGTCCGTCAAAAAGAGCCATACTGCCTCGGCGCTCATTGCGGATGCTTTTCCTTGAGGAACCCCAGCACCTCGGACGCCGGAACGTCATCGGCGACGAAGGACTGGCCGACCCCCCTCGTCAGGATGAAGGTGAGCCTGCCGCCCTTGACCTTCTTGTCCTGACCGATCGCCTCCATCAGCCGCTCGGCCGGCGGAAGGTCGCCGGGAATGTCGGCCATGCGCGTCGGCAGGCCGACGGCCTTGAGATGGGCTTCGACGCGACGGGCATCGTCCGGGCTTGCGAGGTTCATCCGGGCGGAGAATTCGTGCGCCAGCACCATGCCGATCGCAACACCCTCCCCGTGCACCAGCCTGCGGCTGTCATATTCGGTCGCGGCCTCCAGGGCGTGGCCGAAGGTGTGCCCGAGATTGAGGAGTGCCCGCAGGCCGTTCTCGCGCTCATCTGCTGCGACGACATCGGCCTTGGCCTGGCAACTGACCGCAATCGCCTCGATACGGGCCGCACCTCCGGCGAAGACCGCCTGCCAGTTGCGCTCGAGCCAGTCGAAGAACTCCGGCTTGTCGATGAGGCCGTATTTCGCGACTTCGGCATAGCCGGCGCGAAATTCGCGCGGGCTGAGCGTATCGAGCACCTCGGTGTCGGCAAGCACCAGGTCCGGCTGGTGGAAGACGCCGATCAGGTTCTTGCCGTGCGGCGAGTTGATGCCGGTCTTGCCGCCGACGGAGGAATCGACCTGTGCCAGAAGCGAGGTCGGAATCTGGATGAAGCGCGAGCCGCGCCGGACGATGCCGGCGGCAAAGCCGGTCAGATCACCGATCACGCCGCCGCCGAGCGCGACCACCGCGTCGTTGCGCTCGATCCGCGCCCCGAGGATCGCTTCGCACACCGGGATCAGATGCTCGAAGCTCTTGGTTTTTTCGCCCGCAGGCAGGACCAGCGACACCGCCTCGATGCCGCTCTCCTTCAGGCTCGCCATCAGCGGCTCCAGATAGCGCGGCGCCACGTTTTCATCTGATATGACCGCCATCCTGCGGCCCTTGAGACGGGATGCGATTTCCCCACCTGCCGCGGCGATCAGGCCGGGGCCGATGAGAATGTCGTAGGACCGGTCTCCGAGGTTTACGCGGACTTTGCGCTCGGCGGGCGTTGCGTGGTTCGTCATGGCATCTCGACCTTCTTGCAGTCGGCGATGGCGGCGAGGACCTCCTCGACCATCGTTTCCTTTTTCACGTCGCGCGACAGGACCACGAGATCGGCTTCGGCATAGACCGGGTAGCGGGCCCGCATCAGGTTCTCGAGCGTCTGCTTCGGGTTTTCCGTTTTGAGAAGCGGCCGGGTGTCGCGCTTGTTCACCCGCTCCCACAGCACCTCGAGATCGGCATTCAGCCAGACGGTCAGGCCGCCCTTCTTGATCTGCCGGCGGGAGCGCTCGTTGATATAGGCGCCGCCTCCGGTCGAAACCACGCGCGGCCCCGACCGCAGCAGCCGCTTCAGCACACGCGCCTCCAGCGCACGGAATTCCTCCTCGCCATAGGCGGCGAAAAGCTCGCTCACCGTCATGCGCGACACCCGCTCGATTTCATGATCGGAATCGACGAAGGGAACACCGAGCGCCTGGGCGGTCAGCCGACCAATCGCCGATTTTCCCGCCCCCATCAGGCCGATGAAAATGAGATTGCGCTTACCGAGAGTGAGTTTCGCCCGTTCGGCGAGCGTCGAAGAAGCCGGTTCGGTCACATCGTTCATTAGCCGCCATAGTCCCCATTCCACTTCGGTATCGACAAATCGGCGGGGGGCGTCAAGTCGTCGCGCGGAGCGCCGCGACGCTTCTTGAACTTGCCGGACGAGCCGTTCATATAGATCACGGTCCGCATGGCGTCACCCGCGTACTGGAGACTGAAATGCCAACCCTCTTCCGGTTCCTGTTCTTCTGCGCCATCGTGGCCGGCATGATCTATGGAACCATGGTGGCGCTCGTCACCTTCGTCGAGCCGGTGGAGCGCGACGTCACGGTGCGCATTCCATCCGAACGGGTCAACAAGCCGCAATGACGGATCTTTCGGAAGCCCATCTCGAAGCTTTCCTGGAAATGATGAGCGCCGAGCGCGGTGCGGCGATCAACACGCTGCAATCCTACGAACGCGATCTCAGGGACGCGCTCGCCTTCCTGCGCTCGTCAGGGGCACGGCTCAACAGTGCGACGGCCGACGATCTGAAACGCTATCTCTCGCACCTGGCCGGCGAGGGCTTCAAATCGTCCTCGCAGGCGCGCCGGCTGTCGGCGCTCCGGCAATTCTACAAGTTCCTCTATGCGGAGGGGCTGCGCGGCGATGACCCGACCGGCATCCTGGATGCGCCCAAGAAGGCGCGTGCCCTGCCCAAAACGCTCAGCATAGACGACGTCACCCGACTGATCGGCCAAGCCGAGGCGGAAGCCGCCGCCGGCGGCGAGGACGCCTTCGCGCGGCTTCGCATGCACGCACTGATCGAGCTTCTCTATGCGACCGGCATGCGCGTCAGCGAGCTCGTCTCGCTGCCTGCGAGCGTGCTTGCGCAGAATGGCCGCTTCCTGGTGATCCGCGGCAAGGGCAACAAGGAACGGCTTGTGCCGCTGTCGCAGGCGGCGATCCGCGCTATGCGGACGTACGGCGACGCGCTGCGCAGGAGAGCGGCGGAAGCGGAGAGCCCCTGGCTGTTCCCCTCCTCCGGCAAATCCGGCCACCTGCCGCGCCAGGTCTTCGCCCGCGACCTCAAGAGTCTCGCCGCGCGCGCCGGTATCAGGGTCGCCGTGATCTCGCCGCACGTGCTGCGCCACGCCTTCGCCAGCCATCTGCTGGCCAATGGCGCCGACCTCCGCGCCGTGCAGGAGCTGCTCGGTCATTCGGACATTTCGACGACACAAATCTATACGCATGTGCTGGAAGAACGGCTGCACGAGCTGGTGCAAAACCACCACCCCCTTGCCAAACAGGCGAAAAAACAGGATTAGGACCGGCGGGCAGGTTGGCTTTGCCGGACGGTCCTTGTCGCAAAACGATCGGAAACGCATCTCATGCACAACTATCTCGACTTCGAAAAACCCATCTCTGATCTCGAGGGCAAGATCCTCGAATTGAAGAAGCTTGCCGGCGAAGACGAGAGCGTAAACACGTCCGACGAGGTCGCGCGCCTCGAAGGACGCGTCCGCGATGCGATGATGGAGATCTATTCCAAGCTGTCGCCCTGGCAGAAGACGCAGGTCGCGCGCCACCCGTCCCGGCCGCATTTCCTCGACTATGCCGCGGAGCTCTTCACCGAGTTCACGCCCCTTGCCGGCGACCGCAATTTCGCCAATGACGATGCCATCCAGGCGGGCCTGGCGCGGTTCCGCGGCGCACCGGTTGCGGTGATCGGCCAGGAAAAGGGCAACGACACCAAGTCGCGCATCAAGCACAATTTCGGCAGTCCACGCCCCGAGGGCTACCGCAAGGCGGTCCGCGTCATGGAAATGGCCGATCGGTTCGGCCTGCCGCTGATCACGCTGGTCGACACCGCCGGCGCCTATCCCGGCGTTAACGCCGAGGAGCGCGGCCAGGCCGAGGCGATCGCCCGCTCGACCGAAATGTGTCTCAACGTCAAGGTGCCGATCGTCACCGTCGTGATCGGCGAAGGCGGTTCCGGCGGCGCCATCGCCATCGCCACCGGCAATCGCGTCTATATGCTGGAGCATTCGATCTACAGCGTCATCTCGCCGGAAGGTGCGGCCTCGATCCTCTGGCGCGACTCGACGCGCGCCAAGGAAGCGGCCAGCAACATGAAGATCACTGCCGAGGACCTGAAGTCGCTCGGCGTCATCGACGGCATCATTCCCGAACCGGTCGGCGGCGCCCATCGCGATCCGCAGGCCGTGATCGGCCGCACCGGCACGGTCATTGCCGATGCGCTGAAGGAGCTGTCCGGGCGCAACGGCGACGAGCTTAGGGCGGATCGCCGGCAAAAATACCTGAATATCGGCCGGAATCTTTGACCGGACGAGGCGGCGAACCGCGTTTCGCCTTAACCTTGGTCGGGATCCAGGATTAACCATTGCGATCAAGTTGCCACGCATGGCAACCGGAAATCGGGACTATGGCCAAATCTTGGCCATATTCATGGGGTCATGAGAAACGGCCGTTCGCAGGGGGCGCCTGCACGGTTAAGATTTCGTGAAGAATAATGTCTTACTGATTCGTTGATGCCTCTTCTTTGCGGATGAGGTGTGCACGGATGGAATCTGGCTAAAACGGGCTTTTGCCAATGCGTTTCAGGAATCTTGTCATCACCACCGCCATCGCCGCCGGGCTCGCCGGCTGCACGAACGAAACGCTCGATTCGGTCAACCTCTCCTCCGTCAAGAACAAGACGGAATACCAGCTGTCCAGCAAGATGGTCAGCAAGATGAGCGAGCTGGGGATGCAGAAGACGTCCCCGATCCTCTTGCGCATATTCAAGGAAGAGGGAACGCTCGAGGTCTGGAAGGCGAATACGTCAAGCCGCTTCCAGCTTCTGAAGAGCTACAAGATCTGCGCCTGGTCGGGAAAGCTCGGCCCCAAGGTGAAGGAGGGCGACCGTCAGGCGCCGGAAGGCTTCTATCCGCTCTATCCGCACCAGATGAATCCCAATTCGAATTACTATCTGGCGATCAATACCGGCTTCCCGAACGCCTATGACAAGGCGAACGGCCGCAGCGGCACGCATCTGATGATCCACGGCGCCTGCTCGTCGTCGGGCTGCTATTCGATGACGGACGAGCAGATCATCGAGATCTTCGCCCTGGCACGCGACGCCTTCAAGGGCGGCCAGGAGAGCGTCCAGTTGCAGGCCTTCCCCTACCGGATGACCGCGGAAAACATGGCGCGCCACCGGGACAATCCGAATATCGAGTTCTGGAAGATGCTGAAGGTCGGCTACGACCAGTTCGAGGTGACCAAGCGTCCCCCGCAGGTCAATGTCTGCGAGAGGAAGTACGTCTTCAACCAACAGACCGACGGCAGCTTCAATCCATCCGGCCAGTGCCCGGCCATGTCGACGCCGCCGGCCCTGCAGGTCGCAATGGCGAACTTCGAGAAGGATTATCAGCGCGACTATCAGAAGTCGGTGAAGAAATTCGACGGCATGGTCTGGTACGAACCCAGCGAAGCGGAGCGCAAGGCGATCGTTGCCGAACAACGCAAGGGCCGCGAGTTGGCCTATGCGCCGACCGGCACGTCGCTCGACGCCGGCAAGCTGATGAAGGTGAGCGATCTCGAGAAGCGCCTCGCCGACCAGAAGGAGGCCGAAGAGGCCAAGCAGGCGGCACTGATCCAGAAGGAGGCGCTGGAGAAGGCGACGCGTGCCGGCAAGGCTGTGCCCGTGCCGCAGCAGAGCCCCATCGAACGCCCCGTCCAGCAGGCGGCGCTGCAGACGGCGCCTGCCCAGAAATCCTTCTGGAACCTGTTCTCGAAAAGCGAGCCGGCAGCGCCGGCAATCGCGCAGCCGAGCGCGGCCCCGGCGGCGGCTCAACAGCCCGCTGCGGCTCAGGAGCAACCCTCCACCGCTCCGCAGCAGGCGACTGCGCCGGCCGCGGCCAATCCGCAAGTGGCCACCGCCCCTGTAGCCGGCGGCGAGACGGCACCGGCGGAACAGCCGCCGAAGAAGCGCCCCTTCTGGAAGATCTGGGGCAATTGATGCCGGCCGAGGAGCGGATCGTCTACGATTTGAGGGGGCTGAAATGCCCCCTTCCCGTTTTGAAGACGCGCAAACGCATGGAGACGATAGCGCCCGGCGCGCTCATTGAGATCGAAACGACCGACCCCCTGGCGGTGATCGACATTCCGCACTTCTGCAACGAGGACGGACACCGGCTCGAGCAGGCAGCGTCGACCGCAGCCGGCCATCGCTTTCTCATCCGCAAGAAAGTGTAGCCGATCCGCGCAGGCGCGACGCGCCTTTCATCCTCGCTCAGCCTCGGCCAAGCTGGGCTCCAAGCCAATCGGTATTCCTGCTATCCTGCCTCGGAGAGGCGGGCGGCAGGATGAACGAGGCGAATGACAGTTTCCGCGACAATTCCGGTGCGATGGTCCGGCCACCGCTTGCCTGGATCCTTGCGGTCGCGGTTGGGTTCCTGTCCGATGGCGTCTTCCCGCTGCCGTTCCTGCCGCCGGCCATGCCGGCCTTTTGGTTGGGTGCCATCGTGTTCCTCGCTGGCCTGGCACTGCTCATCTGGGCAGCGACGACCTTTCGGGGAGCGGGCACGCATATTCAGACTGTCGAGCCGACGACCACCATCGTCGAAGAGGGACCTTACCGCTACAGCCGCAACCCGATTTACATCGGCATGTTCCTCGGCCTGATCGGTCTCGCCATTGGCTTCGACAGCCTGTGGCTCTTCATCCTGCTGGTGCCGTTCTACTTCGTCATCCGTCACGGCGTCGTCGCCCGTGAGGAAGCCTATCTCGAGCGCAAGTTCGGCGACGTCTATCGCACCTACAGGACTCGCGTCCGCCGCTGGCTGTAGCGCGGGCAGAGAAAGACGTATCCGCGCCCTCCGGCGCCGCGACGCGCTGTCGGCAAAATTCTGCGGGCCAAATCGCCTGATCGCGCACCCATTATCCGCTTGACGCGAAAGAGTGGCGAAGTCCCGTTGCAGGCATCGCGAGCCGTCTGTATCCGACCGTGGATTGAAGCAGGTTGGATGGGAAATCGTCGATGGCAACCACCTACAAGCGCGTCGCTTCTTCGAAGAACGCGGTCACCGACGGTGTGATCGGCGGCTATGCCTGGACGTCGAAAACCCTGACCTTCGGGTTCACCAAGCAGGACATCGACAAGAACGGCATAGACGATTTCGCGGAGGGAGACTGGAAGGACTTCTATCGCGAGATGTTCGCGGACATCGCGGCCTGCATCAACGTGACCTTTCGCGAGACGACCATCGCCAATGCGACGCTGAAGCAGACGCTGCTCGACACCGGCGGCGGCGGGTTCTCCGGCGGGCCGGGGCCGACCGAAGATACGGTGACGACCGCCGTCGGCATCGACCCGAAGAGCGTCAAGTCGGCGGCCGACATCATTCGTCTCGGCACCTTCTCGGACGTCTGGCTGCACGAGATCGCCCACAGCCTGGGTCTCAAGCACACGCACGACTCGATCGCCGGTCCAACCCTGCCCGGAGTCGTCGACGAAGACGACAAGGGCACGGGCCTGCTCAACTCGTCGATCTATTCCGTCATGGGCTACACCTATGCCTTCTGGGGCGAGGACAACCCCTTCACCCAGGCCAGGGATTTCGGAACAACGCTGAACGCGCAGCCGGGTTCGCTCGGCGCCATCGATATCGCCGCACTCCAGCACATGTACGGCGCCAAGGCCCACAACACCGGCAACGACCTCTATCGCTTCAGCGACAATGTCGATTTCAACCGGGGCTACACGACGCTATGGGACACCGGCGGCAATGACACCATTGCCTATACCGGCACCAGCCGGGCGAAGATCGATCTCCGTGCCGCGACGCTGAAAGCCGAGATCGGCGGAGGTGGTTGGCTTTCCACCTCCGAAACGCTGACCGGCGGGTTTACCATTGCCAACGGCGTGGTGATCGAAAACGCCAAGGGCGGTCCCGCCGCGGATATCCTGATCGGCAATGCAGTTGGCAACGTTCTCGATGGCGGGCGCGGAGCCGACCAGCTGCACGGACTTGCCGGCAACGACATCTATGTCGTCGACAATGTGGGCGACCGCGTCTCGGAAGCAGCTTCGGCCGGAACGGATCTGGTGAAGAGCAGCGTCTCCTTCGCGCTTGGCGCCAATGTCGAGAACCTTCTGCTGACGGGAAACCTCGCCGTCAACGGAACGGGGAACGGTCTCGCAAACAGGCTCACCGGCAATGCCGCCGCCAATGTCATGAGCGGCGCTGCCGGCAACGACACGCTTGATGGCGGACAGGGAGCGGACTCCCTGACCGGCGGTACCGGCAATGACACTTACGTCGTCGACAACAAGGGCGACAAGGTCATCGAAGAGGCGAACGCCGGGACCGACATCGTCAGAAGCAGCATTTCCCTGGCGCTTGCGGCCAACGTCGAAAATCTCGTCCTGACGGGCAGCGCAAGCATTGGCGGCAAGGGCAACGCGCTTTCGAACACAATCACCGGCAATGCCGCTGCCAACACGCTGGATGGCGGAGCCGGCGGTGATCTGCTCTCCGGGAATGCGGGCAAGGACCAGTTCGCCTTCAGCACGGCGCTCGGGGCCAGCAATGTCGATCATATCCGCGACTTCTCGGCCATCGACGACACGATCGTGCTATCAAGCAAGATCTTCGCGGCATTGACGCCCGGTACTCTGCCGGCGGGCCTCTTCAAGGACCTCACGGCCGCCAAGGTCGATGCGAGCGATCGGCTCCTCTACGACCGCGATACTGGCGTGCTCTTCTACGATGCCGATGGTTCTGGCGCGGGGAAAGCCGTGCAATTTGCGCATCTCGACAACAAGGTGGCCATCACCTCTGCCGACTTCTTCATCGTGTGACGGCCGCGGTGCGCCGGGCGGCGCATTGCATCAGAACTTCATGCCGGGCACGGCGAGCGGATTGTCGGTAAGCGCCTGCGCATCCGGGCGGTCGACGCGCGGCTTGCCGGTGAAGGCGTCGAACAGGTCTCGCACGAAGGCCTCCTCGAGCCCCTTGGTGATCAGTACCATCCGCGTCCGGCGATCGGCCGGGTCCGGCCAGGCGGCAAGCCGTTCGGGCGCGTGAAAGACCGTCTGGACGCCGTGCAGCACCACCGGCCGCTCCGGCCGGTCGGCAACCGCGACGATCGCCTTCATGCGCAACAGCTTCTCGCCATGCGCCGAGCGCAGGAGGTCGATGAACATCTCCAGCGCCATCGGCTCGATCGGCTGGTCGTGGACGATGCTGAACGAGCGAATGTCCGAGCCGTGGCGATTGACGTCATGGTGGTGATGGTGCCCATGATCGTCGTGGTCGTGATGATGGTGGTGCCCGTGAGTCCCGTCGGCCTCGTCCTGCAGCCAGCGGCCGACATCGGCAACCTTGGTCGATGGATCGTAGAGTCCGCAGGCGAACAGCTCGGCGCGGCCCGCCTCTTGCCCGTCGCCGTCGATGATCGGTGCGCGCGAATTGAGGTCCGTCAGGGCATCGTAGAGCCCGTCGAGCTGCTGCTTGCTTGCCAGTCCGGTCTTGCTGATCACGAGCCGGTCGGCAACCGCGACCTGCTTCATGGCTTCCACGTGACTTGCGATCGTCCGGGCGCCATTGACCGCGTCGACGACAGTCACCACGCCGTCGAGCCGAAAATTCTGCGCGATGACCGGATTGCCGAGCACTGATTGCAGCACCGGCGCCGGATCGGCAAGCCCGGTCGTCTCGATGACGACGCGCTTCAGCGGCTTGATGCGCCCGGTCTGCATGCGATCCATCAGATCGGCCAGCGTATCGACGAGCTCACCGCGCACGGTGCAGCACAAACACCCGTCGGAAAGCTCGATCACGCCGTCGCTCGACGCCTCGACGAGCAGATGATCGATCGAGACATCGCCGAACTCGTTGATGATGACCGCCGTGTCGGCGAGTTGCGGATCCTTCAGCAGGCGGTTCAGAAGGGTCGTCTTGCCCGCACCGAGGAAGCCGGTGAGGATCGACACCGGCACGACCGGCAAGGGACCGTTCATGGAAAGACTCCGTGTGAAGTTGGCGCGAGATGCGAGCGGAAAGCCGCGCGTATTTCCCATCGCGCTCAGAAGCTGGGGCGCGGGACCGGGACCGGGACGTTGGCGACGTCACCCTGTCCGGCGACATCGCTGCCCGCCTTGGCCGTCTTGTCGCCGCTGCCCGGAATAAGTCCGGCGAAGGCGAGCTTCAGCGGACGGTCGATCTCGTGGATATAGGGCGAAAGCAGCTTTTGCCGGCCGGCCTCGTCGCGTCCTTCGCTGCGGACCTTGGCGGCCTGCTTGGAGCAGATCTCCTTGCTGACGTCGGCAACCACTTCGCGGCTCTCGCCATAGGGGGCGATGGCGGTGAGCGACGGCTTTTCCGCGGCACTGGTCGTCAGCGCCATCTGGAGGAGCCGGGCCGACTCGTCGGCGCGAGCGCCGAGACTGTCCTCGCCGAGCACCACCGATACGACGCTGCGGCCGGCCCGCGTCGCCGAAGACACCTGATTGAAGCCCGACGCGCAGATGAAGCCGGTCTTCATACCATCGGCACCTTCGAAGCGGCCGATCAGCATGTTGTAGTTGGCGTAGTCCTTCTTGCCGGTGGTGAAGCCTTCCAGCGAAAAATAGGAGGCGTATTGGGGGAATTCGCGCTTCAGCGTGATCGCCAGCACGGCGAGGTCGCGCGCCGTCGTGTACTGGCCCTGGCCAGGCAGACCGTTGGCATTGATGAAATGCGACGAGGTCATGCCGATCCGCCGCGCTTCCGCATTCATCCGGTCGATGAACGCCTGCTCAGACCCGCTGACCGTTTCCGCAATCGCCACGGCAACGTCGTTTGCCGATTTGACGAGCATCATCTTCAGCGCGCTGTCGAGCGTCATCGCCTGGCCGGGCTTGTAGAACATCTTGCTCGGTGGCTCGGACGCGGCGTTCTTCGTCATGACGACGGGGCTTTCCAGTGTCAGCTGGCCGGCCTTGATCGCCTGAAACGTCGTATAGGCCGTCATCAGCTTGGTCAGCGACGCCGGATACCATTTCTGGAAGATGTCCTGGTGCTCGTAGACTTTCAGGGTTGCGACATCGACGACGAGCCGCGGATTGGCCGACACCGGAAGCGCCGCCGCCAATGCCGCACAAACACCGGCAAGAACGCCGATCGCGCCTGCCCTGTTGCGCATCAGGAGTCGAACTGTCACCACTACCTTAACCTCGAATTTCCGCAGTTGCCTCGTATCGTCCGGCTATTTAGCCTATATGGCAAGGAGATGGCAAAGCCCAATCACCTGGCCGCCAGGCCCATCCACCGAACAGACCCACAGGGAAGCATCATGCCGATATTGAACCGTGCAGCCGAACTCCAGAACGAAGTGACCGAATGGCGGCGCCACCTGCACATGAACCCGGAGCTCCTGTTCGCGGTGGAAAATACGGCAGCCTTCGTCGAAAAGAAACTGAGGGAATTCGGCGTTGACGAGATCGTGACCGGCCTCGGCCGAACCGGCGTCGTCGGTCTCATCCGCGGCAATCTCGGCGCGGGGCGCACCATCGGCCTCAGGGCCGACATGGACGCACTGCCGATTACCGAGACGAGCGGCAAGGCCTGGTCCTCGACCACGCCCGGCAAGATGCACGCCTGCGGCCATGACGGCCATACGGCGATGCTGCTCGGTGCGGCGAAATATCTCGCCGAGACGCGCAATTTTTCCGGCAACGTCGCCGTCATCTTCCAGCCGGCCGAGGAAGGCGGCGGCGGCGGCAACGAAATGGTCAAGGACGGCATGATGGAGCGCTTCGCTATCGAGGAAGTCTACGGCATGCACAACATGCCCGGCATGCCGGTCGGCCATTTCGGCAGCCGCGTCGGCCCGATCATGGCCTCGACCGACGAGTTCACCATCACCGTGAAAGGTCGCGGCGGCCACGCCGCACAGCCGCACAAGACCATCGACCCGATTGCCATCGGCGCGCAGATCGTCAACGCGCTGCAGACGATCGCCTCGCGCACCGTCGACCCGCTCGCCTCGATCGTCGTCTCCGTCACCAAGTTCAATGCCGGCTTCGCCCACAACGTCATTCCGGAGCAGGCGGTTCTGGCCGGCACGGTGCGTGCCCTCACCCCGCAGGTGCGCGACACCGGCGAGGCACGGATTCGCCAGATCGCCGAGAGCATTGCCGGCGCCTATGGCGCGACTGTCGACGTCTGGTACGGCCGTAACTATCCGGTGACCGTCAACCATGCGACAGAGACCGGCCATGCCCTTGCCGTCGCCGCGACGGTCGCGGGCGAAGGCAATGTCAATGCCGCGCTCGACCCGATGATGGGTGGCGAGGACTTTTCCTACATGCTGCTTGCCCGGCCGGGCGCCTTCGTCTTCATCGGAAACGGCGAGTCCGCCGGGCTCCACCACCCCGCCTACGACTTCAACGACGATGTGATCCCGCACGGGATTTCCTATTGGGTGAAACTCACAGAAACGCGGCTTGCCGCCTGAGAGACGCAAGCGGGGGGCGGACAGATGCATCAGATCGACAAGACCGATCGCCGGATCCTCAACATCCTGCAGGCGGACGGGCGGATCACCAATCTCGAACTGGCGGACCGTGTCGGCCTCTCGCCGACGGCGACCAGCGAGCGGCTGCGGCGGCTCCTGAAGGAAGGCTACGTCTCCGGCTTCGGGGCGCGCCTCGATCCGCACAAGCTCGGCTTCGGGCTATTGGTTTTCATCGAAGTGATGCTCGACAAGACGACGCCGGAAGTCTTCGACCAGTTCGCCGCCGCCATCAGACAGGCGCCGGCCGTGCTCGAATGTCACATGGTCGCCGGCGGCTTCGACTACCTCGTCAAGACCCGCTTCGAGGACATGGCCGCCTACCGCAATTTCCTCGGCCAGGTGCTGTGGACGCTGCCGGGCGTCAAGGAAACCCGTACCTATGCGGTGATGGAGGAAATCAAGAACGACGGGCCGCTGCCGCTCGTCTAGGTGGGATCCGGGTGGTACCCCCCTCTGCCCGGCAGGGCAGAGGGGGGTATCGCCCCCTGCTCTTCCTTCCGCTCATACGCTCGATATAGCGCCGTATATCCGATGGGACACACGGCGCCCGTGATCTTCACGCCTTGATCGACGCCATGTCGATCACGAAGCGATAGCGCACGTCGCTCTTCAGCACCCGCTCATAGGCCGCGTTGACCTCCTGCATCTGGATGATCTCGATCTCCGAGACGATGTTGTGCTCACCGCAGAAATCGAGCATCTCCTGCGTTTCCTTGATCGATCCGATCATCGAGCCGGAGATGCTGCGCCGCGCCGGCACCAGCGAGAAGGCATGGACCGGCACCGGATTTTCCGGAATGCCGACGACCACGAAATCACCGTCGACCTTCAAGAGATTGAGATAGGCATTCCAGTCGATCTCGGTCCCTACGGTGCAGATGATCAGATCGAGGCTTCCGGCGAGCTTCTCGAAAGTTTGCGGATCATTCGTTGCATAATAGTGGTCGGCACCGAGCTTCAGGCCGTCTTCCTTCTTGGAAAGGCTCTGGCTGAGGACGGTGACTTCGGCACCCATCGCATGGGCGAGCTTGACGCCCATGTGACCCAGACCGCCCATGCCGACGATCGCCACCTTCTTTCCGGGTCCGGCCTTCCAGTGGCGCAGCGGCGAGTAGAGGGTGATGCCGGCGCAAAGCAGCGGGGCGGCCGCATCGAGCGGCAGGTTCTCCGGAATCGAGAGAACATAGCCTTCCTTGACGACGATGTGGTCGGAATAGCCGCCCTGGGTCGGGGTCTTTCCATCCGCCTCGACGCCGTTATAGGTCACGACCAGCCCGGGCATATAGTGTTCGAGATCGAGATCGCGGCTGGCGCAGGTCGTGCAGGAATCGACGAAGCAGCCGACACCGACCCGGTCGCCGCGCTTGAACTTCGTAACCTTCGAGCCGACCGCCCGAACGATGCCGACGATTTCGTGGCCCGGCACCATGGGGAAGGTCGAGTTGCCCCACTCGTTGCGGGCCTGGTGGATGTCGGAATGGCAGACGCCGCAATATTGGATGTCGATGACGACGTCGTCGTCATGCGGTTCGCGGCGTTCGAAGGTGAAAGGGGCGAGCGGCTTCGATGCGTCGGTCGCCGCATATCCTCTTGCAATGGCCATGGGGTCTTTCCTTCATGTCTAGATCACGATGATTTTGGGTCGAATCGACCCAAAATCATGAACGTGATCGATTCCTAAGAGTTAGAGCGGGATGCGGGCGGAAAACCGCACGCACTTTTCCTCATCCCGCTCTGGGAATAGCGCGCCGCGCGGAGGCATGGACCTCGGGCGGCAAGGCGGACTATGCTGTCCCGGACGCCACTGCGTTAGTGCGATCCTGCAAAGTTTTTGCACAATCCTGCAAGAATGAAGAACGGCCGTTGCGCCAAAACTTCCTCCTCCTATTTGTGCCCCATCTCGCAAGCCAAAGCACCGGGAAGAATACCGAAGATGTCAGACATGCAACGGACGCCGCGCCAGGAGATGATCGAGATCATTGCTAGGATTGCCGAGGTGGACGGCGACCACCCGACGATCGTTCCGGGCCTCAGCATTCACCGGCATTCGAGCTCCGCCAAGCCGAATTGCGCCGCCTACAAGCCGAGCCTGGCAATCATCGTCCAGGGCGCCAAGCGCGTCCTGCTCGGCGGGGAGTTGTTCGTCTACGGCGCATCGGACTATCTGCTGACCTCAATCGACCTGCCGGTATTCTCGCAGATCTCGCTGGCTTCCGCCGACGAACCCTATCTCAGCATGAACTTTCAGATCGATACGACGAAGATTCCCGCGCTGCTCGACAGGCTCGGCGAACAGCCGGCAGCATCGCCCGCATCGTCGCGCGGCATGACGGTCAACACGCTCACGGCCGATCTCGAAGACGCGGCGCTGCGGCTGCTGCGGCTCCTGGATCGGCACGCCGAGATGCCCATCCTGCTGCCCCTCATCGAACAGGAAATCCTCTATCGGCTGCTCGTGGGGCCGCATGGTGCGAGGCTGCGTCAGATGACGACCGCTGAAAGCCAGCCGCACCAGATCGGCCGCGCCGTCGCCTGGCTGAAGGAGCATTATTCCCGCCCGCTGCGCATCGACGACCTGGCAAGCCGGGTCAGCATGAGCGTCTCCTCGCTGCATCATCATTTCAAGGCGATCACGGCGATGAGCCCGCTGCAATACCAGAAGCAGCTTCGCCTGCAGGAGGCGCGACGCCTGATGCTGGAGGAACGCCTCGACGCCGGCGATGCCGGCCACCAGGTCGGCTATGACAGCCAGTCGCAGTTCAGCCGCGAATATGCCCGCCACTTCGGCGAACCGCCGATGCGCGACATCGGCCGCGTCCGCCGCAGCCTCGTCGACCTTTTGGCCGGCGAGCGGGAGATGCTGAGCGAGGGGTAGTGCGGGCAAGAGACGAGGCGAAAGACGGCCGCGTGTTTTATCTTGGAAAAAGAACCCCTCCCCAACCCCTCGCCACAGGTGGGGGGGCTTCGGTGCAATCGCCTACCATTTTTCGAAACCTGCGCTTGACGCCAAGGTTGTGATGAAGGCGGGAACAGTGCGGCTGGCAAGTCCCTCCCCCTTGTGGGTCCCTTGTGGGGAGGGGCCTTCGCTGCGGTCGAGACGGAAGGGCTGCCTTGGCGTTTCTACCACCCCTCCTCCAGCACCCTCGCCAACATATCGGCAAAGAAATCGGCGCTCTCGCGGCTGAGGCAGAGCGGCGGCTTGATCTTCAGCACATTGAGATGATCGCCGGTCGGCTGCATGATGACGCCGAGGTCGAGGAGACGGTCGCAGATTGCCGCCGTCTCCTCGGTCGCCGGTTCCAGCGTCTCGCGGTCGCGGACGAATTCGACACCGAGATAGAGACCCATGCCGTGCACCGCGCCGACGATCGGGAAGCGTTGCGCGAGCGCTTGCAACCGGTCCCTCAGGTGATCACCCACGGTGCGGGCGTTTTCCTGCAAGGCCTCATCATGCAGAATGTCGAGGACGGTGAGACCGACGACCGAGCTCACCGGACTGCCGCCGGATGAAGAGAAGAAGTACCCCTCCTTCTCCAGAGCGTCGGCGATCTCGCGGCGGGTAATCACCGCACCGAGCGGGTGGCCATTGCCCATGCCCTTGGCGACGGTGATGACATCCGGCACGACGCCCTGTTCCTCGAAGCCCCAGAAATGATGCCCCAGCCGGCCGTAACCGACCTGCACCTCGTCGGCGATGCAGATACCGCCGCGCGCCCTGACCATCTGGTAGACGGCTTCGAGATAGCCGGGCGGCAGCGGAATGCCGCCGGCATTGCCGTAGACCGCTTCACAGATGAAGCCGGCAAGGCTTTCGCCCTTTTCGTCCAGTTCTTTGAGCTTTGTGGTCACAGCGCCCACGTAGTCGCCGGTCGAGCCCTGGCCGCGATAGGGTCCACGGTAGGTGTTCGGCGAGACGACCGGATGCACCCAGTCCGGCCGTGTCGTCAAAGCCTGCGGATTATCGGCGATCGAAGTAGAGACTGCGTCGCTTGCCACCGTCCAGCCATGATAGGCCTCGAGCAGCGAGAGCATGGTGCGTGCCCCGGAATGAGCCCAGGCGAGCCGGATGGCGAGGTCGTTCGCCTCCGATCCGCTGTTGACGAGAAAGACCGTGTCGAGGCCTTCCGGTGCAAGAGCGGCAATCCGCTCCGAAAACTCGGCGACCGCCGCGTAATGGAAGCGGGAATTGGTGTTGAGCAGCGACCATTGCCGCCCGACCGCGGCGGAGAGGCGCGGATGGCCATGCCCGACGATGGTGACGTTGTTGACCATGTCCAGATAGGCCCGCCCCTCGACGTCGAAGAGGTGCTCCTTCCAGCCGCGCTCGATCTCGGGCGGATTGCGGTAGTAGTTCTTCTGCGGCCGCGCGAAATGTCGTTGTCGCCGTTCGAGCAGCGCCGCCGCTTGCGGTGGCGGCGCGTCGCAATCGAAACCGAGGACATCGGCTGGCGACGGGCAGAGCCGGCGCCAGGCTTCCGCCTGATGCGGCCGCGCGAAAGGCGGCGGGTCGATTTCCGCGGCGTTTGAGAGCTGCACGCGCATGAAGCCAAGCGCCATGGGGTCGGCGGGGATAGTCCCGATCCGCTCGCCTGCCTCGACGCTTCCACTCTCTACGCCTGCCGGCTCGATTCCCAACAGATGAAGGTGGAGGCCTTGCGCCGAGAGGATCAGTCTGCCGCCACGCTCGTGCAGTTGGCCGGCGAAGGGCGCGTGCACCGACATCTGCCCATGCAGGCAGAGGTCGACATGGAGGGCCAGGGTTTGCGGCCCGTTTGCCTGGAGCAGCCGGGTTTCCGTCAGGCGGAATTCACCGTAGCGGGTCGCAGCAGCGCCGGCCGCACGCGCCGCCGACTGCAGGAGCAGCGCTTCGGTGTCCTCGTAATGCCAGCGGTCGGCGGGCAGATGCGGTCCGAGCAGCGACAGGTCGACAATCGCGACGCTGCCCGGGTCGATGTCCGGCAGCAGGCGGCCGACTATCGGCGGGGCGACCGGGGCCAGCTCCTTGCCGATGGCCTGGTGGATGGCATGATCCATCAGCTCGAAGGGAACGGAGACCGCGACATCGAAGATCTCGCGCTCGTGCGCGGCGTTGCCCTGGACATAGGCATTGTCCGGCTCGATCTCGAGCTGCCGTGCGGAACTCGCGACAAGAATGCCGGCTCTCGCGACGATCAGCGGCCAGAGCGCCTTGATTTCGGCCTCGGTCAGCGGGCAGACGGCGTGGAAAGCCTTGACTGCCGGCAGGATGCGGAAGGGATCGCCATCGGCGTGGTGAAGCAGCGACGCGCAGGTGACGGCAAGCTCCGCGAGCAACCAGCCCTTCAGCACGTCGCCGAAGTCGATGACCCCCTCGGGAACGAGGCGGCCGCTTTTATCGGCCCTGCTCACCACATTGTCGTCGGTGACATCCTGATGGATCGCCTGCAGGCGCAACTCCGGCATCAGCGGCTGGACGCGGCGCATCGCGCCGACCATCGCCTCGGCGATACGCTTGCGGAGATCCACGTCCGTCATCGCCGAAAGCAGCTCGAGCGCCACCGGACCCGCCCGCCGGAGATCCCATTGCAGTTGCCGGTCGAGCCCCGGATGGTCGAAGTCGGCGAGCGCGGCGGCGAGCCGGCCGGCGAGGTCACCGAGGGCCGAGACGGTTTCCGCCGAGAGGTGCTTGCGGCGCGTCAGCGGCGTTCCCTCGAGATAGGTCAGCAGCCGGAACTGATAAGTGACGCCGCGCACGGCGGCGCTGACGATCTCATCGCCGTCGTGCGCCGGAACGACCTGCGGCACCACCGGCGCATCGGCTTTGGCGCCCACGTGGCGCAACGCGGCGTTCTGGGCTTCCAGCTCGACGCGCGCATATTCCGCCCTTGCTATCTTCAGCACGAAGCGGCCATTGGCCGTGTCGATGCGGTAGTTGCGGTCCTGCTGGCTGCCGAGTTCGGCGATATCGCCGGATAGACCGTAATGCTCCAGCAGGATCGTCCTCGCCTCGTCGGCCGACACATCGGGCCTTGCGAGCTCGGTGCGACGCTTCAGCGCGTCCTCTTCCATATTTCGCTCCCGTCCATCTGAAGGCTTCTTACGATGAAACGCCCTCGAGACGATAGCGCGTGCCGGGATAGATGAGTCGCGCGACCGTGACGTTCCTGTTTTCCGACCAGGTCCGGCGTCGGATCATCAGGCAAGGTTCGTCGCGGCCGATCGAAAGCAGCTTGCACTCCCAAGGCTGCGGCAACACCGCCTCGACGACCTGTTCGGTGCGGGTGATCGGTGCCACCAGCGTCAGATAGGCGTTCGGCGTCATGCCGGCGAAATCCTGTGCCAGGTAGTCGGGGCAGATCACCGGGTTGACGAAGCGGTCCTCGATCTGGATCGGCACGCCATTCTCCGCGTGAACGATGATCGAGTGGAAGACCCGTGCCCCGGTCGCGAGCCCCAGTGCGTCGGCAATCTCGGGGCTCGCCGACCTTTCCTCGAGGCGATCGATATGGGAGGTGTGACGGTGGCCACGCTCACGAATTTCGTCGGCAATGTTGCGGACTTCGAGCAGCGCCGTGCTGCCCTTTTGCGCGGCGACGAAGGAACCGACGCCTTGCACCCGGGTAATGGCGCCCTCGCTGGCCAGTTCGCGCAGGGCGCGGTTCGCGGTCATCCGGCTGACCCCGAGATCCGCGACGATGTCGTTTTCGGAGGGGATGCGATGATGCGCCGGCCACTCGCCGCTTTCGATACGGCTACGGATGAACTGCTTCACCGCTTCATAACGCGGGATAGGCCCATCCTCAAAGGCGGATACATCGCTTTTGCGCTCCATTGACGTCATGAATACTCCGTTCGTCGGCCTGAACCGACATGCCTTCGGCGGCTCTTGAACTGTTTTCGACGATTTTGAGGTTGCGCGCCACCAGAAAATATCTATAGTTCCATATACAACCACGTACAGGAGGAAGCGATGCCTGCCTTTTCCGCTCACCGGCTCTTCGCCGAGCAGGCGCTTCTGTCGACGGGCTGGGCGGAGAACGTCGTCATTTCCATCGGCGCTGATGGGCACATCGCCGCGGTTGAAGCCGGCCAGGCGCCGGCCCGGGGCGATGGGCGTGCCGCCGGTCCCGTCGTTCCGGCCATGCCGAACCTGCACTCCCATGCTTTTCAGCGCGCCATGGCCGGCCTCGCCGAAGTGGCGGGCAGCGGCGACGACAGCTTCTGGACCTGGCGCGAAGAGATGTACCGCACCGTTGGGCTGGTCGATCCGGACGATGTCGAGGCGATCGCCACCAAGCTTTACGTGGAGATGCTGAAGGGCGGCTTCGGCCGCGTCGTCGAGTTCCACTACCTGCATCATCAGGCAGACGGCACTCCCTATGCCGACCCCGCGGAGATGTCGCTGCGCATCGTCAACGCGGCGCAAGCCGCGGGCATCGGCCTCACGCATTTGCCGGTCTTCTACGCGCATGCCAATTTCGGCGGCATGGCGCCCAATCCGGGACAACGCCCCTTCCTGCACGATCCGGATCGCTTTCTTGCCCTTCTCGAGCGCCTCGTTCCGGCGAGCGCCGAAGCCGGCGCCGAGCTCGGCTATGCCATTCATTCGCTGCGCGCCGCGACGCCGGACGAGATGCGGACGATCCTCGGCGCCGCCCCGGTTTCCGGACCGATCCACATCCACGTCGCCGAACAGACCCGCGAGGTCGAGGATTGCCTCGCCTGGAGCGGCCGCCGCCCGGTCGAGTGGCTCATCGACGAGATGCCTGTCGATGAGCGCTGGTGCGCCATTCACGCGACGCACATGACGGCGGCGGAAACCGAACGCCTGGCGAAGTCGGGCGCGGTTGCCGGCCTCTGCCCGGCGACAGAGGCCAATCTCGGCGACGGCATTTTCCCCGCCACGGATTTTCTGGCCGCCGGCGGGCGCTTCGGCATCGGCACCGACAGCCATGTGGCGACCAGCGTCGCGGAAGAGCTGCGGCTTCTCGAATATGGCCAGCGGCTGCGCGACCGCAAGCGCAACCGGCTCGCCGGCCCGGGTGCTTCCGTCGGCAGGACGATTTTCGACGCCGCACTCGCCGGCGGTACGCAGGCTGTGGGCCTCGGCGCAGCAGGCATCTCGGCCGGCGCCCGGGCGGACCTCGTCGTGCTCGACGGTGCCAATCCCTATATCGCCGCCGCGAGCGGCAATCAGATTCTCGACCGCTGGCTCTTTGCGCTCGGCGGCGAGACGGTCCGCGACGTCATGGTCGCGGGCCAATGGAAGATCCGCAACGGACGCCATGACCGGGAGGAAGACATCGATCGCGCCTTCGCGCGAGTTCTGACCAAGTTGAAATAGAATCCAGTCGACGATCAAAAAAAGGGGAATGCGCATGTCGATCAGCACCATGAAACTGACCTTCGCCGCCGCCGGCCTGATGCTCGCCGCTTCCGCCGGCAGCGCCAATGCTTCCTATTGCGGCGACGGCAAGACCGTGACCTTCGCCGGCATCGATTGGGAAAGCGGCGCCTTCATCACCGAGGTGATGAAGACGATCCTCGCCAAGGGTTACGATTGCCAGGTCGATTCGATCCCCGGCAATTCCGTGACGCTCGAACAGGCGACAGCCAACAACGACGTGCAGATTTTTGCCGAGGAATGGCTCGGCCGCTCGGACATCTGGAACAAGGCGGTCGAAGAGAAAAATGTGGTTGCCGTCGGCAAGACCTTCGTGGGCGCCAGCGAGGGCTGGTTCGTGCCGGACTATGTCGTCCACGGCGATCCGGCTCGCAACATCGAAGCCAAGGCGCCGGACCTCAAGAGCGTTTCGCAGCTTTCCGACCAGAAGATCGTCGAAGTCTTTGCCGACCCGGAAGAGCCATCCAAGGGACGCTTCCTGAATTGCCCCTCCGGCTGGACCTGCGAGGGCGTCAGCACCGCCAAGCTCGAAGCCTACAAGCTCGGCGAAGCCTATGTGAACTTCCGCCCCGGCACCGGCACGGCGCTCGATTCGGCAATCACCTCCGCCTATCTCCAGGGTGAGCCGATCCTGTTCTACTACTGGTCGCCGACCGCGATCATGGGCAAGTTCAAGCTGGTCCAGCTCGAAGAGCCGGCCTACAACGAAGCCTGCTGGAAGGAACTGAGCAGCGCCAACGGCAAGCGTGACCAGGGCTGCGCCTTCCCCTCCGTGGATGTCGCCTATGGCGTCAACAGCACCTTCGCGTCCGAGGCTCCGGAGATCATCGCGATCCTCGAGAAGGCGACATTTCCGCTCGAAGACGTCAACGGCAGCCTCGCCTATATGGCCGACAACAAGGTCGACGCAACCGCCGCCGCGGCTGAGTTCCTGAAGACCAAGGCCGACATCTGGGGCAAGTGGGTCTCCGAAGAGGCCCGCGGCAAGATCGAGGCGAGCCTCAAGTAGGACGAACTAAACCCCGTCTGCGTTCGCCGCGCCTTACCGAGCCATCACGGACAGGCGCGGCGCCCGCAAACTGACAAGATGCCCGCGAACAGGCGGCGATGATCGCCGGCGGCTCTCCGAGCAAGGAATTTCCGATGTTTCCGGATTCTCTCAATCTTTCGATCCGCGCCCCGGTGAATGAGTTCATCCAGGCGCTCGTCACCAACTACGGCTGGGTGTTCAAGGCGATCAGCGGCGTCATCCTGAAGGCGGTCCTGTTCATCGAATGGATCCTGCGCGGCCTGCCCTGGTGGCTCGTCATCCTCGCCTTCATGGCGCTCGCCTGGCAGAGTTCGAAGCGCTGGACGCTGACGCTTGCCGTCGGTGTTCTGCTTCTCGCCGTCGGCGTGCTGGGTCTATGGGACCTGACGATGCAGACGCTCGCCCTGATGCTGATGGCGACCATCGTCTCTGTGGTGATCGGCGTGCCGATCGGCATCCTGGTCGCCAAGAGCCGGGTCGTGCGCAACGTCACCCTGCCGGTTCTCGACGTCATGCAGACCATGCCGAGCTTCGTCTACCTGATCCCGGCGCTGATGCTCTTCGGTCTCGGCAAGGTGCCGGCGATCCTGGCGACCATCATCTACGCGGTTCCGCCGCTGATCCGCCTGACCGACCTCGGCATCCGCCAGGTCGACGGCGAGGTTGTCGAGGCGGCAACCGCCTTTGGCGGCAGTCCGACGCAGATCCTGTTCGGGGTAGAGCTGCCGCTCGCCACCCCGACGATCATGGCCGGTCTCAACCAGACGATCATGATGGCATTGTCGATGGTCGTCGTCGCCTCGATGATCGGCGCCCGCGGTCTCGGCGAGCAGGTGCTGAACGGCATCCAGACGCTGGATGTCGGCAAGGGCCTGGAGGCCGGCATCGGCATCGTCATTCTCGCAATCGTACTCGACCGCATTACGCAGGGCTTCGGCAAGCCCCGGACGGAGGACGCCCGCAATGGCTGATATCGAAATCCGCAACGTCTACAAAATCTTCGGGCATGACGCGAAGACGGCGCTTGCCATGGCCAAGGATGGCCTGGACAAGGCCGATATCCTTGCCCGAACCGCCTGCAGCGTCGGTCTCAACGACGTCAGCCTGAAGATCGGCGCCGGCAAGATCTTCGTGATCATGGGCCTTTCCGGGTCCGGCAAGTCGACCCTGGTGCGCCACATCAACCGGTTGATCGAGCCGACGAGCGGCGAGGTCGTGTTCGACGGCAGCAACATCCTCGATCTCGACGCCAAGGCACTGCGCGCCTTCCGCATGCGGCGCGTCAGCATGGTCTTCCAGAGCTTCGCCCTGATGCCGCACCGGACCGTGCTGCAGAATGTCGTCTACGGCCAGCGCGTGCGCGGCGTCTCGAAGGCCGACGCCCGCGAGATCGGCATGAAATGGATCGAGACGGTCGGCCTCTCGGGTTATGACGCGAAATTCCCGCATCAGCTCTCCGGGGGCATGAAGCAGCGCGTCGGCCTTGCGCGGGCGCTCGCCGCGGATACCGACGTGATCCTGATGGACGAGGCCTTCAGCGCGCTCGATCCGCTGATCCGCAGCGATATGCAGGATCAGTTGCTGCAACTGCAGCAGAATCTCGCAAAGACCATCGTCTTCATCACCCACGACCTCGACGAGGCGCTGCGGATCGGATCCGAAATTGCGATCCTGAAGGACGGTCAGGTCGTGCAGGTCGGCTCGCCCGGTGATATTCTCGACAATCCGGCAAACGACTATGTCGCGCGCTTCGTCCAGCGCCGGCAGGGAAGACCCGAGAAGCATGGTTGAAACGATCACCATCGATGGGCCGCTGACATGGCGTGATATCGCCGCCGTCGCTGACGGCGCCCGCCTCGCCTTGTCCGCGCGCGCGCGTCAGCGGATCATCGATGCGCGCCGGATCGTTGATGCGCTGGTCGAGCGCGGCATGCGCGGCTACGGCATCAACACGGGCGTCGGCGCGCTTTGCGATGTTGTGATCAGCCGCGACAACCAGCATGCCCTGTCACACAACATCATCCTGAGCCACGCCTGCGGCGTCGGCGACCCGCTCGGGCGCGGCGAAGCGCGTGCGGTGATGGCAGCGCAGATCGCCAATTTCGCCCACGGCTACTCCGGCGTTCGGATCGAGACGGTCGAGGCGCTGCTGGCACTGCTCAACGCCGACGTCGTTCCTCTCATACCCTCGCGTGGCTCGGTCGGCTATCTCACTCACGCTGCTGCCATCGGCCTCGTTCTGATCGGTCATGGCACGACCACACAAGGGACCGATAGGTTGAGCGGCTCCGAAGCGCTCGCCCGCATCGGGCTCGAGCCGCTGCGGCTTCAGGCGAAAGAGGGACTGAGCCTCGTCAACGGCACGCCCTGCGCCACCGGCCAGGCGGCGCTGGCGCTGACCCGGACGGAACGGCTCTTCCGCTGGGCCGATGCGGCCGCGGCGATGACTTATGAAAATCTCGGCAGCCAGGCCGAGGCCTTTGCCGAGGGGCCATTGGCACTGCGGCAGTCGCCGGGCCTCCAGGCCGTCGGCAAGGCCCTGCGCGACTGGCTGGCCGAGAGCCCGATGCTCGCCGAGACGGCCGGCCGCCGCACGCAGGACCCGTTGAGCCTCCGCGCCGTGCCGCAGGTCCACGGCGCAGCGCGTGATGCCTTCGACCACGTCGCCGGTATCGTCGACCGCGAGCTTTCGAGCGTCACCGACAATCCTGCCGTCTCCGGCTCGCCCGAGGCGCCGCGGGTGCATTCGCAAGCCCATGCCGTCGGGGCGGCGCTCGGCCTCGCGCTCGACAGCCTCGCCGTCGCCGTAGCCGAAGTCGCTGCAATTTCGGAGCGGCGCATCGACCGTCTGGTGAACCCTCTGGTGAGCGGTCTTCCGGCGTTTCTTGCCGATGACAGCGGCGTCTCCTCCGGCTTCATGATTGCCCAGTACACGGGCACCGCCCTCGTCGCCGAGAACCGCCGGCTGGCGGCGCCGGCAAGCCTTGATGGCGGCATCACCTCCGCGCTGCAGGAGGACATCCTGACCCATGCCACGCCTGCCGCATGGAAAGTCTTGGCGATCCTCGACAATCTCGAACGGATCGTCGCGATCGAACTGCTGGCGGCAGCACAGGCCTACGACCTGCAGCCGTATTCCCGCGGCAGGGCACCGCGCACCGATGCACTTTACGGCCGCATTCGCGGAGCAATCTCAACCTATGCCGACGACCGGCCGATGAACGAGGACTTCGACCGGATGCGCGACCTCATGCGAGGAGTGGCACCATGAAGATCCTGCGCTCTAACGACTACAGGCACATGCCCTGGAAGAACGGCGGCGGCGAGACTATCGAAATCGCCGTGTCACCGGATCGTGCGCCGCTTTCCGATTTCGACTGGCGCGTCAGCATGGCGACGGTTGCCAATGACGGGCTGTTTTCCAGCTTTCCGGGCATCGACCGGACGCTCTCCATTCTCGAAGGCGCCGGCATGACGCTGTCGATCGAGGGCCGCCCGCCGAAGCTTTTGACCGTGGCCGACGCGCCCCTCTCCTTCCCCGCCGACGTCACCACCTCGGCCAAGCTCGCCAATGGCCCGATCACCGACCTGAATGTCATGACGCGCCGGCAGTCGCTCAGGCACCGGGTGCGAAAGCTCCATGTCGAGCATTCGCAACCGATCACCTCGCACGCCCGCGAACTCATTTTCTTCTGCCACCGCGGCAGCGTCGCACTTTCAACCGAAGGCGTCTCTGCGACCTTGCATGCGCTGGACACGGCAGTGCTCCAGCCTGTCGCCGTCACTCTGTCCGCCGATATCGCCTCTGAAGTTTTTCTTATCGAGATCAGTTCCGCTTAGGCTAGAGCGCCGCGTGAATAATGCGACGCGCTTTGTTCAGATGACCAGGGCGTAGCGGATTGCACCGATGAGCAGGAGGATGGCCCCGAGCGCCATCAGCAGCGTCGCGGGCCAGGTCCGCGTCAGGCCGAGGAACCGCAAGCCCTGATGCCCTGGTTCCAGCGTCTGTGGATCATTATCGACGGGATGCGGCGGCTCGCTCAGCCGTCGCCGGCCAAGCGCTTCCCACGTCATGACGAGAACGCCGCTGATAAACAGGAATGCACCGCCAAGGACTGCCCACACGCGCTTGCTCCGCAAAACGACGCGCGATCACGCCTCAGCGCGTGCGCGTTTGGGGACGCACGACATTCATCTGCAGCTCGTGGCTCGAAGCATATCTGCCGAGAACCTTGATCAGGCGTTGCTCCTCGGTCTTGTGAAGTCCGGTGCGCCGGCAATACTCCGCCACGTCCCAGACATGCTTGGCATGGAATTTTTCGAGCTTACGGATGTCCATGTGTCTCATACTTCACCTCCCACCTCTGTCGAGACAACGTCCGCGGGCATGTTTGGTTCCACGCCTTCGCCAAGGTTCCGGGGACGGTCACGCCTGGCAGTCGCTGCCTGTGACACCATTCTCCGCCTCCCGCGCGTCGGTACCCTCTTGCATGCAGGTGCGGCGAACCTCCTTCAGCTGACGCTCGTCGAGCTTCTCGATTCCGATGTAGCGGTTCTCGGCGTCGCTGACGCGGATGAGCTCGTCGATCTTTGCCTGCACCGCGATACGGTCGCGGTTTTGGGAGTTCTGAAGCACGAAGACCATCCAGAATGTCATGATCGTCGTGCCGGTATTGACGACGAGCTGCCATCGTGCCGAGAAATCGAAAAGCGGCCCGAGAATGGCCCAAACGACGATCGCCGCAAACGCAACGGCAAAGGCGGGCGGCCGTCCAGCGAGATCGGAAATCTTGTTGGTGAAGCGGGTAAAGATCGGCTCCATCTAGCGGTCTCCTTCTGAACTGCGCGAACGCGGCCAGAGGCTTGTTGGTTCCTGGGGCGGTTGCCGGCCGAGCCGGCAGACGGAACAAATCATGTCGCCTGCCGTTCAGCCAATGCCACGCAAGCCGGCTGCCGATGGCTGTCCCGCGGCCAGGACAGCGCCGGTGGAGGCGAACGCAAAACAAGAACGGAAGAGCCCGATGCCTCAGAACGAAAACAAGCTTCAGAAACTGACACTGATGCTCGGCCAGACGGTCGCCGCGATGCGCGTCAACGAGATGCTGACGTGCCGCCTGCTGAACTGGATTGCCGCGCAGACGGACGACCCGCAACGTTTCCTCGCCGAAGCCGTGGATGATGTCCGAAACGAACTGCGAAGCGCGGCCAAGGAGGACGGCAGCCGGGTCACCGCGGAGGCAGCCAAACAGGCTCTGGAATATCTCGACAACCTTGGCACCGAGATGTTGGCCCCACGCGGGCGCAAACGCGAATCTGCCGAAACCAAGGGCCTCTCGCCGCTGGACGGCTATCGCTTCCCGTCGTTCACGTCCGCCCTGGACGGTCGCATCCAGGGCTCCGCTCGACACCGGGATCACTGACCACGCAGGTTTGGGTCTCGACGCCCCTCACTGAACTCCGTGATGCGGCACGGACTTCGGCGCCTCTTCCAGCAAAGTATAGGGCCCTTCAGGACACTTCACGTCCGGATTGACTGGATGGAACAGGCCGAGCGGATTCGGTTTGAAGATCCAGGCATGCAGATCGTAATGATGCAGTTGCGCCGGCAGGAGCGGCTCATGGCCCTCCATCGGCCCGTCGAACGGCTGGCCGAACAGTTCAGGCTTCGATTTGATACCCGTCGCGAGCGGTATCAGCCACTCCACGGCGACGAGTTGCAGCTTGTCGCCAACCGGCTCGTAGACCAGCAGGGTCGGCTTCATCGGATCGGGCTCCGGGCCGATCAGCGCGGGGTTGAGGAAATGTACCCCCATCGTGCCGGTCGCAAAGGTGACGCAGCCCAGCGTCGAGAAATAGCCGTCGCGCACGGCAACCACCGGATCCTGGTATTTTTCAAGCGACGCCTTGAGCTTCTCGAGCTCCGGCGGAAGCTTGTCGGACGCGTTCACCAAGTGTGCGGACATGATAGCAATGGCTGCCGCCAGACAATTAACCCACAGGCAGCGCAGCACCGAAGACATAGGCATGGCTCGGTCCTCCCTGGCTCCCCTCGCCTCCCGCGAGGAGCAGGGCGCCATGATACTGCGGGCTGTCTTCCCGCGCTATTCCTGCGATTGGGTTAGTGCGGGAGGCGGGACCGGCGCGCCGACCGCCGCTGATATCGACTTCGCCCCCGCGTCGAACAGGCCAGGAAAAAGGGAGGGGCGCGCCTGGCACCCCTCCCCGAACCCACCCAACCGGGGGGTCCCCAGTTGGGTGACACCTCAAAGCCGGACATCCCAGAGGGGGAATCTCGCTTCCAGGAGCCGGTCTTCATTCTCCGGAAGACCGATGTCGCGGCGCATACGATTTGACATATGCGAGACCTGATTGGTCATCTGACGATGCCTCCATATCGCCGTCAGCAGCGCGCGCGCAGTCTTCCAGACGCCGAATTTCCGGCACAGGTCATCGACCGTCGCGCCGAGGGTATCAACAACTAATAATTGTGCTTCACGCATGATTTTCCGTCCCGGCGCAACGACGCGGCCAGGTCCTTTCGAATGTCAGAAAGACGCACGGATGCGGACGCGAGGATACGAGAAAGTCGCTCCGTCAGCCGGTCACGTCAGGTCAAATGGGAGTATGCCAAACGGCGGAAATCCGGGGTTTAATAGCCCTGGACACAAAATCGGCTTGGCGTGGATGCACGATGCATCGAGGCCACAGCAGCCGTTCCGCGAGTGAGGCGCACAGTCACGAGAATTGAATCCATTTCACGCCTCCTCTGGCTTGAATTGCAAGTGACGCCAACATACACGAGTTCGGCCGATTGGCAAACACACAATTTCGGATTGCAACAATCGCCAAGGGAATCGTTGCAGGACAGCAACAGTTTGCCCTGCCTCGGCGGCATGCGGCGCCATGCGGGCCGATCTGGCCGCGATCGGCCGGCTCGAAAGGTCCGGGTCTGAACGCCGCAGCGGCGGTGCCGGCCGGAGCGGCTACCGATCGCCGTTTTTGGCGAGAAGAGCGTCGATTTCCGCTACCGCGGCTACCGGCAAAGGCCCCATTTCCAGCACGGCCAGATTTTCCCGCACCTGTGCCTCCGTCTTGAAGCCGGGTATCGGAAAGGTGTTGGGTGACCGGGCGAGAATCCAGCCAAGCGCCCCTTGCGCCAAGGTCCTGCCGCCGGTCGTCAGCAGTTCCCGCACAGCAGCGAGGCGCCGCAGATCATCGGCCCGCGGAACCCCGTCCTCGAAGAAGCGCACCCAGCCGTGGCCCGCCGCGCGCACGTCGCTTGGCGGCAAGCGCGTATCCGTCCCGAACTTGCCGGTCAGGAATCCCATCGCCAAGGGCGAGCGATTGAGGCTGGCGAGGTCGTAGCTCTCGCACAGCGCAAGTATGTCCGGCCCGTCCGTGAAGACGTTCAGTTCCTGCTGGACCGCGACGAAATGCGGGTACTTCAGCATGCGCTGCGCCGCGGCGGCGTCGTCCGTGCTCCAGCCCCAGAAACGGATGGCGCCTTCTTCCACCAGTTTCTCGAGCGTCTCGCCGGCCGCATCCGCCTCGTCGACGGAAAGCACCCCGACATGAATTTGATAAAGGTCGATATAGTCGGTGCCGAGCCGCTGCAGCGATGCAGCGCAGGCCTGCCTGATATAGGCCGGGCTGACATCGGTGCCGATCAGGGCGCGGGCGGCGCGATCATAGGTGTATCCGAACTTGGTGGCGATGATCGCATCGCCTCGCCGTCCGCGGAGCGCCCGGCCGATCACCTCCTCACTGTGCCCCGTTCCATAGGCATCCGCCGTGTCGATCAGCGACGCACCCATGTCGAGGCCGAGGCGGATCGCCCGGATCGACTGGTCGTCGTCGACCTCTCCCCAGCCATCCGGCTTGCCGTTGAGGGTGAAAAAGCCTCCGATTGCCCAGCCGCCCAAGCCGATGGCCGCGGCTGACAGGCCGGAGCGTCCCAAGGGTCTGCGTCCTTTAATCGAGATGTCGAGCATGGCCTTCCCTTCCATCCTGCTTCGATGCTCCCCCACCATGTCATCTGAGGTTGGCGATCGGAAGCTTGGATTCCGCACGGTGTTTTTCAAGAATGAAAAACGCGATTTGCAAGAGACGAGAACCGCGAAGCGAAGGGAATCGCCACTGATGCGCCAAACCCCTCGGGCGGCCTCATTGCCTGAAGATGTAAATCGCGCCGCCGGCGTCGTCGGACACGAGGACGGAACCGTCCGGTGCTTCTTTGACGTCCACCGGCCGGCCGACGTCCCTGAGGAAGGATGTCGCCGAGACCGGCCGCCCGCCCCGGAAGCGCAGCCGGACCACCTGATAGCCGACCGGTACCGACCTGTCCCAACTGCCGTGCTGGGCGACCAGCGCGTCGCCGCCGAGGCTGCGGAAGAAATGGATCCCCAAGGCCGCGACATGGGCCTGAAAATTGAAGACCGGCGCAATCTGGCGCGCCGGCGGCGGCGCGTCCTCAAACCCCTTGAGCCGGACCTGGCCACCGAAATAGGGAAAGCCGTAAAAGCCGCCCGGACGAAGCGCGTTCAGTTCGTCGGGCGGGATATCGTCGCCCATCCCGTCGGCGCCGTTGTCGGTAAAGAACATGGTGCCGCCGCGCCAGTCGAAGCCGACCGAATTGCGTACGCCCCAGGCGACGCGCCGAAGGCCCGAGCCGTCTTGGTTCATGCTGACGATCGTGCCCTGCAGCCCGCGCGGCAGGCAGATGTTGCACGGCGAACCGAGCGACACATAGAGCCGGGCATCGGGGCCGACGCCGATATAGCGAAAACTGTGGGCTCCCGAATTCGGCAGGTCCCGGCGAATATCGCGCCGGCCACTCAGAGCACCGCCCCGCCCGATAGCAAAGGCGGTGACGCTATCCCTCGAAGCGACGAACAAGCGGCCGCGCGAGCATGCGACGCCGTTCGGGGCGGAGAAGCCGGAGGCGACGCGCCGGGCGCTGCCGCCGGACAACGGCACGGCATAGACCGAGGACCCCTTGGTCCCGACGAACAACACGTCGCCGCAGACCGCCATCTGGCGCGCCGCCGGTACGCGGGCAAGCAGTTCGGCCCGTGCCGGGCCGGCGACGCCGGATGCGATGGTCGCGACGGCGGCGAGTACGAGAAATCCGGCTCTGGCGGCAAAGACGTCCATCGGCGCCCCTCCGGACAAACGGAATTTGCTGAAGGGAACTGGAGCGGTTTGTCGTCGTTTCAAGCCGGAGCCCGGGTCTCACGGTAAAGTGATCGGCTGGCCGGGGTCCGGTTCGGGAGAGAGGCTCGTCGACTTTTCCGCCGCTGCGGACGGTCGCCGCGGATGGGTTTTCTGCCCGCCTTTTTTCGGTCTAGGCACAGCGCTCGCCTTCAGCCAGCAACCGCAGGACTTCCGCCTGGATGTGCAAGCACCTGGTCTGGTAGTCGGCGAGCAGTTCGGGCTGGTCTTCCAAGTGCAGCTTTTCCAAGGTTTTTGCCGCACGCGCATAGGCTTCGAAGAGGTCATCCAACTCACGGCTCTTCATGGAGAGAAGTTGCTTTCGAAACTGCGGCAGGGCCATCGCCAAGCGGGCCCTGCCGACTCGAACTAGTGACATTTTTTTGCCTGCCAGGGAATCAAGCCGAGCCGCCCGTTCATCCAAGAAGAGCTGGCGCAGTCGGCCCGCAGGTGGTCCGAAGGGTCCCTTCGGCCATCCTCAATCAGCTTAGGCATCTTCTCGGCAGTCATATCGGGGCGCCTCGAATCCGAACGGGCCGACGGGGAAATCCCAGAGCGTTGCAGAAGGGACGGACGGCACCGCTCTGGGACATCGCACCTTAGCGGCGAGGTTTTTTACTCTTCTTCCGGGGTACGCCCTGTCGCATATGGATCGGGAAAATCGCCTGGCAATGGGCATGGGACCTTTGGCGAGTCCCACGTTGGACTAAAGTCCCCTGGGCAGTCCGAGCGGGAACCCGGGGACGCCACATTCGTTGTCCTACCTGCAAACGGGAGTGAATAGATGTTGCCCCGCGATGGTCATGACACGCACTCGACTGCTTTCCCGATCGGCCTCCTTCTGCTCGCCGTAAGCGCTATCCTGGCCTACTTGGCGATCGGCGGGGCTTGGTCCGAGAACCGGACCGAAACAGCTGTCTACACGCCGCAGATAACAGATAACGCGAAGCCGCGCTGAGATCCGGCCTATCTGGAAGCCAGACACGGGACGAGGCCCCTTCTTTCACGAAGCCATCACGGTGGCAGAAGTTTCACCTGCTTGGACTGGGAGGAACCACAATGGCCAAGCGTTTAGCAAGGAACACGTCGCCAACGAAAGAAACCGAGGCCGAGCTTGTCGAACAGGTCGTTTCCGATTGGTGCAAAATGCATCAGGTCGACCCGATAAGCCATACGGCCGTGATGGAGGGGCTGAGAGTTCTCTACATGATCCGCGAGTTTGATCTGACGGACAGAGAGGAACTTCTGAAGGAATTGCTGGCGAGCGACGAGGAGGGCGCTTGAGCCACGGGAAGAAACCGCCCCTTGCGGGTGCATGGAGGCCGCGACTGGCGCCGCTCCGGTCGTTTCGTTGCCGCGACGGACACCGAAAAGCCCAAGCTGAAGCTACCCCGGAACTATCGGACGTTAGTCCGACGCGTGCCGCTAAAGGTCTGAGTCCGGTTGCCCAACAACTGTCGCGACACATAATTGTGGGAAACGACGAAGTGCAATCGGAGCTACAGTGATGCGATCCAGCAGGTGGAAAGATTATCTTGCCGATATAGGTTGGAGGATCACGTCTGGCCCCGGATCGACAGCGATCTACCTCGCAGCGGCCATGTCGAGTGCTGCTCTTGCGAGCGCAGCGACCGGCATTCCGGCCTATGTACTCGTTGCCGTGGCCGTTGTCCTGGTGCTGCTCGTGGACCCGCCGCAAAAGATTCGAAAGTTCCGACAGCAACAGCGCCGGCGGGAGCACCGATGCTGATCCCGATGCTCGGCTCCGACAATCGGCTCTACCAATCGTCTGGAAGCGATTTTTGCCAAGGAATCCGGAAACTCAACTTTTCCGATTTTGGGTGTCAAAATTCCGGAAACGCGCAACCCGCTACAACGAGGTTGTCACCCATGTCTTAGGAACGATCTGTTACCTATGTCTCCGGGCTGGACAACGGGAACGATGGTAGCGGAGGAGGGATTCGAACCCCCGACACAAGGATTATGATTCCTCTGCTCTAACCTACTGAGCTACTCCGCCGCCGGTGCCGTGGCAGCTTCTTGGCGAAGCCCGTCTCGGCTGGACGGGCGGCTTATAAGGTGCTGTTCCGGCTAGTGTCAAGCAATGTCTTCGGGAAAGTGTGAAGTTTTCCCGACGTGCCGGATCGGGCCGGCTCAGGCGGCCGCGGGCGCCTGCAGAAGCGCCTGAAGGGCCGCCTCGGCCGCCGGTTCGCGTTCCGATTTGCGGATGAAGCCGCCGCCATAGACGCGGGCGTCCTCGCCGGTGCCGGAATAGAGTGCGCAGGCCTGGCCGGGCGCCACGCCCGCCTCGCCGTCGACGAGTTCGACATAGATGCCGTCCGCATCGCATTTCATCTCGGCCGGCGCCGGCTGGCGGGTGGAGCGAACCTTGGCGAAGCATGCGAAGCCGCGGCTTGCCGCCGCGTCGATTTCCTCGTCGCCCAGCCAGTTGACGTCGCGCAGATAGACGCGGCGGGTCTCCAGCGCCTCCTTCGGGCCGACGATGACGCGGCGCGAGCGGGCGTCGAGATAGACGACATAGAGCGGCTCGCCGGTCGCCACGCCAATGCCGCGGCGCTGGCCGATCGTGTAGTGCAGGATACCCTCATGGGTGCCGAGCACCCGCCCGTCGAGATGCACGATCTCGCCGCCAAGCGCCGCATTCGGCTTCAGCTTCGAGACGATGTCGCTGTACTTGCCCTGCGGCACGAAACAGATGTCCTGGCTGTCGGCCTTCTTGGCGACGACGAGGCCCATTTCCTCGGCCAGCGCCCTCGTCTCGGGCTTGGAGAGGTTGCCGAGCGGAAAGCGCAGATAGTCGATCTGCTCCTGCGTCGTCGCGAAGAGAAAATAGCTCTGGTCGCGCTCCGCGTCGGTCGGCCGGTAGAGGGCACGCTGGCCCTGGTAGCGCGGCTTCGGGCTCGGCCGCGAGCGGATGTAGTGGCCGGTCGCCAGCGCGTCGGCGCCGAGTTCCTTGGCGGTCGCCAGGAGGTCGGCGAACTTGACGGTCTGGTTGCAGGCAACGCAGGGGATCGGCGTTTCGCCGGCAATGTAGCTTTCGGCAAAGGGGTTGATCACCGTCTCGCGGAACCGCGCCTCGTAGTCGAGCACGTAATGCGGAATGCCCAGCGTCTCGCAGACACGCCGCGCATCGTCGATATCCTGGCCGGCGCAGCAGGAGCCGGCCCGGTGAACCGCCGCGCCATGGTCGTAAAGCTGCAGGGTGATGCCGAGAACGTCGTAGCCCTCGCGTTTGAGCAGCCCGGCCACCACGGAGGAATCGACGCCGCCGGACATGGCGACGACGACACGCGTATCTTCGGGCTTGCGGTCAAAATCGAGACTGTTCACGGGTTCCAATCCGGCATCCGGGCGCGGCTATCACTGCCGGCGTCCTGTTTTATCTCCTGCATGCTTCCTTCAATCGTTGCCGATTCAAGGATGAGAACGTGCAGCAATTCAAAATGCTACAGAGACCTTGCGCGTCTGATAGACGCGCGGCGCTGTAGAGGCCGCGGACGCTGATCTTCGCTGCGCAGGCGGCGCTCCTTCGGCTTTCTGTGCCGCGACATATAGAAACTTGTGCTTCGCGGGGCAAGAGCGCAGGCGTGACGGGCCGCGCGGCTGCCGATCAAGCCGCCTCCCGACCTGCCCTCGCGGGGATTCTCTGGTGGCCCAAGGCCGCTCAAATTATGAGCAAATTGTTACCAGCCGCTTAGGCAAATGTTAAATGTGGCAAGCTAAGGTCGCCTCCATATGGTCTTGAGTTTGTGTAGAGAGTCCCATGACCGAAATGATGCGTCCACGCGTGAAATATGTCATCGGCCCCGATGGCAGTCCTCTGACGATTGCGGATCTGCCGCCGGCCAACACCCGGCGCTGGGTGATCCGCCGCAAGGCCGAAGTCGTCGCTGCCGTGCGTGGCGGCCTCCTGAGCCTTGAGGAGGCCTGCGAGCGTTACACGCTTACCGTCGAGGAATTCCTCTCCTGGCAGTCCTCCATCAACGACCACGGTCTCGCCGGCCTGCGCACCACCCGCATTCAGCAATATCGCCACTGATCCATTCGCGACAGGGCCATAGATCGAACCGGCGGCTGGGGACATGCCCCAGCCGCCGGTTTCGTTTCGACAGGGGCGCTTTCGTCGAAAATCGGCTGTACCTTGCGGGATTATCCCCTACAGCGCCGTGCGTCTTTTCAGACGCACAAAGGTCGCTGTAGCCCTTTGAATCGCTGCATGTTTTTATCCTTAAATCGAACACGATTTAAGGAAACATGCAGTAGCATCGGCCCGCAGAGCAACCTGACGAAAGCGAAGCCATGCAGATCGACGAGGAGAAAACCGGCGCCAAGGGCCGCTATACCGCGACCGTCGACGGTCATACCGGCGAAATGACCTATTCGCGATCGTCATCGCAGCTGGTGATCATCGACCACACCTTCGTGCCGGACGAATTGCGCGGCAAGGGCGTCGGCCAGGCGCTTGCAAGGCACGCGGTCGAGGAAGCGCGCCAGGGCGGCTGGAAGATCATTCCGCTCTGCCCCTTCATGCGCGCCCACGCGATGCGCCATCCCGAATGGCAGGACGTGATCCAGGCCTGATCGCGCGGACTTCGGAAGCACGACGGCCCGCCTTCCGGAAGGGAAGCGGGCCGTTCGTTATCGGGTAAGAGGAAGCGCCCCGCCGCAGTTGCGGCCGAGGCTCCTGTTAAGCGTTAGCCGCCGATCTCCCCTCAGGCGCGAAGCCGGGTGGACGAATCCCGCTCTTCCAGAGCCGCGGCCTTGGCATACTCGGCCTGAACTTCGGCAAGTGCCAGTTCCGCCGCATCCTGCTGCACCTTCAGCTCGCGGATCGACACCTGCAGGTTATCGGCACGCTGGCGCGCCGCCTTGGCGAAGGTCGGATAGGCAAAATGCGAGGGATCGGAAATCCCCGACTTCCTTTCCTCGAAGACGATCTGGCTTTCGAGGTCCTTGGTCATCCGCTCGAACTCGGACATCATCATCTGAAGCTGGGTCAACTGACGCTGCTTCTCCCGGACCTGAAATTCCTTCAGGCGGGTAAGGCTCTCACGTGCTTTCATACGCAATACTCCCGTGGATAGCGAGACCCCGGTTACTGATTCCTGCGCCCGAATGCCGGCCCATTGCTGCATGTTTGCTTTAGCGACATGCAGCAATTCAAACCGCTACAGCGACCTTTGGCGTCTGCAGACGCATGGTGCTGTAGGGCCGGAAACAAAAAACGACTGCGGTCTTAACAAATACCTACCGCTGGTAACCTTTCGTTTACGGGCATCGTTAATCATAGGTGCGATGATTTAAGGCTCCGTAAATGCTGAGGTACGAAATGTGGCGGCTTCGGCATTTGCGAGTCTAAAGAGTCAGATAGCGGCAATCCCTCATCTAAAGCATGAAGATTGCCATTTCAGATTCACCTTTGAAATCAGGAGACTGCTAAAAATATTTAACATTTTCGATACACCTTGCCAGAGTGAATCAGAATTTGTTAACCATTTGATGGCAGCCTCCAAATCAGGCAACGACTGGATCCGTATCGCGTAAGGGGGCCACGACGACCTTGGGCGGCGGAAAAGGGGAAGACTATGCGGGTTCTACTGATCGAAGACGACAGCGCGACGGCGCAAAGCATTGAGCTGATGCTCAAGTCCGAAAGTTTCAACGTCTACACCACCGATCTCGGGGAAGAAGGCGTCGATCTCGGCAAGCTTTACGACTACGACATCATTCTCCTCGACCTGAACCTGCCGGACATGTCGGGTTACGAGGTGCTGAGAACGCTGCGCCTGTCGAAGGTCAAGACCCCGATCCTCATTCTCTCCGGCATGGCCGGCATCGAAGACAAGGTCCGCGGCCTGGGCTTCGGCGCCGACGACTACATGACCAAGCCGTTCCACAAGGACGAACTGGTGGCCCGCATCCATGCGATCGTGCGCCGCTCCAAGGGCCATGCCCAGTCGATCATCGCGACCGGCGAACTGATCGTCAATCTCGACGCCAAGACGGTGGAAGTCGGCGGTCAGCGCGTGCATCTGACCGGCAAGGAATACCAGATGCTCGAGCTCCTGTCGCTGCGCAAGGGCACGACGCTCACCAAGGAAATGTTCCTGAACCACCTCTATGGCGGCATGGACGAGCCGGAACTGAAGATCATCGACGTCTTCATCTGCAAGCTGCGCAAGAAACTCGCCAATGCCGCCGGTGGCGCCAACTATATCGAGACGGTGTGGGGCCGCGGCTATGTGCTGCGCGAGCCCGACGGCAACGACTATCTCGAAACCGCCTGATTTCCCCGCCATAACCTAACCCGCAGACCCGCCGCACCGGCGGGTTTTGCATTTGCAGCGCGAAATTTGCTTTTGCTCGCGAGCGCCCTCGCCTCTTCGATCTCCGCGAATGCAAGAAAGCCGCAGCAAACGCCGCGGCTACCATGCCCTGCTATGCGTTATCCGATGCCTCAGGCGGCCATCGATTGACTGGCGAAGACGCTCGTCAGGATCTTGCGGTCGAAGGGTTTCAGCAAGAAGTCGTCCGCACCGGCCCGCTTGCCTGCCATCATCTTCCTGAGATCCGCCTCGACGACGCAGTAATAGATGCGCACCGACGCGCCCTCGGACAGCCGGCGGATATTGGCGATGAGCTCGAGGGCACCGTCGAGGCCGGAATCGACGATCAGGATGTTCGGCAGTTCGGCTTCGCAGCGGACAAGCGCCTCGAGGCTGCTCGGCGCTTCCAGCACCAGGAAGCCCATGCCCGACAGAATGCGTTTCCCGACCTTCCTCACTACATCCGAGCCATCGGCAATCATCAAGCGCCGCATGTCCAACTCCTTCACGCCCTATCGGACGCGAAAACGCGTCCATGAAGCAAAGGTAGAGAGATTTGGCAAAGAAACCGTTACCGCCGTGGTTGACGGCGGATTTTCATTTCTCGCCCAGGATCTAGAAACGGATCCGCGCCGCCTGCCGGCACCATGAAAAAGCGAAAGGCCTCCACCCGTATCGACGGATGGCGGCCTCGCTTAATGTCATAGCGACGCGCGGATCAAATCGATCCCGACCTAAGGAAACATGCAGTGGATCAGGCCTCGATTCGCGCGGTGAAGACGATCGCCTCGCCGGTCGAGGTGACGTCGATCGCCATGCCGGCCTCTTCGGCAAGCAGGACCGTGTAATAGGGCTGGATCGAGTGGGCATCCACCGCTTCCTCCGGGGTGCCGGAAAGGAGCTCCATCAGCTTGGGCGGGACACGCATCATCCGCCCCTTGGCGACAAGGGTAAAGACCGCGTCGAACTCCGGGTTCTCGAGGGTAATGTCGATGGAGCCGCCGCGCGGGATCGCGCCATAGGCGATCAGGAACAGGTTGAGGAGCAGCTTGACCCGGTTCTTGCCGATGATCGCCCGCGGGCCGCTCCAGTTGACCTCGGTCTTCTTTTCCGCCGCGGCGAAGTCCTTGGCGGCCTTCTCGGCTTCGCCGGTGTCGATCGATGCGCCGACCGAGCCGGAGGCGCCGAAGGCAAGCCGCGCGAATTTCAGCCGCACCGAGGCGTTGAGCGCGCTGGTGCGGATCAGGTCCATCGCATCGGCGTCGGCGCCGCCCTCGTCCAGCAGTTCGAGCCCATTGTTGATGGCGCCGACAGGCGAGATGATGTCGTGGCACACCCGGCTGCACAGCAGCGCCGCAAGATCGGGTCCCGTCAACGTCAGGTTCGGATTTTTTGCCATCATTCTTTCCCGTTCGGTTCCATGCGGATATCGACACGTGGCCACGTCTCGCCGCTCCGGCGAGGCTTCGCCCGAGTCCGGCATAGCCACGCAGCCCGCGCCGATCAATAGGCCATAATGACATCACATTTGGTAAACCGATTGTTAAGAGGATCGGTTCAAATTGTCGGGGCACCCCCGGATTCACGTGGGATCACGGAAAGCGGATCGGGTGCACTCGTTCGAGACGACGGTGCGTTGCATGGCGCCGCTGCCTCAAATGGCCCAGACCCGCGCTGGCCCGCGCACCCGATGCATGAGCTGGCCATGACGGCCGGCCCGCGAGCCGCATTCGCGCCTGACGGAGGAAACGATGCAGCCGATCATGAAGGCAACCGCAATGGCTGTTCGCGCCATTCTGACCACGATGCTGCTCATCGGCAGTGTCCTGATGTCCGCCGCCTATGCTCAATCTGCGAATGGCAGCCAGTACACGATGCAGGAGATCGTCGACGCCGGCCACGGCTTCTTCGGCGAGACTTCGGGCGGGCTTGCGAAAGTCGTGGAGCGCGCCTTCGAGCGCTACGGCCTGCCGAACGGCTACATCCTCGGCCAGGAAGGTTCCGGCGCCTTCATCGCCGGACTGACCTATGGAGAGGGCGAGCTCCACACCAAGAATGTCGGCCAGCACACTGTCTTCTGGCAGGGCCCGTCGCTCGGGCTCGACTGGGGCGGCCAGGGCAGCCGGGCGATGATGCTCGTCTATAACCTCTCGAGCGTCCCGGCTCTCTACAAGCGCTTCGGCGGCGTCTCCGGCTCGGCTTACGTCGTCGCCGGCGTCGGCATGACGGTGCTGACCGACGAGCACGTCGTCGTCGTGCCGATCCGCACCGGCATCGGCGCCAGGCTCGGCCTCAATGTCGGCTATCTGAAGCTGACCCAGCAGCCGACCTGGAACCCGTTCTGACACCAAAAGGCCGCACACGAGCCTCTGGAACGAGCCAAGGGCGTCCATCCCCTGCAGTAATTGTTGCAGCTTTCGAGCCGTCGTGTTTACTGCAGGAGAAGGAAGCAACCGCCCAACCGCATGGATGCATCGGATCCGGTCCAGACTTGAAACGGCCAGCACGTGATTGAATATGCGCTCCTCTTTGCCCTCGGTTTCCTGACGGCGGCGATCATCGGCCTTCTGGTCGCACCGGCCATTCAAAGGCGCATCGTCCGCTTTGCCGAGGACCGGCTGAAAGCGACGATGCCGCTCAGCCCCCAGGAGGTTCGCGCCCAAAGGGACGCAGCACGCGCCACCTATGCCGCCGAGAACGCGAAGATATCGCAGGCGCTCCGCCGCGAGCGCGACAAGGGCGTGACACTGATGCTGGAGAATGAAAGGGCACTCCACGAGGCCCGGCGGCTGGCTGGCGAAAACACCGATCTCCACGCGCAACTTGCCGACATGAACGTCGAGGCTGCCGAGATGCGATCGACTATCCGCCAGCTCGAGCTTCGGATGGCCGACATGAGAGCCTCATTCGACAACCAGCACCGTGACAACGGCACCAAGAGCGAGGCGATCCGCGCCTTGAACAGCCAGATCGACAAGCAAGCGGCCGAACTGGATCATCTGCGTATCGACTTGGCGACGCGCGAAACGCAGATCGAAGACTTGAAGAGCCGGGCCGCCGGCCTGCGCGACGAGCGCGAGGCCCTGCGCGCCGATATCAAGGCCGAAAACGCCCGGGCCCGCGAAATGGAGCTGCGGCTGGGCCGGGACGAAAACCGCATCCGCCAGCTCGAAGCCAAGCTCGCACGGGAAACCGCTGCGAACGCCGACCGCGAGAGCGCGCTTGAGCGGCGGGCAGAAGAGATCGAGCGGCTGAAAACGCGGGTAAAGGCGGCGAACCAGGAAATTCGCGACGCGACGCGGGCACTCCGCCTGGCTGGCACGAAGCTGCCGAAGCGAGCAGAACAGCACAATATCGCGGCTATGGGTACCGAGGGCGACGCGGACGGGGCGTTTCCTGCCCCCGACGAAACCAGCCTCTCGGATGACCTGCGCAACCGCGCGACGGCGCTCTCGGAACGTCTCGTCCATTCGAAATCCCCCGCCCATGACGAGGCGCTCCGCGAAGAGGTGGCGGAGATTGCCGCCGGCATGGTGGCGCTGACGGCGGTGCGGGAAGGCCCGTCCTCGCCGATCCATGGACTTCTCGCCCGAGAGGAGACTGCGATGCCGGGAGCCCGCAAGAGCCTGGCCCAAAGAGCCAAGGAAATGCTGCCGCCTGAATGAGGACCGGCGGAGTTCTTGCCGGAATTCGTCGGCCGCCTCTGACTGACTGAACGAGCCCCTCATCCGGCCTGCCGGCCACCTTCTCCCCGCACGCGGGGCGAAGGGAACTCGCGGCGACGCATCGCCAAACCCCTCCTATCGGCGAGAAACCGGTGCAGGCGGCTTGCCCCCTTCTCCCCGCGCGCGGGGAGAAGGTCGCGGCAGCGGGATGAGGGGCCCGGTACCCCCGTCAGATCCGGCCGTTGATGCGGGCGACCTCGTGCAGCGCAATGCCGGCCGCCATCGCAACGTTCAGACTGTCGAGGCCTGGGCGCTGCCGGATTCGCGCGGTGCGGACGGCGGAAAGGACCGCCTGCGGCAGTCCCTCGCCTTCGGTGCCGACCAGTAATGCCACTCGCTGCGCGGGCGGAATTTCGGTGACTTCGGTCTCGCCGCGCGGCGAAAGTCCCCATATCGCGAAACCTGCGGCGTGGAGCCGTTCGATCAGTTCGGCGGCCGTGCCCTGGCGCGCGAAAGGCAGCGTCAGCACCGATCCGACCGAGACCCGGATCGACTTGCGGTACATCGGGTCGCAGCTCGCCGCATCCATCAGCACCGCGTCGACGCCGAAGGCGGCGGCATTGCGAAACAGCGATCCCATATTGTCGTGGTTCGACAGGCCGCAGGCGGCAAGCACCAGACTTGAGGCGGGCAGCGCGGCGATCAGCGCATCGCGGTCGGGAACCGCATCGGATCGCCCGAGCGCCAGAACGCCGCGATGCATGTTGAAGCCGGCGATCGCGTCGAAGACCCGGGCGTCGGCCACGAAGACCGGCACATCGGCCGGGAACTCAGCCAGCAGCTCCGCGAGGCCGGCGAGCCGGTTCTCGAGCAGCAGGATCGCCTCGGCGGTGATACCGCGCCCGGCGCGATGCGCCGCCGCCAGCAGGCGCAGCACGACCGTGCCTTCGGCGATGAAGCGGCCCTGCCGGCCAGTGAGATCGCGCTCCTTGATCGACATAAACGCGGCGATGCGCGGGTCCGACGGGTCCTCGATGCGGATCGGCGCGACCTCAGCCATCGGTTACTGCGTCCTGACGGTGACGTCCGCGACGATGCGCCCTGCCTTGATGTCGAAGACGATCGCACGGGGTTCGGCCCCCGGCAGGCTGCCATAGAACAGCAGCTGCGAACCGGAGAGCGCCACATTGGTCACGGAAAAACCGGCCGGCAGCCCCGCAATCGCGGTAAGCGGTGCATCGCCCGGCACGCTGAGCGCCGGCTGCGCCTCCTCCGCAGCGCCGTCGCTCCGCGTCAGCTTGTAGACAATCGCCCCGAGGACGGCCATAAGCATGATCAGCATCACGCCGGCCGAAACGAGCTGCAGGCGCACCATCTTGCGGCGGACACTCTCCATCGCCGGGTCAAGCGGCTTGTCTTCCTGTTCATCGGTCTCGATCGCAGTCATGGCTGGCTTTCTATCGGAATTAAACGGAATGAACGATCCCTTTAAACAAGCGACCGGCAATAGGAAAGTCCTGACGGCCGACGAGAATGCCGCCGGGCGGCTGGACGCGTTCCTGACGGAGGCGCTTTCGGGCGAATTCTCCCGCAATCGCATCAAGGCGCTGATCGAGCAGGGAGCCGTTTCGATCAATGGCGTCACGGTCCTCGAACCGAAGCGGAAGGTCCACCCGGGCGACCGCTTCGAGATTACCCTGCCTGCCCCGGAGGATCCGGAGCCCAAGGGCGAGGACATCCCGATCGACGTTCTCTACGAGGACGATGACCTGATCGTGCTGGTGAAACCCGCCGGTCTCGTCGTCCATCCGGGTGCCGGCAACTGGACGGGGACGCTGGTCAATGCCCTCATTCACCATTGCGGCGACAGCCTTTCCGGCATCGGCGGCGTCAGGCGTCCCGGCATCGTCCATCGGCTGGACAAGGAAACGAGCGGCGTCATGGTTGTCGCGAAGAACGACGCCGCCCATCGGCATCTCTCCGACCAGTTTGCCGATCACGGCCGCACCGGGCCGTTGGAGCGTGCCTACCAGGCCGTCGTATGGGGGCGTCCGCGGCAATTGAAGGGCACGATCAATGCCGCGCTCGGTCGAGCCGGCGACCGGACGAAACGCGCCGTCAAGCGCGAGGAAAGCGATGACGCGCGCGAGGCGATCACCCACTACGAAGTGGTCGAGCGCTATCACGAAAAGCCGGACGGCACCTGTCTTGCCGCAACCGTCGAATGCCACCTGGAGACCGGACGGACGCACCAGATCCGCGTCCATATGGCCCATATCGGCAATCCGCTGATCGGCGATCCGGACTATGGCGCCGCCTTCCGCACCAAGGCGAATCTGCTGCCGGAAACCGCCAGGAGCGTGGTCAATCGCTTCTCCCGACAGGCGCTGCATGCCTTCATGCTGCAGTTCGAGCACCCGTCCAGCGGGGACACGATGCATTTCGAAGCACCGCTGCCGGCGGACATGCAGGAACTGGTCGCCGCGCTTCGCGCCGGAGCCTGACAGGCTCTTGAAATTGTTGCGAAGAATTCCGATCTTAAGGGTGCTTCAACAGGAAACATCCTTTCCACCGGTCTCACGATAGCGTGAAACCGGACTCCTTGAATCATGCTTTCGCCGTACTTATCTTCTAGCCTCGTGGGGTCTGGACGAAGACCCACGCCCGGCCTGCCGTCCCGGAGGCCGGAGATGCACAAAGGGGGTGCTTCATGGCCCGCAGCACATTGCCGTCCATTGCCGCTGGAGAGGGCGGTCTCAACCGTTACCTCGACGAAATCCGTAAATTTCCGATGCTCGAGCCGCAGGAAGAGTACATGCTCGCCAAGCGGTATCAGGAGCATGACGACCGCAGCGCCGCCCACAAGCTGGTGACGAGCCATCTGCGCCTCGTCGCGAAGATCGCAATGGGTTACCGCGGCTACGGCCTGCCGATCGGCGAAGTCATGTCCGAAGGCAATGTTGGCCTGATGCAGGCCGTCAAGAAATTCGAGCCCGATCGTGGCTTCCGCCTGGCGACCTATGCCATGTGGTGGATCAAGGCGGCGATCCAGGAATATATCCTGCGCTCGTGGTCGCTGGTGAAAATGGGCACGACCGCCAATCAGAAGCGGCTGTTCTTCAATCTCCGGCGGCTGAAGGGCCGGATTCAGGCGCTCGACGAAGGCGACCTGAAGCCGGAGCAGGTGAAGGAAATCGCCACGACCCTGAAGGTCAGCGAGGACGAGGTCGTTTCCATGAACCGCCGCCTCTCCGGCGACGCATCGCTCAACGCGCCGATCAAGGCCAGCGAGGGCGACTCCGGACAGTGGCAGGACTGGCTCGTCGACGAGCACGACAACCAGGAGGAAATCCTGATCGAGCAGGACGAACTCGACAGCCGTCGCGCCCTGCTTGCCAGCGCCATGAAGGTCTTGAACGACCGCGAGCGCCGCATCTTCGAGGCGCGCCGGCTGACCGAAGAACCGGTGACGCTGGAAGAGCTCTCGACCGAGTTCGACATCAGCCGCGAGCGCGTCCGCCAGATCGAAGTCCGCGCCTTCGAGAAGGTGCAGGAAGCGGTTCGCAAAGCGGCTCTCGAGCGCGCCAATGCGCTGCGGGTCGTCGAGGGCGCCTGATCGGGGCACCTGATCGGCCTTCCCCCTCAGAACGAACAAAACCCCGGCTGGATGACGTCCAGCCGGGGTTTTGTTCGTCTCAATCTTTTCTTACTGACCGCTCGCCGCGGCGGCGCTGCCGAGTGAACCCCAGGCTTGCATGGCCTTGCTGAAGGCCTCTGTGCCGCTCGCCCCCTTCTCGAGGGTGAGCAGGGCGCGGCGACCGTTCCGATAGGTGATCGGAATGTCGATCCAGCTGCGGCTGCGCAGGAGTTCGGTGTTGCTGCCGACGGCTTCCGCGAAGTCGTTGAGCGCGATCATATGGAAGTCGTCGGTGATCTTCGCCGGCACGGCAATGAGCGGATCGCCGCGATCCTGCTCGGTGCGCTTCATCGACACGCGCTGCACGCCCTCGATGGCGCCGCCCTCGAAGTTTTCGGGCAGCGAGAACACGAATTCGATCACGTGGCTTGCCGGCAGCGATGGATCGACATTGCGCTTGATCGTCATCAGCGCCGTCAGTCCACGATCGGGCACGGTGATCTGGGCCTGGATCGCCGGCTCAGGCTTGGCGTCTCCACCCGGCGATTCTTCCTTGATGGACCAGGCGGCGGCGCCGGGAACGGCGGTGGGCGAAGATTGGCCGAGCCGCTCCTCATATAGGAACATCTTCTCCCCGTCGGCGATGGAGACCTCTGTTTGCGGCGCTCCGCCGTCCTGATTGGCTGGGGGCTGAGCAGTCTGGGCGGCGGCCTGCTGGGATCCCGCCGCGTCGCTCTGCGGTTGCGCGGCTTCCGTCTGAGGTGCGACGGACTTGCCTTCCTGCGCTATTTCGGTGCCGTTCGCGCCCGCCGGACCCTCGTCGCGTTCGGAACCATCGGCAAGCAATCGCTGCGTAAACTTGCTCGATGTATCTTCCGGCAGCGCCGTGCCTTCCGGAGTGCCGGGCTGCTCGCCCGGCTGGTCGGCAGGCGCGCCTTCACCCGTGGGCGGCGTTTGCGTCTCGGAGCCGGCGGGGATGATCTTCGCGAGCACGGCCGAAAGCCAGGCATTGCCCGCTTCCCGATTTACCCAATAGGCAAAGCCGCCGCCGCCGAGGAGCAGCAGGATCAGCGCGCCGATTGCCAGGCTCTTCGCGTTGAAGCGTGACGGCTTGGGGGCAACACGGTAGGACGCAGGCCGGGGAGACACGGGCGCCGGCGCCAAATCGCTACTCTGGTCCTCGTCCTTGGCGACGGCGGCCGTCCCGTTCTCCCGGCGGCCGGCGTCATCCAGGCCGAGCAGATCATCGATATGATTCCACGCCGTGCCGGCGCGTTCCTCTTCGCTCGATGCGGCCGGCGCCTTTTCAACCGGCCAGGCCCATTCGGAGACGTCGGGCTCGGCCGCCTTGTCCTTCTTGGCCTCGGTTGGCGCGGCGAATGGATCGCTGTCGTCGAAGGACCAGGCCTGCGCCGTCTCCTCGCCCGCCCGATGGGCGGGCTGGCTTGTCTCCGGCTCGACCGGATGCAGGCCAAGCCGCTCCGGCTCGGGCACCGCTTCGTCGCGTCGTGCGTCGGGCGCCGGCGACGGATCGCTCGGCGGTGCATCCTCCCATTCCGGGAGCGCCCACTCGGACGAATCCTGTTTCGCCGGTGCCGCCTCCTCGACGGGCGCAGCTTCCTCGCTCACCGGCTCTTCCAGGGTCCCCTGTACGTCCGGGCTCGCCGGTTCCACGGCTTCAGGCTCGGCGGCGGGCTCACCGCGTTCGTATTCTTCCGCTTCTACCGCGTGCTGCTCGGGGGCAGTTGTCTCTTCGACGGGGGCTTGCTGCCAGGTTTCGACTTCCTCTGGCGCTGGCTCGGCCGGTGCGCCCCACTGCGGCGCGGCCGGGATAGTCTCCGGTTCTTCGACGACCGCAGGCGGCTCCTGAGGGTGCTCGTCCGAGGCGGCCTCGAGGGTAGGCTCTGCTTCCAGCTGTTCCGGCACCACATGCTCGGCCGCCGGAGCGATTTCGTCTGCCGGGGCCGGTTCTTCGAAGGTTTGCCGGGATTCCGGAGCCGCTTCCTCAACGTGTTCCTCGGCTGCGGTCTGCTCAACCTCGGCAGCCTCGGCCGGAACCGGCTCCGGCGAGACCGGCGCGGCAGACTCCGGCTCGGCGGGAGCTTCGACAGCCTCCGGCTCGAGCACTTCGGTTGTCTCGAGCACTTCGGTTTTCCCGAGCGCCTGGGCTGTCTCGGGTGCTTCGGTCTCCTCGATTGCCGGCAAGGCCTCGGCGTGTTCGCTTTCGACCTCGGTGATCGCCAGTTCCAGCTTGTTCAGCTGCCGGTTGATCATGTCGTCCGATGGCCGGGGGGTCATGTTCTCGAGCTGGCGGCGCACCGCACTGCGCGCCTTCTCATAGACCCTGCCCCGCATTTCGGGTGTGTTTTCCGACAGGCCGTCAACGGTCCTGCGAATAACTGCAACAAAATCCGCCATCAGATGCTTTCTCAAATCCTAGTCATGCGGGCCGCAATGCGGCGCGGCTCCCTTGCGCCGACACTAGTCCTCAAAAGGGTCGGTCACAAGTATCGTGTCGTCTCGCTCCGGGCTCGTCGAAAGAAGCGCGACCGGCGCACCGATCAGTTCCTCGACCTGGCGAACATATTTGATCGCCTGTGCCGGAAGATCGGCCCAGCTGCGGGCGCCGACTGTCGATTCCTTCCAGCCTTCGAGCGTAATATAGACTGGCTTTACCGAAGCTTGCTGCGCCTGACTTGCAGGGAGATGATCGATCTCTTGTCCATCCAGAGTATAGCCGACGCAGATCTTCAGCTCATCGAGACCGTCGAGCACGTCGAGCTTGGTCAGCGCGATGCCGGTGATGCCGTTGGCGGCGACCGACTGGCGCACCAGGGCGGCATCGAACCAGCCGCAACGGCGCTTGCGGCCGGTGACCGTTCCGAATTCGTGACCGCGCTCGCCGAGGAACTGGCCGACCTCGTCATGAAGTTCCGTCGGAAATGGGCCTTCGCCGACGCGCGTCGTGTAGGCCTTGGTGATCCCGAGAATATAGCCGAGCGCGCCCGGCCCCATGCCGGAACCGGCAGCCGCTTGCCCGGCAACCGTGTTCGAAGAGGTGACGAAGGGATAGGTGCCGTGGTCGATGTCGAGCAGCGTGCCCTGCGCGCCCTCGAACAGGATGCGCGCGCCTTTGCGGCGCTCCTTGTCGAGCAGCAGCCAGACCGTGTCCATGAACGGCAGCACGCGCGCGGCGACGGAGGAGAGCTCGTCCATGATCGCCTGGTGGCTGATTTCCGCCTCGCCCAAACCGCGGCGCAGCGCATTGTGGTGCGTCAGCAGCCGGTCGACCTTGGCCGGCAGCGTGTCGAGATCGGCGAGGTCCATGACGCGGATGGCGCGGCGGCCGACCTTGTCCTCATAGGCCGGGCCGATGCCGCGGCGCGTCGTGCCGATCTTCGTGCCGCTGTTCGAAGCGGCGTCCTCGCGGAAGCCGTCGAGCTCGCGATGCAGCGACAGGATGAGCGTGGCATTGTCGGCAATGCGCAGGTTGTCGGGGGTGATCTGGACGCCCTGCTTGCCGAGCTTGTCGATCTCCGCGATCAACGCGTGCGGATCGATGACGACGCCATTGCCGATGACGGCGAGCTTGCCGGGGCGGACGACGCCGGACGGCAGCAGCGACAGCTTGTAGCTGACACCGTCGATCACCAGCGTATGGCCGGCATTGTGACCACCCTGGAAGCGCACGACGATGTCGGCGCGCTCCGAGAGCCAATCCACGATCTTGCCTTTGCCTTCGTCACCCCACTGGGAGCCGACCACCACGACGTTCGTCATAATTCTCTTCCTGTTCACGCGCGCACGAGGACGTTGCGCTGTTCTCAAACCCGCGCATCTATACTGTGTTGTCTTTCGGAAAGCGACCCCGTTATGCCCGAGGCAGAGCCCTTTTTGCATGACAAGCTATGGCCTTAAAGCCTATATCTGCAATCTCTCCCGCCGCTTCGGCACTCCATTCCTCCTCCCCATACGGATCGCCGCGCCGTGAATTCCAGAGCCTATTTCTATCTCGCCATCACCGCGCTTTTCTGGGGCGGCAATTCGGTCGCCGGCAAGATGGCGGTCGGGCACGTCAGCCCGATGATGCTGACGACGCTGCGCTGGCTGGTCGCGGTCAGCGTCATTCTGGCGCTGATGACGCCGCAGATCCGCCGCGACTGGGACAAGATCCGCCGCCACTGGCTGCAGTTGCTGGCCTATGGCGCCGTCGGCTTCACGATGTTCAATGCTTTCCTCTACTCGGCGGTGAAATACACGAGCGCCATCAATGCCGTGATCCTGCAGGCCGGCATTCCGATGCTGATCTTCCTGTTCAATTTCGTCTTCTTCCGGACGAGGGCGTCGATCGCCCAGATCGTCGGCTTCACCGTGACGCTGATCGGCGTGCTTACCACGGCCGCGCACGGCGACTTCACGAGCCTCATGCGGCTGCAGTTCAATTTCGGCGACGGGCTGATGATTCTGGCCTGCATCGTCTATGCCGTCTATACCGTCACCTTGCGCTGGAAGCCGGCGATGCACTGGCAGAGCTTCATCGCGGCGCCGGCCTTCGGGGCGCTGCTCAGTTCCATTCCGCTGCTCGTCTGGGAAGCCTCGAAGGATAGCGCCATCGTGCCGGACGCAACCGGCTGGGCCATCGTACTCTATGCGGCGATCTTCCCGTCGCTGATGTCCCAGGTTCTCTATGTGCGCGGTGTCGAAATGATCGGCGCCAATCGCGCCGGCCTGTTCATCAATGCCATCCCGGTCTTTGGAACGCTGCTCTCCGTCCTGCTCGTCGGCGAGACGTTCCATGCGTTCCATCTGGTGGCCTTGCTGCTCGTCCTCGGCGGCATCGCGATCGCCGAGCGCGGCCGGCCGAAACCGCCACGGTGACGCATAAATGGGCGATGCAGGAAGACCCCTCCCCAACCCCTCCCCACAAGGGGGAGGGGTTTAAGACGCCGCCTCCGCTCCTTTCCCGCATCAACCCTTCCGGAGGCTCGGACGTCGGGAAATTGTAGGCGGATGCAGCGGGCGCCAAGCCCCTCCCCCTTGTGGGGAGGGGTTGGGGAGGGGTGAGGGTAAATCTTCAGAAGAGCGAGTGGCCGCTCAATCGACGTTGAACACCAACGGCTTTGCCTGGCGGACCGCCGGGTTCGCACGCAACTTGTCGAGCACCGCTTCGGAAACCGGCCCATCGACGTAAAGCAGTGCGATCGCGTCGCCGCCCTGCTTTTCGCGGCCGAGTTGGAAGTTGGCAATGTTGACGTTGGCGTCGCCGAGGGTCGTGCCGATGAAGCCGATCATGCCCGGAACGTCGGTGTTGGTCAGGTAGACCATGTGGTTGCCGACATCCGCATCGAGGTTGATGCCCTTGATCTGGATGAAGCGCGGCTTGCCGTCGGAGAAGACCGTGCCGGCGACCGAGCGGGTCTGGTTCGCGGTCTTCACCGTCAGCTTGATGTAGCCGTCGAAGACGCCCGTCTTGTCGCGCTTGACCTCGGAAAGGATGATGCCCTTTTCCTTGATCATGATCGGTGCGGAAACCATGTTGACATCGGCCACCTGCGGACGGATCAGGCCGGCGAGAACGGCGCTGGTCAGCGCCTTGGTGTTCATCGTCGCGGTCGAGCCGTCATAGAGAATCTCGATCTCCTTGATGGCGCTTTCCGTCACCTGCCCGACAAAGGCACCGAGAACGTCGGCAAGCCGGATCACCGGCTTGAGGATCGGCGCCTCCTCGGCGGTGATCGACGGCATGTTGATGGCGTTGCTGACGGCGCCCTTGACGAGGTAGTCCGCCATCTGCTCGGCAACCTGCAGCGCCACATTCTCCTGCGCCTCGGTGGTCGAGGCGCCGAGATGCGGCGTGCAGACGACGTTGGGCAGACCGAACAGAGGGCTCTCCGTGGCCGGCTCCACCTCGAAGACGTCGAAGCCCGCACCGGCAACGTGGCCGGACTTCAGCGCATCGGCCAGCGCCTTCTCGTCGACAAGGCCGCCGCGGGCGCAGTTGACGATGCGCACGCCGGGCTTCGTCTTGGCAAGTGCTTCGGCGCTGAGGATGTTGCGCGTCTTGTCGGTCAACGGCACGTGCAGGGTGATGAAATCCGCCTGCGCAAGCAGTTCGTCCAACTCGACCTTGACGACGCCCATCTCCTCCGCCCGCTCCTTCGACAGGAACGGATCATAGGCCAGCACGTGCATCTTCAGGCCGATCGCACGGGCGCAGACGATCGAGCCGATATTGCCGGCACCGATGACGCCGAGCACCTTGCCGGTGATCTCCACGCCCATGAACTTCGACTTTTCCCACTTGCCGGCCTGGGTGGAATTGTCGGCGGCGGGAAGCTGGCGGGCCACCGCGAACATCAGCGCGATCGCGTGCTCGGCGGTGGTGATCGAGTTGCCGAACGGCGTGTTCATGACGATGATGCCGCGCCGCGAGGCGGCCGGGATGTCGACATTGTCGACGCCGATGCCGGCGCGGCCGACCACCTTGAGATTGGTCGCCTCGGCGATCAGCTTTTCCGTCACCTTGGTGGCGGAGCGGATGGCGAGGCCGTCGTAATTGCCGATGATCTCGGCGAGTTTCTCCTTGTCCTTGCCGAGCTTCGGCTGGAAATCCACTTCGACGCCGCGGTCGCGGAAGATCTGGACGGCGGTTTCCGACAGTTCGTCGGATACGAGAACGCGAGGTGCCATGGAGGCCTCCTTCAAATCAGGTCTGAACGGAATTGGGGGTGGCCTCGCCCTCAGGGAGAGCGAAGCAAATCGCATCGGATCAGGCGGCGGCCTGCGAAAGCGTCGCCTTCTGGGTCTCGAAGGCCCAGGAGAGCCACGGCATCAGCGCGTCCATATCGGCTGTCTCGATCGTCGCGCCGGCCCAGATCCGAAGGCCGGAGGGCGCATCGCGATAGTGGCCGATATCGAAGGCAACGGCCTCCTTTTCGAGCAGGGCGACGACGCCCTTCGCGAACGCAGCCTGGCCGTCGGCATCGAGCGCCAAGACGTCCTTGTCGACGATCTTGAGGCAGACCGAGGTGTTGGAGCGGGTTTCCACCGTGTTCGCCAAGTTGGCAATCCACGCATTGGCGTCGACGAACCGATGAATCGCGCCGGCATTCGCGTCTGCCCGGGCAATCAGGCCCTTGAGCCCGCCAACCGACTTCGCCCAGAGAAGCGCGTCGATATAATCCTCGACGCAGAGCATCGACGGCGTGTTGATCGTCTCGCCTGTAAAGATGCCTTCGATCAGCTTGCCGCCGCTGGTCAGGCGGAAGATCTTCGGCAGCGGCCAGGCGGGCGCATAGGTCAGCAGCCGCTCGACGGCACGCGGCGAAAGAATGAGGACGCCGTGTGCACCCTCGCCGCCGAGGACCTTCTGCCAGGAAAAGGTGACGACGTCGAGCTTGGCGAAGTCGAGTTCCTGGGCAAAGGCGGCCGAGGTCGCGTCGCAGATGGTCAAGCCCTTGCGGTCCGCCGGGATGAAGTCGGCGTTCGGAACGCGCACGCCCGAGGTCGTGCCGTTCCAGGTGAAGACGACGTCGCGGTCGAAATCGACCTTGGAGAGATCCGGAAGTTCGCCGTAGTCGGCCTCGAAGCGGCGGACGTCGGCGAGCTTCAGCTGCTTGACCACGTCGGTCACCCAGCCGGCACCAAAACTCTCCCAGGCGAGCATGTCGACGCCACGCGCGCCGAGCAGCGACCACAGCGCCATTTCGACGGCGCCGGTATCGGAAGCAGGCACGATACCGATGCGGTAGTCGGCCGGCACTTCGAGAATTTCGCGGGTGAGGTCGATGGCTTGCTTGAGCTTGGACTTGCCGATCTTGGCGCGGTGCGAACGACCGAGCGCGGCATCGGAGAGAGCTTCGAGCGTCCAGCCGGGACGCTTTGCGCAAGGACCAGAAGAAAAATGGGTATTTGCCGGGCGCACGGCCGGCTTGGCAGGCTTCGTCATATGCTATCCTCTCAGATAGAAGCCCCTCGTTGGGGAGGGGTGTCCCGCCGTCGGAAATATTGTGCGTCGGAGAGGAAGTCAAGCGACTTGTGTCGCGTATGGCACGATTTTTGGCGCTTCAAGCATATCGCGCGGGCTAGAGACGAGGTTCACCAGAGCGCGAAGCGCAGGCCTGCGCGGATTTCATGACGGGAGAGACCGTCATCGTAGCCCTTGGCGCCCTCCGACCCGGAGCTGAACATGTCGCCATCGGCAATGTGCGAATAGCGATAGCCGACATCGAACTTCAGCCGATCGGTGATATCGTAGGAGACGCCCGCCATCAGGGCATAGGTGAAGCGCCAGCTGTCGCGCCCAACGTAGGAGGTGCCACCCGTCGCCCCAGAGCAGGCACCCCCGCCGGCGACGCAGACCGAGCCCTCATGCACCGTGTTCCAATCGATATGGGTTGCGCCGATGCCGGCGCCGACATAGGGCGTGAATCCGGCGAGCGTCGCCAGATCGACATAGCCGTTCGCCATCAGCCCGAGAGCGGAAAAATTGGCGCTGTGGGAGAGTGAGCAGGACGTACCGGCCCCCTCGCCCGCGCAAGGACTTGCCGAAACCAACGAGCCGTCGAAACGGCCCTCGAAATATTCGGCCGTCAGATCGGCACGGAACACGTCGCTGAAGCGATAGCCGAGGCCGATGGTGCCGGAGACCGGCTTGTCGAAGCGGGCGCTGTCGAACGGAACATTGCTGTAGCCGCCGGTGCCGCCGTCAAAATTCCGGTAGAAAGGATCGCCCTCGTCGAGCCAGCCCGAATAACCGATGTCGCCGCGCAGATAGAGGTTGCCGCCGTTATTCGCCTCCGGGGAAATGGTGATCTCCGGCGCGTCGAGAAGGTCTTCGTCATTCGCCGCGGCGAAGCCGGGCAGGAGCAGGCCGGCGCCGAGAACGATGCTGCAAATCCCGTGCCGCCAATTCATGTCGCATGCCCTCGCCAGTCGCCGACGCCACGCCAAAGGCCTCGTGGCGGTTCGCGTTAACTATTGGCAGGGACAAGTTAACCGGCGGTTAAGCATGTTTGTTAACCGGCATGTCGCACAAAAAGAAAGGGCCGCAGAAGCGGCCCTTTGGAATGCGCTTCGCCGAGCGCTCAATCATTGCAGCGCGTAGCGCATGCCGAGCTTGAAATCGTGCGACGTGATGTCTTCGAAATGCATCGGGGCGTTGACGACACTGCCATCGTAGGCGCGGATATTGCCGGTCTTCGCGTCTCCGAGGTCGACGTAGCTGTAGCCGAAATCGATCGCCAGACGCTCGGTCGCCTGATAGGCGACGCCTGCATGCAGCGCCCAGGCAAAGTTCCAGGTCGGGTCTTCATCGGCATAGGCGACGCCGGCCATCGGCACGTTGATGTCGCGGAAGCCCGATATCGTGTTGCGCGACGCGCCGATACCGGCGCCGACATAGGGCTTGACGCCGTACCAGTCGCCGATGTCGACATAGGCGTTGGCCATCAGCAGCCACTCCGACTTGGCGCCGTCATAGTCGTTGGTGTTGTCGAATACGCCGTCACCGTCGCCGTCATAGCGGTCGAGGGCGGAGAAATCCGCCTTGCCGCGGTATTCGACGATACCGTCCATGCGTAGCCATTCATTGAACTGGTAGCCGATGCCCACGCCTGCCAGCGGCGCGCTGTCGAAGCTGCCCTCATCGACGAATTCATGAAGCGCGACGACGTCGAACAACTCATGCTCCATGCTGCCGAGCCGCTGGTTGCTCATGCCGAGGTGACCGCGTAGGTACCAACCACCGACGACGACAGGCGCCGGGTCGACCGGATCTTCAACGTAAAGGTCGGCGGCCAACGCGGGCGTGCCGCCCAGCCATGCAGCCACAACCGCAATCAAGGACTTCCTCATGACATGCTCCGCGAATAGTCTTTCGGCGCCGGTAGTTCCACCGGACAGACCATGCAACTTCTGTTGCAACCAAAACTCGCACAGCTCGGTTAATATTGGATTAAGTATAGAAATTTACTTCGTTTATTAAGATTTAGCGATTCGGCTGTTCCCAAAAGCAAAAGCCGGCAATAATGCCGGCCTCTGCAATGCGTTCTGGCTTGTCCGAAAACCCCTATGCGGCGTTGCGTACGCTGCCGATCACGGTAACCAGTTCGTCGACGATGCGCTCGACCTTGCTGCGGTCGTCGCCTTCGGCCATCACGCGGATCAGCGGCTCGGTACCGGAAGGACGGATCAGAAGCCGGCCGCCCTTGGCGAGTTCCGCTTCTGCGTCGGCAATCGCCTGGCGCACCGCCTCGTGTTCCAGCGGCTTGCCGGCCGAAACGCGGACGTTCTTCAGCACCTGCGGCACCGGCTCGAAGCGCCGGCAAACCTCGCTCACCGCCCTTCCCTGCCGCTTGACGACGGCGAGGATCTGCAGCGCCGCAACCAGGCCATCGCCCGTCGTACCGAAATCGGAAAGCACGATGTGACCGGACTGTTCGCCGCCGACATTCAGGCCGTCCTGCCGCATCTGTTCGACGACATAGCGGTCGCCGACCTTGGTGCGGTGCAGCTTCAGGCGGCGCGCCTGCAGATAGCGCTCGAGGCCGAGATTCGACATCACGGTCGCGGCGATCCCGCCGCCCTGCAGCATGCCGTCCGCCGCCCAGCTATCGGCGATCACGGCCATCAACTGGTCGCCGTCGATCACCGTGCCCTTTTCGTCGACGATCAATACCCGGTCGGCGTCGCCGTCGAGCGCGATGCCGATATCCGCCCGCACCTCGTGAACCTTCTTCTGCAGGGCCTCCGGATGCGTCGACCCGCATTCGAGGTTGATATTGACGCCGTTCGGCTCGGTGCCGATCGACACCACTTCGGCGCCGAGTTCCCAAAGCGCCAGGGGCGCGACCTTGTAGGCGGCACCATTCGCGCAATCGATGGCGATCCTGAGGCCCTTCAGCGTGACGTCGCGCGGCAGCGTGCGCTTCGCCTGCTCGATATAGCGGTAGATGTCGCCGTCGACGCGCTTGGCGCGGCCGATGTCCTCCGGCTTGGCAAGCTGCCCCGACATGTCCTGATCGATGAGTTCCTCGATCTTTTGCTCGATGTCGTCCGAGAGCTTGTAGCCGTCCGGCCCGAACAGCTTGATGCCGTTGTCGCGGAACGGATTGTGCGAGGCGGAGATCATCACGCCGATATCGGCGCGGAGCGACCGCGTCAGCATGGCGACGCCGGGCGTCGGGATGGGCCCGAGCAGGAAGACATCCAGCCCGGCCGCCGTGAATCCGGCAACCATGGCGTTTTCGAGCATATAGCCCGAAAGCCTTGTGTCCTTGCCGATCACCACCCGGTGACGATGCGCACCGTTACGGAAAATGGTGCCGACCGCGACGCCGACCCGCATGGCGAGATCCGCGGTCATCGGAAAAATATTGGATTGGCCGCGAATGCCGTCGGTGCCAAAATACTTGCGCTTCATAAGAACTCCATCGTCCTGCTTCGGCAGGATCTCTTTTGCCGGCCGCGTCTGATTGCGTGCTCCACGACTGGTTTTCATGTCCCCGGGACCTCGCCTGCGGGCCTTATCCAAGGCGGGATTGCCAACGCGATTGCGTTGCCGCCCCTCGCTCCAACTATAGAACGCCCCTTCCGGCCAAACCGGTGAATCGGGCGGCTTTGCGCCATCTTTGGCACAAATGCACAACAAACGGCAGCAACAGTATCATCAGAAATCATTACAGCCCGTTACCAAGCGCACTCGCTTCACGCCGCAAAAAACCGCCGCTCCTTTCGGAAGCGGCGGCTTGGTCTTCATAGCCTGCTTGCCACCGGCTGCAACTATTGAGGCTGCGGTTCGAAGCCGCCTTCGGGTTCCTCGCCCTTGTTGCCGACTTCCTTCTTGGTGCCGGCCGAAGGCACGGCCGAACCGCGATGCGGCGGCGTGTCGTCGCCGAGGTCGCGTGCCGGCTTCTCGCCGCGGATCAGCGCCTTGATCTCATCGCCGGTCAGCGTCTCGTATTCCAAGAGCCCCTCGGCGAGAGCGACAAACTCGTGGTGCTTTTCCGTCAGGATGCTGCGCGCCGCTTCATAGGCGTCGTCGATCAGGCGGCGGATTTCGTTGTCGATCTTCTGCGCGGTCGCTTCGGAGACATTCTTCTGCTGCGCGACGGAGTGACCGAGGAAGACCTCCTGCTGGTTCTCGCCATAGGCGACCTGGCCGAGCTGATCGGAGAAGCCCCATTGCGTCACCATCGCCCGCGCCAGCTTCGTCGCCTGCTCGATATCGGACGACGCGCCCGACGTGATGTTCTCCTTGCCGAAGGTCAGTTCCTCGGCGACGCGCCCGCCCATCATGATTGCAAGGCGCGAGATCATCCACTTGTAGCTCATCGAATAGCGATCGCCTTCGGGAAGCTGCATCACCATGCCAAGGGCGCGGCCACGCGGAATGATGGTCGCCTTGTGCAGCGGATCGGCCGAAGGAACATTGAGCGCCACGATCGCGTGGCCGGCCTCGTGATAGGCGGTCAACTTCTTCTCGGCCTCGGTCATGGCGGAGGAGCGACGCTCCGCACCCATCATGATCTTGTCCTTGGCGTCCTCGAACTCCTGCATCGTGACGAGGCGCTTGTTGCGCCGCGCCGCCATCAGCGCCGCCTCGTTGACGAGGTTCATCAGATCGGCGCCCGAGAAGCCCGGCGTACCGCGCGCCAGCACCTTGAGGTCGACATTCGGCGCCAGCGGCACGTTGCGGACATGCACCTTGAGGATGCGTTCGCGGCCGTTGATGTCCGGGTTCGGCACGACGACCTGACGGTCGAAGCGGCCCGGGCGCAAGAGCGCCGGATCGAGCACGTCGGGGCGGTTCGTCGCGGCGATCAGGATGATGCCTTCGTTCGCCTCGAAACCGTCCATCTCGACGAGCAACTGGTTCAGCGTCTGTTCGCGCTCGTCGTTGCCGCCGCCGAGGCCGGCGCCGCGATGACGGCCGACCGCGTCGATTTCGTCGATGAAGATGATGCAGGGTGCGTTCTTCTTCGCCTGCTCGAACATGTCGCGGACGCGCGAAGCACCGACACCGACGAACATTTCGACGAAGTCGGAGCCCGAGATGGTGAAGAAGGGCACGTTCGCTTCACCCGCAACCGAGCGGGCAAGCAGCGTCTTACCCGTGCCGGGAGGGCCGACCAGAAGCACGCCGCGCGGGATGCGGCCGCCGAGCCGCTGGAACTTCTGCGGATCGCGCAGGAATTCGACGATTTCCTCGAGGTCCTGCTTGGCCTCGTCGACGCCGGCGACGTCGTCGAAGGTCACGCGCCCATGCGCTTCCGTCAGAAGCTTGGCCTTGGACTTGCCGAAGCCCATCGCGCCGCGCGAGCCGCCCTGCATCTGGCGCATGAAGAACAGCCAGACACCGAGGATCAGCAGCATCGGCAACAGGGTTCCGATATAGCTCAGGAATCCCGAAGAACCGTCGGTTTCCGGTCGCACCGTCACCGTTACGTCCTTCGCCTCGAGCCGCTCGGTCAAGGCCGTGTCGACGGCGGGAGCATAGGTCTGGAACGTCGCACCACTCTCGGTGTAGCTGCCGATCACCTTGGAGCCCGTGATCACGACTTCCTTGACGCGGCTGGCATCGACGTCCTTCAGGAATTGCGAGAAGGGAATTTCACGCGAACCCGTCCGCTCCGTCGGCTGCTGGAACATGCTGAACAGCGCGATCAGGAGAAGCGCTATGATCGCCCAAAGGGCAAAATTTCGAAAATTAGGGTTCATCGAACTCCCCGGAACCTGTGACAGCCCGCGCTTTCGCCGGGCTGCTGTATGGTCCTTAACATAGGGTTCCGGCAGCGCCTTGCCAAGGAAAACCGCCGGTTACCCTTCCATTTCTGTCAAACCATCATCAACCGGCGGCGCGGGGTATCGATCGCGCCCGAACAACAGCCCGATCGTATCGGCCATGATCCTGTCGAAACCCGGCAAAAAGGTGTCGTATGGGCCGATCCGGCATTCGACCTTGGCCTCTGCGGCCGTGGAACCGAGGCTGCCGACATCCTCTGGCGCGACGCGCGGCGCCACCAGCGAAGCCCGCTTGGCAACCCCCTCAGGCAGGCCTGCGGCAAAAAGCCTCTGCCTCCACACCCCGCCCTCGGCCTCCGCGCAGATCGTCAGGGCGGTTCCAACGCTCGTGATGTTGAAACGCCCATCCCATGTGCCGCTCTCATTTGCGCCAATTCTCAAGGCCGGCAAGTTGCGTGGCTCCCGATAGAGATAGAGGCCGCTTCGCCGCCGATCGAATACCACGCGCCCCGCCGTCATGCGCCCGGCCTCGCCAGATCGCAGAAAGCCGGACAGACGCTCGATCGTTGCGCGTCCCGGCAGGTGTTCACGGCCGCCGATGACCGCGCCAACAGTCATCAGGGCGCGGCGCCAATCGGGGTCGTCGATCCGACCGGCCTGCGCCGCCGCGACCTCGGCGACGAGACCCTCGTGAACACGCAGATGCTCGCCCAACAGGACAGCGGCTCTTGCCGAAGAGGCCATGCGCAGTTGTCCGCCCCGCCGAGGCGGCGGTGCGACGCCCGAAGCCGCTAGGCTGGCGCGCACCCGAGCCCGCTCGAACAGCGGATTTTCATTGCTCGGATCGTCGAACCAACCAATGCCGCGGCCCCCCAGGTAGGCGCGAATATCGGCCCGTCGTAGCCCGAGGAACGGTCGCAGGACCCACGTGCGGCGTCCATAGAGCATGGCTGCCGCCATGCCTGCGCTGCCGTGTCCCTGTCCCTGGTCGCGCGCGCCGCGCATGGCGATCGTCTCGTTCTGGTCATCGAGCGTGTGCCCGGTGGCGATGCAGTCGGCCCGGAAGACGGCCGCCGCTTCGGCCAGCATGTCGTAGCGCTTGAGGCGCGCCGCCGCCTGAATGCCGGCGCGCGGCTTGTCGCCCGGCCAGCGGCAGACTTGATGGGGAATGCCGAGCCCGGCGCAGAATGCCCCGACGGCCGCAGCCTCGTCGGCGGAATCGGATCTCAGGGCGTGATCGACCGTGCAGGCGACGAGCGAGAACCCCTCGAAGTCCGCTGTCCCGAGCGCTGCGTGAAGCGCGACGAGAAGCCCCTTGGAGTCGCTGCCACCGGAGATGGCGACGAGAATCCGGCCTGGTTTGATAAAGGATCTTAGAAAACGTCTTGCCGCAGCGATGACGGCCTCTGGCATTGGGTCGGCCTCAGCAGCCAAAGCGGCTCTGCTCGCTCGTCACCTTCGCCCGAACCGCGGCCGATGCCTTGGGATAGCGCTTGTCCACCTCGCGCAAGGTGGCGCAGGCGGTTTCCTTGTTGTCGAGAGCCCCGAGCGACATGCCAAGCTTGAGGAGCATCTCGGGTGCCTTGGGCGACTTGCCATAGGCCTGATGCGCGTTCAGGAAGGTCTTGGCGGCGTCGCTGTATTTACCCTGGGAATACTGCGCTTCGCCCATCCAGAAGCTTGCGTCGGCCGCCTTTTCGCCCTCCGGAAAGGCGGCGAGATAGTCGCGGAACTCCTGCTCGGCCATGCCATAGTCGCCGGACAGAACATGGCCATAGGCCGACTGATAAAGATCGCCCGGATTGCTGAGGGAAGCGGTCTGCTGCTCGCTGCCGGGATTGGCGTTGAGGCCGCCATTGCCTTGATCGGCGATCCCCGTGTCCACGCCGGGCAGCGTGGCGTTGGCGCCGGGCTCAGTGCCCGTGGTCGCCGATACAGGATTGCCGCTTTCGTCGAAGATGATCTGGCCGAGCGTGCTTGGCGGCGGTGCCGCCCCTGCCGCATTCGGATCGGCATCGGCCATGTTCGCGCCGTCCGCCGGGGCAGTCGTCGGGCTATCCGTCACCTCGGGGGTGACGGACGCCTGATCGCTGGACTTCGGCGTTTCAAGTGCGCCGCTTTTCTTGGAGGAGGATTTGCCGCTTTCCAGATCCTGGAAGCGGAACTCGTTGTCCTCCTGGAACTTCCGGATCTGCTCCTGCATCTGCAGGAGCTGGAAGCTCATTTCTTCGATACGCCCGTTGAGAGAGCGGATCTGTTCCTCGAGTTGGCCAATCCGGCCGACGTCGGCCGATTGCACCTTCACCACCGGCAGATCGCTCTTGCTGGCGGCATCGCCTTGGGTCGCGCGGTTCAGCAGCCCCGAGAGCGGCATGGCATTCGCCGTTTGGCCGAGGCCCGCAAGGGCCGCAAGACCAATCAGCCCTGCCACGACAAATTTCTTCATCACATTTGTCCTGTTCGATAGATTGTTCCCGCCCCGGACCGCGCTCCGCTGTACATGCGACGATTCCATAGGGCGAGTGCCGCACAGTTTTCCAACTGCCGTGAAAAAGCAACGGAGTTCGGCCAAAGTGTGGTAAAAAAGAAAGGGCGGCCCACGGCCGCCCCTCCAAAATCATCGCAAATCGAGAGCGATCAGCTTCCGGCGCCGCCGAGAACGGTGACGGCGCGGCGATTCTGCGACCAGCAGGAGATGTCGTCGCAGACGGCGACCGGCTTTTCCTTGCCGTAGGAGATCGTCCGCATGCGGTTCGCCGGAACGCCTTGGCCTGCGAGATACTCACGTGTCGCGGCAGCACGGCGGGCGCCGAGTGCCAGGTTGTATTCGCGCGTGCCGCGCTCGTCGGCATGGCCTTCGATGGTGATGGCATAGTTCGGATACTTCGCCAGCCACTGGGCCTGACGGGCGAGCGTCGCCTGCGCATCGGCGCGGATCGAGCTCGAGTCGGTATCGAAGAAGATGCGGTCGCCGACATTGACGGTGAAGTCCTGCTGCGAGCCCGGCGTCGCAGCGCCGGCACCGAGGCCGAGGCCGGCGGCGTCGTTCGGCAGGTTCTTCTTGGAAGCGCAGCCGGCGACGGCAAGGGTCATGACGAGGGCGAGCATGACGGGATTGCGGGCAATGGTCTGCATGCGGCTTGCTGCCGGGGTGTCAATTCGGCTCATGGGCCGGGTCTCCTTGAGAAGTGTCTGAATTCACGGTTGCCAGACTGTAACCGGAAGCGGTTAATTGCTTTTCAACAGGTATGGTTAACAAATCGACAATCTGCGGCGGAGGGCCTGCTACAACAGCACTTTGCGGCGAGAAAGCGGCACTTCGGCCACAATTGCCGCCGCACCTGTGGACAACAGGTCCACGCATGTCGCCCAAAAGTGCGCCGCGGTTTTGGGGTAACGAGATGCATAAAAACAACAGCCTGAAGCGCGCCGCGTGAACAATGCGACGCGCATCAGGCGCGCAATGCGGGCGGAAAACCGCCCGCACTCTTCCTAAAACTCCGCACTATTCCATCAATGGCGACCAGGCCGGATCCGAAGCGAAGCCCTGGGTCTGGATCTGCTGTTCGTTGTAGCCCGTCAGGTCGATGGAGTAGAGCTGCGGCCCGCCGGCGCCGGCGTTCTGGCGGAAGAACATCAGCACGCGGCCGTTCGGCGCCCAGGTCGGCCCCTCGTTGTGGAAGCCGGTGGTGAGGATGCGCTCGCCGGAACCGTCCGGCTTCATCACGCCGATCGAGAACTTGCCGCCCGATTGCTTGGTGAAGGCGATCAGATCGCCGCGCGGAGACCAGACAGGCGTCGAGTAGGAACCGTCGCCGAAGGAGATGCGCGTCTGGCCTGAACCGTCGGCGCCCATGACATAGAGCTGCTGCTTGCCGCCACGGTCGCTCTCGAAGACGATCCGGGCGCCGTCCGGCGAATAGGACGGAGAGGTGTCGATCGCATTGGTGTTGGTCAGCCGTGTGGTCGTGCGCGAGCGCAGGTCCATCGTGTAGATGTTGGCGTTGCCTTCCTGCTGCAGGCTCATGATGACCCGCTGCCCGTCCGGCGAGAAGCGCGGCGCAAAAGTCATGCCCGGAAAATTGCCGACCACCTCGCGCTGCCCGGTTTCGAGCTGCAGCAGATAGACGCGCGGCTGCTGGTTCTCGAAGGACATATAGGTGATTTCCTGACGGTTCGGCGAGAAGCGCGGCGTCAGAACGATGTCGTTCGAATTGGTGAGCGCGCGGGCGTTGAAGCCGTCCTGGTCCATGATCGCCAGCTGGCGCTTGCGGGCGTTCTTCGGGCCGCTTTCGGCGACATAGACGATGCGGGTATCGAAGTAGCCTTTTTCGCCGGTGATCCGCTCATAGATCGCGTCGGCGATGATATGGGCGACGCGGCGCCAGTTTTCCGGCTGGGTGTAGAACTGCTGGCCGAGCATCTGCTGTCCGGCGAAGGTGTCCCACAGGCGGAACTCGGCCTTCAGCCTGCCGTCGCCTTCCTGGGTGACGCGGCCGGTGACGAGCGCCTGCGCATTGATGACCTTCCAGTCCTCGAAGCGCGGCGCCGCATCGGGGTTGGCGATCTTCTCGATGAAGGCGCCCTTGTCGATCGGTGCGAAAAGCCCGGAACGCTTGAGATCGGCGGCAACGACGTCGGAGATCTTCTGACCGAGCTCACCCTGCAGGAAATCCGTGATCGCGACCGGCAGCGGCTCGACGTTGCCCTTGTTGATATTGATCTCCACGACCGCGTTTGCCGGCGCGGCGAAAAGAACGCCTGCGAACACTAGCGTGAAAAGACGGAAAAAATTGCGTCTCAGCATTTCCATAAAGCCTTTCAGCCTTTCATCTTTCTGGGCGGAGCGAGGAAAGCGTGCGCGGTTTTCCCGCCACATCGCGCCCCAACCTGTCTAGAGCATTGAGCTCGGGTCGAAGTTGACGACCACCTCGCTCCACGAATCGTACTTGTCTTTGGGCAGAGCCGTGAAAGGAGCCGATTTGAGAACGGCGCGTCGCGCACCGCTGGCAAGCGCCCGGCGTGCCGCCTCCGAACCGCCGGTCGCTTCGACTTCCGGTTCGCCGATCAACTCGCCGTTCGGATCGAGCTGGAAGGTCACCTTGATGCGCACGTCCGCCGCATCGGCCATGCCGGGGATGATCGACCAGTTGTTCTGGATCTGACCGCGCAGCGCATCCATTTCGCTCTGCGAAAGCGTGTTGCCGCTCGTCGTCTTCTTGCCGCCGAGGGCCGCCTCCTCGGTCGAGCGCTTGGCGCCGCCGCCGGAAGACTCCTGCTTGTTGAGCAGCGCCGCGATCTCGTCGGCGTTGAAGTCGCTCTCCTTCTGGGAGGACGCCTTCTTCTGCTCCTTCTTGGTCTCTTCCTTCTTGCGCTCCGGGGTCTTCGCCGTCTGCGCCGGCTTTTCGACTTTCGGCTTCACCTGCGGGGTCGGCACCTTGTCCGGCAACGCCTCGGCCTCGGGGTTCTCGGCCGGCTGTTCCTCGGCCGGCGCAGGCTCCGGTTTGGTCTCCGGCTTCACTTCCTGCTTCGGTTCGGGGAGTGCTGCAACTTCGGTCGCGGGCTCCGAGGCAGGCTTGGGCTCCTCGACCTTCTGGATTTCCTCCTTCACCGGATCGGGAGTCGGCGGCGCCTTCTCGGTTTTCTCCGGTGCCGCGGCCGACTCGTTTTCGATGGGCTTGGCGTCGGGCTTCGGCGGCGTCTTCAGGTCGACGTCGTTGTCGCCGATGTTTTCGGCGTTCTCGACGGGCGTTGGCTTCTTGGTCGGGACCGGCGAAGCCTTCTCCTTGGCCGGGGCCTTCTTGTCGCCCTGCTGGATCTGGGTCATGTCCGTGATCGGCACGATGTCGACCGGCAGCGCCTCGACGTCCGCGACCTCGAATTCGGCCGGGCTGCCAAGCGACACCAGCGCCCAGGTCAGGACCAGGGCGTGGAGGACAGCAGATGTAGCAAGACCGCCCTTCATGTCCGGGGATCACTTTTCCTGTTCTTGAAGCGTTACCAGCCCGAGATTCTTGAAGCCGGCAGCCGAGATGCGCGCCATGACCTTCATCACCGTGCCGTAGTCGGCATTGGTATCGCCGCGCACATAGATGCGCTCGTTGTAGCCCGTCGTGGCGATCGCCTCGAGCTTCGGAACGACCTCGTCGATGCCGATCGGGGTCTCCTGCAGGAAGATTTCACCGGCCGGATTGACCGAGACGGTGATCGGCTGGGTGTCGGCGTTCATCGCCTTCGCCTGCGTTTCCGGCAGGTCGATCGGCACGCCAACGGTCATCATCGGTGCCGCCACCATGAAGATGATCAAGAGCACCAACATGACGTCGACGAGCGGCGTCACGTTGATTTCGCTGATCGTACCGCCCTTGCCCCTGCGCCGGCGGCGTCCGCCGCCCGACCCCTTGGCTCCGCCTACTGCCATACCCATCAGCGTCGTCTCCGTGCTCGAAGGTCGTTATTGCGCGGCCTGGCGCGAAGGCTGCAGCTTCTCGTCGATCTGCCGCGACAGGATGGCGGAGAACTCGTCGGCGAAGGCTTCCATGCGGGCGCTGAGCTTGCCGGCGTCGGCGGTGAACTTGTTGTAGGCGATGACGGCGGGAATAGCGGCGAGCAGGCCGATGGCGGTTGCCAGCAGCGCCTCCGCGATACCGGGCGCAACAACGGCGAGGTTGGTCGATTTCGACCCGGCGATTGCCTGGAACGAGGTCATGATACCGACGACGGTACCGAAGAGGCCGATGAAGGGGGCGGACGAACCGATCGTCGCGAGCGAGCCGAGCCGCGCCTCGAGCGATTCGGATTCGCGAGCGAGCGTCACATCCATGGCGCGGTCAATGCGCATCTGCAGGCCGATCGGCGAACGGGCGCCGCGTTCGAAGCTCTTCTTCCACTCGCGCATCGCCGAGACGAAGATTGCGCCCATGCCGGTCGTCTGCCGATCGGAAAGGGTGCGATAAAGTTCCTCGAGCGACTGGCCGGACCAGAAGACCTGCTCGAAATTGTCGAGCTGCCGGCGCACGCGCCCGTAGTTGAGCGACTTGTCGACGACGATCGCCCAGGTCCAGACCGAAGCTGCAATCAGCCCCAGCATGACCAGCTTGACCACCAAGCCCGCTTGCATGAACAGCGACCAGAGGGTCACATCGCTCGTCGCGGCCAATCCAACCTGTTCCATCGATCTCAGTCCCCGAATCCAAACACCCGGCAGGAGCAACGCATGCTCATGACCGGGTCGCCCAAACGTCCTGCTGCAAAATGCCCCGGCATCGCCGCCGTTCGCGGCAATTGCGATCTACTCGCTTCAGCCTGCCTTCTTGCCGTCAATTTTGGTCAAAGGATGACGTGCACTGCACAAATCCTGATACACAGATAAAGACACTATTATCGTTAAGGGAGTGTTACCGGAGCGGCGCTGCCGGCGGCTGCGGCGCGGAACTTCGCCAAAGCTCGTACGTTTCCGGTCAATGGGCGCTCACGCGAGAATACAACCGAGACGAAACAGTCACCGTGGCTCGACCGCAGCGGCGCGGCGCCGGCTGAGCGGGGCATAGCGATGGCGGCACGCGCACTCTGGAAAGGGCAGCTTCGCCTGTCGCTGGTATCGATCGCGGTCGAACTGTTCAGCGCGACCCGCTCCGGCGCGAGCATCTCGTTCCGGCAGATCCACAAGCCGTCCGGCAAGCCGATCCATTACGAGAAGGTGGTGGAGGGCGTCGGACCGGTCGATGTCGACGATATCGTCAAGGGTTTCGAATACGAGGACGACCGATACGCCCTGCTCGACCCGGAGGAGGTCGACGCGATCAAGCTCGAAACCAAGAAGACGCTGGAGCTGGTGCAGTTCGTCGATGTCGGCGAGATTCCGCCGCTCTATTTCGACAAACCCTATTATCTCGTTCCGGCGGACGATCTGGCCGAGGATGCCTACCGCGTCGTCCGGGATGCGCTGAAGACGGCCAACAAGATCGGGCTGGGGCAATTGACGCTGCGCGGCCGGGAGTATCTCGTCGCGGTGAAACCCGGCGGCGACGGCCTGCTCCTCGAGACGCTGCGCTATGCCGACGAGTTGCGCAAGGCCGACCCGATGTTCTCGGACATATCCGGCAAGAAAGCCGACAAGGAACTGCTGGAGGTCGCCGCAGCGCTGATCGAGCGCAAGACCGCTCCCTTCGACGCCCAGGCCTTCAAGGACAATTACGCGACGGCCCTTCGGGAGCTTGTGAAACGCAAGATGAAGGGCAAGTCGGCGCGCGTCGAGGTCGAGGAAGGCGAACGGCCTGAGCGCCGCGGCGACAATGTCGTCGACCTGATGGCCGCCCTGAAGAAGAGCCTCGAAAGCAACGAACCCAAGAAGAAGCCGGCAAAGGCGCACTCGTCGTCGCGCCGCACCCGGCGGAAATCGGCGTGAGGACGATCGATGGCCGCGCGAAGTGCACCGCTTTCCGAATACAATCGACGCCGCGATTTTACCAAGACGCGCGAACCGAAGGGCGCGGTCGCCCCGGCAAGCGGCGACAGGAAGCGCTTTCTCGTCCAGAAGCACGACGCGACCCGGCTGCATTACGATTTCCGTCTCGAATGGGAAGGCGTCCTGAAGAGCTGGGCGGTCACCCGCGGTCCAAGCCTCAATCCGGAGGACAAGCGCCTCGCCATCCGTACCGAGGATCACCCCCTCGCCTATGGCGACTTCGAGGGCACGATCCCGGAAGGAGAGTATGGCGGCGGCACGGTGATGCTCTGGGACACCGGCTGGTGGGAGCCGGAAGGTGACCCGTCGAAAGGTCTGAAGAAGGGCAAGCTTTCGTTCAGGCTGCATGGCAGCCGGATGAAGGGCGGCTGGGCGCTGGTGCGCATGCGGCCGCGCGACGGCGAGAAGCGCGAAAACTGGCTGCTCGTCAAGGAGACGGACGAGATAGCCTCCGAGGAAGGCGAGAGCCTGATCAAGGAGAACGTCACCAGCGTGGCGACCGGCCGCACGATGGACGAGATTGCCGGCGGCAAGGGTGAAAAACGGGCACGCGTCTGGCATTCCAACAAAAGCACGGCCGCCAATCTGAAGGCCGGTGCGATCGCCGGGAACGACAACCCTCGCAAGCGTCAGGCACGAAAATCCTCGGGCAAGCTGCCCGCCTTCAAGGCTCCGCAGCTCGCCACGCTGGTGACCAAAGCACCCGCCGGCGAAACGTGGCTGAACGAAGCCAAGTTCGACGGTTACCGCCTGATATGCGCCATCGGTGGCGGCGCTGTCCGCTGCTACACCCGCAATGGCCTCGACTGGACCGAGAAGTTCCCGGCGATTGCGGCCGCCCTTGCCGAGCTCGATTGCAAATCCGCCCTGATCGACGGCGAGGTGGTGGCGCTGTCGGACGCGGGATCAAGCTTTTCGGCGCTGCAGAAGGCGCTGAAGACCGGCGCCAGCACGAGGCTCTACGCCTTCGACCTCATCGAACTCGACGGAAAGGACCTCGGCCGCGCGCCGCTCATCGACCGGAAGGAAAAGCTGAGAGGTCTGCTCGACTCGCTCGGTACCACGGCGACCGTCCAGTACAGCGAGCACGTTCAGGGCAACGGGGAGCATGTGCTTGCGGCGATATGCAAGGCCGGCCAGGAGGGTATCATCGCCAAGGAAGCGAAGGCGCCCTATCGCAGCGGCCGCACCCGAAGCTGGCTCAAGGTCAAATGCACCAAGCGTCAGGAGTTCGTCATCGGCGGCTATACACCCTCATCGAAGAAAGGGCGGCCGTTCGCCTCCATTCTCGTCGGTACTTTCGAGGGCGGCAAATTGATCTATCGGGGCGGCGTCGGTACCGGCTTCGGCGAAAAGGTGATGGAGGAACTCGCTGCCGCCTTTGCAAAGCGCAGCCGCGAGACGCCGCCGTTCGACAGCGTGCCACGAGAAAGAATGCGAAAAGCGGTCTGGCTGAAGCCGGATCTGGTGGCGGAAGTGGATTTCGCCGAATTCACCGCCGACGGACATGTCCGCCACGGCTCGTTCGAGGGATTGCGCGAGGACAAGGAGGCCAAGGCCGTGAAACTGGAAACAGCGAAACCGACAGGCGCCGCGTCGAAAGCCGCGAAGGGCAAGCCCTCGGCCAATACCGGCAAGGCGTCGTCGCCCAAGGGCGACACCGATGTCCTCGGCGTCCAGATCTCGCATCCCGACCGCATCCTCTTCGAAGGTCAGGGTATCACCAAGATCGATCTTGCCCGCTACTACGCCGTCGTCGCCGACAGGATGCTGACCTTCGCCGCCGACCATCCCGTCTCACTGGTCCGCTGCCCCCAGGGCGGGCAGCGGCACTGCTTCTTCCAGAAACATACGAACGACGCTTTCCCGGAGGCGATCCGCGAAGTGCCGATCACCGAGTCCTCGGGCGAAACCGAAAACTACATGTATGTCCATGACGCCAAGGGCCTCGTCGCCGCCGTGCAGATGGGCACGCTCGAGTTCCACATCTGGGGCGCGACGATCGACAAGCTGGAAACGCCTGACCGGTTGGTCTTCGATTTCGACCCCGATCCGAGCGTCGACTTCACGACCGTGAAGAACGCCGCCCGCGCCCTGCGCGACGAGCTGGCGGACATCGGTCTGCAGTCCTTCGCGCTGGTGACCGGCGGCAAAGGCGTTCACGTCGTCGTGCCGCTTGTCCGGCGAGCCAGTTGGGACGACGCGAAGAGTTTCGCCAAGGCCGTGGCGCAGAACATCGCCGATCGCGATCCCGATCATTTCGTTGCCACCATGTCGAAGGCGAAGCGCAAGGGGCGGATCTTCATCGACTGGCTGAGAAACGAGCGTGGCGCCACGGCGATCGCCCCCTATTCCAGCCGCGCCCGCGAAGGCGGGCCGATCGCCACGCCGGTCGGTTGGGACGAGTTGGAACGGCTGAGCGGGGCCAACACCTTCCGCATCGGCGATATCCTCGAGCGCATCGAAGCGGACACCGACCCGTGGCGCGATATCGGCAAGGTCAAGCAATCGCTGACAAAGAAGATGATGGATTCGGTCATAAAATAGGAAGTCTTTAGGCCGCCCCTTGGGCCGCCAGGAACTTCGTCGCCAGCGCCTCCGGCAATCGGCGCGGACGCCCCTGCCCGTTGATGACAGCGATGATCACCTTGGCCGCGATCAGCAGCGCGCCGGCACGGCGGATCTCCTGCTGCAGCACCATCTTGGCACCGCCGGCCTTCTCGGTGGTCGTCTCGATCGTCAGTATGTCGTCCATGCGCGCCGGCGATTTGAAGTCGATCTCCATGCGGTGAACCACGAAAACCAGGCCTTCCGCATCGCTCTCGATGGCGAGCGACGCCTGCTCCACGCCGAGCAACCGCAGATAGTCGGTCCGGGCACGCTCCATGAAATGCAGGTAACGGGCATGGTAGACGACGCCGGAAAAATCGGTGTCTTCGTAATAGACCCGCTGGATCAAACGGTGGCCGGTCTCGGTCAGCTCGCCGGCAAGCGAAATCAGTGACATGGCATTCTCCGGGAGGATTTTTGCTTTTTCTGTGCAGGAACCAAAAGACATTTGCAAGCATTGCAGCTTTGTCACAATCCTATCCTATCAGGTCACCGTGTTCCTTCCCGATCAGGAGAATCGTGCATGAAGATCGCAATCCTCGGCGGCGATGGTTTTGTCGGCTGGCCCACCGCGTTGCATCTTTCCGATGCGGGCCACGACACCCACATTCTCGACAACCTCTCACGCCGCTGGATCGACACCGAGCTTGGCGTGCAGTCCTTGACCCCGATGGATTCCATCCAGGAGCGCACCCGTATCTGGCATGCAGAGACCGGCCGGCGCATCCATTTCAACCTGATCGACCTCGCCCGCGACTACGAGCTCCTGAAGAAATGGCTTGCCGAACATCGTCCCGACGCCATCGTGCATTTCGCCGAGCAGCGCGCCGCGCCCTATTCGATGAAGAGCGACCGCCACAAGAACTACACCGTCAACAACAACGTCAACGCCACGCATAACCTGCTGAACGCGCTGGTCGAGATCGACCTCGACGCCCATCTCGTGCATCTCGGCACCATGGGCGTCTACGGCTATTCGACGATCGGCGCGGCCATTCCGGAGGGCTACCTGCCGGTCGGGATCGAGACGACGGACGGCGAGACGGTCAGCCAGGAGATCCTCTACCCGTCCAATCCGGGCTCGATCTACCACATGACCAAGTGCCTCGATCAGTTGCTCTTCCAGTTCTACGCGAAGAACGATGGGCTTCGGATCACCGACCTGCACCAGGGCATCGTCTGGGGAACCCACACGGAGCAGACGCGCCGGCATCAGCAGCTCATCAACCGCTTCGACTATGATGGCGACTACGGCACGGTGTTGAACCGCTTCCTGATCCAGGCGGCGATCGGCTATCCGCTGACGGTTCACGGCAGCGGCGGCCAGACCCGCGCCTTCATCCACATCCAGGATTCGGTCCGCTGCATCGAGCTGGCGCTGACGAATCCGCCGGCACGCGGCGGCCGGGTCGAGATCTTCAATCAGATGACCGAGACGCACCGCATCCGCGACCTGGCCGAGATGATCGCGCGGATGACCGGATCGGAGATCGCCTGGCTGCCGAACCCGCGCAAGGAAGCGGCCGAAAACGATCTCGTCGTGCACAACGAAAAATTCCTGGCGCTCGGTCTCGACCCGATCCGGCTCGAAGACGGGCTGCTTTCGGAGATCGTCGACGTCGCGAAGAAGTTCGCCTACCGCGTCGACCGCTCGCGGGTGCCGGCCGTTTCCGCCTGGACGAAGGACATCGCCTCCGTGATCAACCATGATCCGGAGGGCAAGCGGCTGAAATCCGTCTCATGAGTGGCGCGGTCGCCAATCCGGAGGAATTCAGCCCGTCATCTCCGGCGGCCGCTCACCAGGCCTTCGTGACGCTCGTCACTAACGCCGACTACGCGCTCGGCGCGCGCGCCTTGGTACGGTCGATCCGCCTGACGCGGACCCCGGCCGATATCGTCGTGCTCTACACCGGCGGGGTGGATGCCGCCGCTCTCCAGCCGCTCGTCGAATTCGACTGTCGCCTGATCGAAACCGAACTGCTGCCTCTTTCCGATGAATTCAACGCCCGGCACGCGCGCCGCAACGTCCACGAGAAGGCGCCCTTCACCAAGGGCCGGAAACCCGACTTCCACTCTCCGCTCGACAATTTCTGCAAGCTCCGCCTCTGGCAGCTCGTCGAATACGAGTGCTGCGTCTTCATCGACGCCGACGCGATCGTGCTGCGCAACATAGACAAGCTCTTTTCCTATCCGGAGTTTTCCGCCGCGCCGAACGTCTATGAGAGCCTCGCCGACTTCCATCGGCTGAATTCCGGCGTCTTCGTCGCAAAACCGTCGCTCGAAACCTTCGGGAACATGCTTGCGGTCCTCGACGCGCCGGATGCCTTCTGGCCGCGCACCGACCAGACCCTCCTGCAGAGCTACTTCCCTGACTGGCACGGGCTGCCGGTAACGATGAACATGCTGCAATATGTCTGGTTCAACCTGCCCGAGCTCTGGGACTGGCGGTCGATCGGCGTGCTTCACTATCAATATGAGAAGCCGTGGGAGAAGGACCATCCGCGCGCCGAAGCGCTGCGCCCGCTGATCGACCTCTGGTTCGCCTACCTCGCGGGCGATGATATCCCTGACGTCGCAACCCTTGCCAATCCGGCTCAATCATGACGCGCGTCCTTGTCTCCGGCGGCACCGGTTTTGTCGGACGCTTCATCGTCGAGCATCTGCTTCAACGAGGCTACAAGGTCGCGGTCGGCGGCCGCTCTGAGCCGCCGGCAGGCTTCTTCACGCAGCCGGTCACCTACGTGCCGCTTCGGCTCGATCCGGACGCCGACCAGGTCGCCGCCTTCGACAATGTCTGCTATTTCGTCCATGCCGCCTTCGAGCATGTCGAGGGCAAGTATCGCGGCGGCGAAGGCACCGACCCGGAGGGCTTTCGTCGCGCCAACGTCGATGGGTCGGTCCGCCTGTTCGAGGAGGCCCGCACCGCCGGCGTGCGCCGCTGCGTCTTCCTGTCGAGCCGTGCCGTCTACGGCGAAACGCCGTCAACTATCCTTCACGAAAACACGCCCACGCAGCCAGATACGCTCTATGGCGTGGTGAAGCTTGCCGCCGAAGATGCACTGGAATCAATGACCGCCCCTGACTTCGTCACCACCAGCCTGCGGGTCACCGGCGCCTACGGACCGGCCGGACCGGGCCGGACACACAAATGGAGCGGGTTGTTCGCCGACTATTTGGCCGGCCGGCCTGTCCAGCCGCGTGTCGGCACCGAAGTATATGGAGATGACATCGCCGCGTCGGTACGCCTGATGCTCGAAAACGATCCGGCAAAGGTTTCCGGACAGGTTTTCAACGTTTCTGACGTGCTGACTGGAAATCGCGACATTCTCTCCGTCCTTCAGGTGGCAACCGATTGCCCCAATCCTCTCCCGCCGGCTGCGGAAGCGAAGGAGTTCAAGGAGATGTCGACCGAGAAGCTGCGCGCGCTCGGCTGGTTGCCCGGCGGACGCGAACGGCTGGCGGCGACGATCAGGGAACTGGCGGGGGCCGGAGCGCAATGTAATGTGTCAGAACCGCATACGCCGGTGACTGCCCCTCTCCTCGGGTTTAACCCGAGGACTAGCCCTCTCCCCGCACGCGGGGAGAGGGGACCGGGAGCGTGACGCGAGTCCCTTCTCCCCATCGGAATGGGGAGAAGGTGCCGGCAGGCGGATGAGGGGCAATCGGGCAAATCTCATCACGACTATCCAAGATCCACCACGACAATCTCCGGCGGCACGCCGAAACGAACAGGCGCGATCGAGCAGCCAAGCCCGCCCGAGACGATCAGATTGCGCTCCTCCTCGACGATATGGCCATAGGCATAGCGGTCGCCGAAGCGCGACGGCACGACCGGTGAGTGGCCGATGAAGCGGACCTGCCCGCCGTGGGTATGGCCGGAAAGCGTCAGCGAGACCCGCGGCGGTACCCTCGGGAAGATGTCGGGCTCATGCGCAAGCAGGATGACGGGCGCCTCGTCGGTAACCTGCGCCAGTGTCCCGTCGAGGTCGTCGAGCCCGCCCATGGCGCTACGCTTCCATTTCTTGCCGGGCAGCAGTGCAAGCTGGTCCTCGAGGCCGGCGATCCAGAAGCCCAGACCATCCTTCTCGAAGCGCAAGGCGCGGTTGCTGTAGACCGGGATGCCGACCTCCGCCAAGGCGCGATGGCCGAAGGTGTCGCCGCCGCCGTTCTTCTGGGCGGTCCTGTCCTCCCACCAGTCGTGGTTGCCCATGATCGCGTGGATGCCGAGCGGCGCCTTCAGCGTCGACAGCGCCTTCGACCACTCGGCCGAATGGACGTAGCGCGTCACCAGGTTCATGCCCGAGGCATAATCGCCGAGAAGCACCGTGACGTCGCCGCCCAGCTCGTTGGCACGCTCGCAGATGGACGCAATACGCCGTGCCGACATCCAGGGCTCGCAGGCATGCAGGTCGGCGAGAGCGACGACGCGCAGCCTGAGGCCGGGCGTCCAGCCGGGCGGCGTCAGGCTGTAGTGCGCAATCCTCAGGCGCGCCAGCGGCTCGACCGCAAAGGCATAGCCGCCAAGCGCCATGGCGCTCGCGAAACCACTGCCGAGAACCTGCAGGAAGCCGCGGCGGGTGATCATCTCAGTCGTCCTCGAGCGTCAGCCGGAACTGGGCCGCCTCGACATCCTTCGGCGGATTGAGGCCGAGATGTTTCCAGGCATTGGCGGTCAGGACACGGCCGCGCGGCGTACGCTGGATGAAGCCCTGCTGGATCAGATAGGGCTCGATGATGTCCTCGATCGCATCGCGCGGCTCGGAAAGCCCGGCCGCGATCGTCTCGATGCCGACCGGTCCGCCGCCGAAATTCTGCGCGATCATGAACAGGTAGCGGCGGTCAAGCTGGTCGAGCCCCATGCTGTCGACGAGCAGCCGGGTCAGCGCCTCGTCGGCGATCTGCCGGGTCACCGCCTCGGCGCGAGCCACCTCTGCGAAGTCGCGCACCCGCCGCAACAGGCGGCCGGCGATGCGCGGCGTGCCGCGGGCCCGCCGGGCGATTTCGCGCGCGCCCTCGTCGGTCATGCCGAGCCCCATCAGCCGCGCACCGCGCCGGACGATCAGTTCCAGTTCCTCGACCGTGTAGAAATTGAGCCGTACGGGGATGCCGAAGCGATCGCGCAGCGGTGTCGTCAAGAGGCCGAGACGCGTCGTCGCCGCCACCAGCGTGAATTTGGCGAGGTCGATCTTTACCGAACGCGCTGCCGGCCCCTCACCGATGATCAGGTCGAGCTGGAAATCCTCCATCGCCGGATAGAGGATTTCCTCGACCGCCGGGTTCAGCCGGTGGATTTCGTCGATGAACAGCACGTCGCGTTCTTCGAGATTGGTGAGCAGCGCCGCCAGATCGCCGGCCTTGGCGATCACCGGGCCCGACGTCGAACGGAAATTGACGCCGAGTTCCTTCGCCATGATCTGCGCGAGCGTCGTCTTGCCGAGACCGGGCGGGCCGACGAAGAGCACATGGTCGAGCGCCTCGCCGCGATTGCGCGCCGCCTCGATGAAGATCTTGAGATTGGCGCGTGCCTCCGCCTGACCGGTAAACTCGTCGAGCGACTGCGGGCGCAGTGTCGCATCGAGATCTTCGCCCCGCTTCTCCGGCGCAATCAGGCGTGCGGCTTCAGTCATCTCAAACATCCATTGCGGGGTGGATCGCGCGGCTGTTCAACGCCGCTGTGCGCATCTCAACCTTAGTGCGAGCGCGGCAGTCAATCCAGTGCGATCGGTTCACGAACCCCCTCACTCCAATTCCATTGTGGCTGCAGAAAGGCTTGGCCACCCCTCAGCGCGCCAGTTCCTTTAGCCCAAGGCGGATCAATTTGGCGCTGTCGCCCCCCTCGCCGCCATTCTTCAGCGCTGCTGCCACGGCGTTTGCCGCCTGGTCGCGCGAATAGCCGAGATTGGTAAGCGCCGAGACCGCGTCGGAAACCGGTGCCGCGGCGACCCCCTCGCCCAATTCCTGCTTGAGGCCGATCGACGCGGACATCTCGCCGGCAAAGGCCGGCGCCTTGTTCTTCAGCTCCGTGACGATACGCACCGCCACCTTGGGACCGACGCCCGGAGCGCGCGCCACCGACGTCTTGTCCTGCAGCGCGATGGCATTGGCGAGTTCGCCGGGCGTCAGCGTCGTAAGCAACGCCAGCGCCACCTTGGAGCCCACCCCCTGGACGGTTTGCAGCAGGCGGAACCATTCCCGCTCAAGCGCCGACAGGAAGCCGAAGAGCCTCAACTGGTCTTCGCGAACATAGGTCTCGATGAAGAGCACGGCCGCCTCGCCGGCCGAGCCAAGCTTGGCGAGCGTGCGCGCCGAGCAATAGGCGACATAACCGACCCCGTGCACGTCGAGGACGACAAAGTCCTCGCCGATCTCGTCAATGGTGCCCTTGAGTTTGCCGATCATCTGGCTTCCGTCTTTCTGCTTTCATTCCCTTGGAGGTTGCGTTCCGCGCACCCCCTCTGGCCTGCCGGCCATCTCCCCCACAAGGGGGGAGAAGAGAGGTTGCACGATCCGCGCCTCCACGGCAGCGTCCTGTTTCCTGAAACGTTTCGGTCGGAGCCCGGGGCCAACCGCACATATTCTCCCCCCTTGTGGGGGAGATGGCCGGCAGGCCAGAGGGGGTTAGGCCTCGTCACCATTCTGATCTCCACTACCCGGCTAACGCCGCGAGGCGGCTCGTTACCGCCTGGCGGTTATGCGCATGGCAGATGGCAATCGCAAGCGCGTCGGCCGCGTCATTGCCCTTGAACTCGGCCTTCGGCATCAGCACCTTCAGCATCATGTGGATCTGCTGCTTCTCGCCGTGGCCGACGCCGATCACCGCCTTCTTCACCGCGTTCGGTGCATATTCGGCGACCCGAAGGCCGGCGCGCGCCGGAACGAGCATGGCGATGCCGCGCGCCTGGCCGAGCTTCAACGTCGCCGTCGCATCCTTGTTGACGAAGGTCTGCTCCACGGCCGCCTCGTGCGGCTGGTAGCCGTGCACCACCTCGGCGAGCCCGTCGTGCAACTGGCAGAGGCGCGAGGCAAGGTCCATCTCGCCATCGGAGGTCACGGTACCCGAAGCGACGAAGCGCAGCGAATTGCCGAGCGTTTCGATGATGCCCCAGCCGGTGCGCCTCAGGCCCGGATCGATGCCGATGATGCGAATCGTAGTCTGCATGGCTCACCCTATGTCGGTCGACGGGACGCTGCCAGCAAAAAGTGAACAAAACAAAAACATTACACAGAAACGACGAACCTTCGAATAAATCGGCCGGCTGGCCCTTGGCGTAAGGAAACTTGAACCTACATTGCGATCAATCAATTTCCCTTAACCACAGGCGTTGCCATGATCCCCTTTTCCGTTCTCGACCTGTCACCGATCACCGAGGGCGGCAGCGTCGCCCAATCGCTGCAAAACTCGCGCCGGTTGGCGGTTGCGGCGGAGGAAAATGGCTACAAGCGCTTCTGGCTGGCCGAGCATCACGGCATGACGGGAATTGCCAGCGCCGCGACGTCGATCGTCATCTCGCATGTGGCCTCGGCGACGAAAACCATCCGGGTCGGCTCCGGCGGCATCATGCTTCCCAACCATTCGCCGCTGGTCATCGCCGAGCAATTCGGCACGCTCGCGGCGCTCTACCCCGGCCGCATCGATCTCGGCCTCGGCCGCGCGCCTGGCACCGACATGCGAACCGCACAGGCGCTCCGCCGCAACATGGAAACGAGCTCCAACAATTTCCCGAACGATGTGGTGGAACTGCAGGCGTTGCTCGGCCCGATCAGCGAAGACCAGAAGATCGTCGCGGTTCCCGGGGCCGATTCGAATGTGCCGATCTGGCTGCTCGGCTCCAGCCATTTCAGCGCCCATCTCGCCGGCATGCTCGGCCTTCCCTTCGCCTTCGCCTCGCACTTCGCGCCGGACATGCTGCTCTCGGCGCTGGAGATCTACCGGGAGCGCTTCACGCCGTCGGCGCAGCTCGACAGGCCGCATGTGATGGTCGGCGTGATGGGGGTTGCCGCCGATACGGACGACGAGGCGAACCATCTCTTCACTTCGATGCAGCAATCCTTCGTGGCGCTTCGCCGCAATGCGCGCGGCCGCTTCCCGCCACCGGTCCAGTCCATGGACGGCCTGTGGGCCCCGGACGAGAAGATCTTCGTCGACCACGCCATGCGCTATGCGGTCGTCGGCGGCCCGGAAAGCATCCGCAAAAAGATTGCCTCCTTCGTCGATCTCACCAAGGCCGACGAACTGATCGTCTCCATGCCGATCTTCGACATGGACAAGCGACTGCATTCGCTGGAGCTGTTTGCCAAGGCGCAGAGGGCGCTGATGGCGGCCTGACTGCAAAAGATGGCACCCCCCTCTGCCCTGCCGGGCATCTCCCCCACAAGGGGGGAGATCGGCCAGAGGCAAGGCTCTGCCTGTCAATGAGTTTGCGAATGCCGACGAGACTAACTTTCACGTTGCGGCTGAATAGAATAGCAATTGGTTGAGCGGGACATCGCTGCTTGCCGATCTCCCCCCTTGTGGGGGAGATGCCCGGCAGGGCAGAGGGGGGTCACACCGCGTGCCCGAGCACCGGACCTCAGGCCGAGAGCTTCGCCAGCACTTCCTCGGAGACTTCGAAGTTCGAATAGACGTTCTGGACGTCGTCGTCGTCTTCGAGGTTGTCGATGAGCTTCATCAGCGACTGGGCCTTTTCCTCGTCGACCGGCACGGTGTTCTGCGGCTTCCAGATCGCCTTGACGGTTTCGGCTTCGCCGAGCACGCCTTCGAGCGCTTTCGAAACGTCGCCGATTTCTTCGAAACCGCAGAGGATCGTGTGGCCGTCCTCGTCCGTCGTCACGTCGTCGGCACCCGATTCGATCGCCGCTTCCATCACCTTGTCGGCGTCGCCGGCGGAGAGCGTGTAGGTGATTTCGCCGACGCGATCGAAGGAGAAGGAGACCGAACCGGTTTCGCCGAGCGCGCCGCCCGCCTTGGTGAACATCGAGCGGACGTTGGAGGCGGTGCGGTTGCGGTTGTCGGTCAGCGCCTCGACGATGACGGCGACGCCGCCCGGGCCATAGCCTTCGTAGCGGACTTCCTCGTAGTTCTCCGCATCGCCGCCGGCAGCCTTCTTGACGGCGCGCTCGATATTGTCCTTCGGCATCGACTGCGCCTTGGCGTTCTGGATCGCCAGTCGCAGGCGCGGGTTCATCGCCGGGTCGGGCATGCCGGACTTCGCCGCGACGGTGATTTCGCGCGCGAGCTTGGAAAACATTTTGGAACGTACCGCATCCTGACGGCCCTTGCGGTGCATGATGTTCTTGAACTGTGAATGGCCAGCCATGACGCCCTCTGCATGCATGAATTTATTGGGATGGGGCGCCTTATAGTTTCATTGCCGCTTTTCGTCCAGCAGGGGCCGTCTTTTCGGCGCGCGGAAATCGGCGCACCTTGAGCTCCGTGATGGAGCTCCGGAACGGTCAGATGTCACACGCCCTGAAGGACGTGGATCAGCGGCTTGCTCGGCAGCGTGCGCAGGGAAACGCTGATGCTCGGACCGGTGGCGAAGCTCTTGTCGTAGTCGTCGCCGAACATCGCCAGGAAATCTCCGATCGGCGGGCCGCGCCGGTGCATGGGCAGGATCAGCGCGGCGCGCAACCGCGAGGTGACGCGGCTCATGCTTTCCGCGCCCATGGTCAGGCCGCCGTCGACCGGCACCATCAAGACGTCGAGCCGGCCGATCTGCCGGTAATGGCTGTCGTCAAGCTCGTGATGCAAATGGCCGAGATGGCCGATGCAGAGGCCGGCGACCTCGAAGATGAAGATCGAATTGCCGTCGGGCTCCATGCCCTCGAAGCCGGCGCGGATGTCGGTCGTCACGTTGCGGATATAGGTGTCGCCGACGACGAGGTCATAGTCGGCCGGCTCACCATCCTCGCCCCAACCATGCAACACGTAGCGGATCGCCGGATCGGGCGTCAGCGTGTAATGGCTCGAATGGGCCTTGTTCATCGTCACGACGGTCGGCGGCGTCGTCGGCCGGAACCAGCCGTTGTAGTCGGTGGCGATCGAGATGCCGCCAGGCGTCTCGATCAGGAAGGTCGAATGGCCGAGATAGGCGATGGTGACTTCGCCATCGGCGGCTGCCGCGGCGGGCGCGACCTCAGGCGCCGCGTAGCTGGCGAAGCTTGCCTTCGGCATGGCTTCGGCGATCGCCTGGCACTGGCTGATCGGGGCGGATGCATCCTGCGCATGGGCCGGCTCGGGCCAAAGCGTATGGATGAACCAGATGGCGACGAGCGCGTAGGCAAGGTAACGCACCAGCATCCTTCACCTCTCAGGCGCGGTTTCAGGGCGGGACGAGGAGCAGCCCATGCGGCCTTCCTCCCGTATTCCCCTTCAACGACCAGGATCGGCCCGCAGGATCATTCAAGCCCGCCGCGCCGTCCATAAACAAACGGCCGCCCGCCGCTCACAATCGTGTCATTGCACCGGTTCCGGCTACTCCGCCGGCGCGCCTGCGGCCTTTGGCAACGCCGCAGGCTTGCGGCGGAGTGAGCGCAGCGTCACGTAGAAGACCGGGGTCAGGAACAGCCCGAGGAAAGTGACGCCCAGCATGCCGGAGAACACCGCCGTGCCGAGAGACTGACGCATTTCGGCGCCGGGGCCGGTGGCGATCACCAGCGGAACCACGCCGAGAATGAAGGCAAAGGCGGTCATCAGGATCGGACGGAGCCGCAGCCGGCTTGCCTCGATCGCCGCCTCGATCGGCGTCTTGCCCTCCTCCTCGCCCTGGCGCGCGAATTCGACGATCAGGATCGCGTTCTTCGCCGCCAGGCCAATCAGCACGATGAGGCCGATCTGCGTCAGTACGTTGTTGTCCATGCCCCGGAGCGACACGCCCAAAAGGGCTGCGAGAACGGCGAGCGGCACGATCAGGATGATCGCCAGCGGCAGCACCCAGCTCTCATACTGGGCGGCCAGCGCCAGGAAGACGAAGATCACCGAGAGTGCGAAGATGAACGCGGCCGTGTTGCCGGTCTGCCGCTCCTGGAAGGCAAGCTCGGTCCATTCGAAGGTGGTCCCCTGCGGCAGGATCTGCGCGGCGAGCGCCTCCATCTTGTCGAGCGCCGTACCGGTCGCCACACCGGGCGCCGGATTGCCTTGGAGCGGCACGGAGACATACATGTTGTAGCGCTGCACGAGCGCAGGCCCGCTCGTATCGCGGATCTCGACCAGCGTACCGAGCGGCACCAGCGCCCCCGACGCGGAACGCACCTTCAGCGCAAGAATGTCGTCGCGCTCGACGCGATATTGCTGGTCGGCCTGGGCGCGCACCTGGTAGACGCGGCCGAACGCATTGAAATCGTTGACGTAGGACGTTCCGAGATTGATCGACAGCGTCTCGAAGATGTTCGGGATCGGCACGTTCAGGGCTCGTGCCTTGTCGCGGTCGATCGCCAGGAAGAACTGTGGGCTCGAGGCCGAGAAGGTGGTGAAGACGCCCGTCAGTCCTTCGGTCTGGTTGGCCGCCCCCATCATCTGGAATGCGAGTCCGAGGACGCGGCGCATATCGGCGCTCTGGCGGTCCATGATCTGCATCTTGAAGCCGCCCGAATTGCCGATGCCGCGCACCGACGGCGGCGGCACGGCGATGATGAAGGCCTCCTGGATGCTCTGCATCGCGCCGAAGAGCTGGCCGATGATCTGCGTGGCGTTTTGGCCGTGTTCGAGCCGCTCCTCGAAACTGTCGAAGGGCGTGAAGATCACGCCCGAGTTCGAGGCGTTGGTGAAGGTCGCCCCGTTGAAGCCGGCAAAGGCGACGGCGTCCCTCACCCCCGGAACTTCGCGGATCATCGCCGATGCCCGCTGGACGACGGCATCCGTCCGCTCGAGCGAGGCGCCGTCGGGAAGCTGGATGACGACGATCGCGTAGCCCTGGTCCATCGTCGGGATGAAGCCGCGCGGCACGACCTGCGCCATATACCAGGTGGCCCCGAGCAGGGCGACGAAGACAACGAGGGCGGCGACCAACGCAACGCGCGTCTGGACAAGGCGGCGCACCGTCCAGGCATAGCCGTCGGCCATCCGGTCGAAACCGTTGTTGAAGCCGTTGGCCAGCGCCCGGCCGAAACGGGTGACGGGATTGCGGCTTTCGTGTTCGTGGTCATCGTGGGGGCGTAGAAGGATTGCCGCAAGCGCCGGCGACAAGGTCAGTGAATTGATGGCGGAGATCACCGTCGCCACCGCGATCGTCACGGCGAACTGCAGGTAGAACTGGCCGGAAATACCCGGAATGAAGGCGGTCGGCACGAAGACGGCGGTGAGAACGAGCGAGATGGCAATGACCGCCGCACCCACCTCGTCCATGGTCACATGCGCCGCCTCCCGCGGTGTCATGCCGCGCGCCAGATTGCGCTCGACATTCTCGACGACGACGATCGCATCGTCGACCACGATGCCGATCGCCAGCACCAGCCCGAAGAGGGTCAGCATGTTGAGCGAAAAGCCGAAGGCGAAGAGCAGCGCGAAAGTGCCGATCAGCGAAACGGGAATAGCGACGATCGGAATGATCGCCGTGCGCCAGGACTGCAGGAAGACGATGACCACCAGCGCGACGAGGATCACCGCCTCGCCGATCGTCATATAGACCTCGTCGATGGACTCCGAGATGAATTCGGTCGGATTGTAGATGATCCGATGTTCGAGTCCCTCGGGAAAGTCCTTGGCAAGGTCGGTCATCGTCGCCTGGATCGCGTCCGCCGCCGCAAGCGCATTGGTGCCGGGGCGCGAGAAGATGCCGAGCGCGACGGCCGGGCTGCCGTTCAGATAGCTGTTTGTCACATACTCGCGCGCCCCGAGCTCGACGCGGGCGACGTCCTGCAACTGGACGAGCCTGCCATCCTGGGTGGCCTTGACGATCACATAGCGAAATTGCCGGGCGTCGCTGAAGCGGCCGTCGGTGGTGACGGTGTATTGAAAGGCCGTGTCGCCCGACATCGGCGGACCGCCGATCGAGCCGCCGGAGACCTGGACGTTCTGCTGGCGCAACGCCTCGACGACGTCGCCGGACGTCATGCCGTAGGCGGAGAGCTTCTGCGGGTCGAGCCAGACACGAAGCGCGTATTCACGCTCGCCGAACAGGATGACGTCGCCGACGCCGTCGAGCCGGACAAGCAGGTCGCGAATGCGGGTGCGCGCATAATTGGAGACATAGAGCTGGTCGTAGCGGTCGTTCGGCGACAAGAGGTGAACGACCATCATCAGGTCGGGAGAGCTCTTGGTCGTGGTGACCCCGATGCGCCGGACGTCCTCCGGCAGACGCGGCTCGGCAATCGAGACGCGGTTCTGCACGAGAACCTGCGCCTGGTCGAGGTCCGTGCCGAGCTTGAAGGTGATCGTCAGCGACATCGAGCCGTCGGCGGTCGAGTAGGAGGACATGTAGAGCATGTTCTCGACGCCGTTGATTTCCTGTTCGAGCGGCGTTGCGACCGTATTGGCGACGGTCTCCGCATCCGCTCCCGGATAGGAGGCCCTGACGACGATGGTGGGCGGTGCGATTTCCGGATATTGCGCCACCGGCAGCTGGAAATAGGCGATGCCGCCGACGATCAGGAGGACGATCGACAGAACCGAAGCGAAGATCGGCCGGTCGACGAAGAAATGCGCAAATCTCATTGGCCATTCTCCGCCGATTGCGGCGCGTCCTGCGGCAGCACGACGAGTTCCGGCTTCACCTTGACGCCGGGCCGCGCGCGCATGATGCCGTTGACGATGATCGTCTCCTCTCCGGTCAGGCCGCTGCGGATGACCCGGTAGCCATGCAGCCGCGGCCCGAGGCGCACGGGCTTGGTCGCGACGCTTCCGTCCTCGCCCACCACATAGACGACGCGTTCGTTCTGGTCGGCGGCGATTGCCTCATCGGGGATGAGGATCGCCTGGTAGGTGTTCGACCCCTCGACCTCGACGCGCCCGAAAAGGCCCGGCTGCAGAGTGAAGTTCGGGTTGGAGAAGCGGGCGCGCAGGCGCATCGTACCCGTCTGGGTGTCGACCCTGTTCTCGGAAAAGTCGAGCTTTCCCTCGAAGGGCGGTTCCGTGGCGTCGGCGATCGTCACCAGCACCGAGAGCGCGCCGGCGCCCTCCTGCAGGGCGCTGCCGCGTTCGCGGGCGGTGCGCGCATAGGAAAGCAGGCGCCGCTCGTCCACGTCGAAATAGAAATCGATCGGATCGAGCGAGACAATCGTCGTCAACACCGTCTCGTCCGCCTGAACAAGGTTTCCCGGCGATATCCAGCGCCGGTCGACGCGGCCGCTGAGCGGCGCGGTGATCGTGGTGTATTCCAGATCGAGCCGAGCCCGATCGACGGCCGCCTCGGCGCCGCGAATATTCGCTTGCGCGGCGAGCAGGGCGCGGCGGTCGTCGTCGAGCTTGGAAATCGAAAGCGTGCCGGTGCCGGTCAGGGACTCGGTTCGCTTGAACTGCGCTTCGGCGAAGCCGAGCGTCGACTGTGCCGAGGCAAGCGACGCCTCCGCCTGTGAAAGGGCCAGGCGGAAGGGCCGCTGGTCGATGACGAAGAGCTTGTCGCCCTTGTTCACCAAGGCGCCGTCGGTAAAGAACACCTGGTCCAGATAGCCGCCGACACGCGAACGGACGGAAACCTCGTCCACCGCCTGGAACCGGCCGATGAACTCATCGGCATCGATGACGTCCCGCACCACCGGCTTGGCGACGGTCACCGCCGGCAGTTGCGCGTCCTGCGCCCCTGCCGGTGCCGACATGAGAAGGGAGATGGAAATGCCGGCGATCGCCGGCAGACGCCACTTTCGCAACATGCACGCTCTCCAGGCACTTGAACATCAAGATCGCCCGGCGCGGGTTGGATTGATCCAGTTGCCGTGGCGACAGTCTCGAACCCGGGGCATTCGCCTCCGGGTAGCGCCAGAGCGGGGAAGAAGAAAGTGCGTACGCGGATTTCCCGCACGCATTCGCTCTGGCTTCTAGATCGACATGGGAACTTGCGAATAGCGGCCGCTCGATACGGCTCTGATTTTGCGCGCTAACCTGCCACCATTTTCAACGCCTGTCACTGAAAAAAGCATGTCCGCATCAGCGACTGAAAAAGGCCCTGCGCCGCTTCGCACGGGCTTACCCGACAGGCAAATCGGCCGAAGACAGGCGTCGCCTAGGACCAGAAGTCCGGGATCGTTTCGCCGAGCCGGGGGCCGAGCCGGAGCGGCGCGATCTTCTCGGCCAGACCCGTGCGGTCGGAGACCTCGACGCCGACGCCGCAGATCGTGGCAGGACCGGAGGCCGCCTCGAACCGGCCCTTGGGCATCTTCGAGATGAAACGGTTGAGCGGCTCTTCCTTGTCCATTCCGAGCGAGGAATCGTAGTCGCCGCACATGCCGGCGTCGCTGATATAGCCGGTGCCGCCGTTCAGGATCTGATGATCGGCGGTCGGCACATGGGTATGCGTGCCGACCACGAGGCTGGCGCGTCCGTCGACGAAATGGCCGAAGCACTGCTTCTCGCTCGTCGCCTCGGCGTGGAAGTCGAAGACGACCGCATCGGCCTGTTCTCCAAGCGGGCAGGCCTCGAGGATCGCCTCGGCGCATTTGAACGGGTCATCGAGCTCCGGATGCATGAACACCCGGCCCATGACGTTGGCGACCAGCACACGAGCGCCGTTGCGGGCGAAGAACAGGTTGGAGCCGCGCCCCGGCGTGCCGGCCGGATAGTTGGCCGGTCGCAGGAACTGGTCGTGCCGCTCGCAGAAGACGACGGCCTCTTTCTGGTCCCAGACATGATTGCCGGTCGTCACCACGTCGGCGCCGGCGGCGATCGTCTCCAGGAAGATGTCCTCGGTGATGCCGAAGCCGCCCGCAGCGTTCTCGCCGTTGACGACGACGAAGTCGAGCTTCAGATCGCTCACCAGTCCCGGGAGGCGCTCCCAGACCGCCGTGCGGCCAGTCTTGCCAACCATATCTCCCAGAAACAGAAGTCGCATGCCGTTCAATCCCGCTCGAAGTGTCGAAAACCGCTCTCGGTCAACACGGCATCCAATGCCACGTCATGCGGTTCCGCCGGCACTGATGCCACTTCCTGGCAGTCGAATGCAATCCCGATCAGGCGCGGCATGTGGCCTTTGCTGCGCAAACGGTCGATGGCGCGGTCATAATAACCGGCACCGTAACCGATACGGTGGCCGACCGCATCGAAGGCGGACAGCGGTACCAGCATGATATCCGGGTCGAGCTGCGGTGCCTCCGGTCCCGGACCGGTCGTGCCGAACCCGGTCGAAACGACCGCCACGCCATCGGCGAGTTCGCGAAATACGATGGTCCTCTTGTCAAGGATCACCGGCAGGCAAAGCCGCGCGCCGCGGTCCTTGAGCCGTACCATCAGCGGCCGGATGTCCGCCTCCGAACGGATCGGCCAGAAGCCGGACACGACATGGCCGGGATCAAGCGCGATGATGTCGGCGGCATGATCCGCCATGGCAAGGCTCGCCTCGATCCGCGCTTCGGCCGGCATCGCGTCGCGCATCGCCAGACGCTCGTTGCGTAACGCGGCCTTCAAGTTCTTCGGTGACATCAAGCGTCCTTTCCGGCAAACCATTCTCGGGCAACGAGGTAGTGCAGATCGCAGGCGAACTGAACCCGTGTCTCCGTCGCTTTTGCAATATTTCGCGACAGTCCTCCACCCTTCCCATATCGAAACAGCATTAACGTGGCCTTCACCTTTTGCCACGGTTCGGCTTCGCCAGGCGCGCCGCGCGTGTAATTAGCGTCATGTTTTCAAATGATTGGAGAGTTGCGATCCGGCGATTTGCCGGAGGCTCTCAAAGGATAGGCCGTGTCCATGACGGACAGGATCGACCAGCTCGGCCCTCTTGAACTGCGCTGCCTCTCGCTTGCAGCGCGTGGTCGGACCCGCTTGGATATGATGCGTGAAACCGACATTCCGATGGAACGGATCGATCAGGCTCTGGAAACGGCAATACGCAAGCTCAAGGCGAGCAATCTTGCCGAAGCCGTTTTCCGTGCTGCCAGGCTTGACCTTCTCTCATAGCATCCAGTGTGAATGCCGGACCGGGTCCGGCCACCAGCCCTCCAGCGGACGCTCGACATCGGCGAGGCCCGCGTCGTCGATGAGATGCGGATCGCACCGATCGATGACCCGCGTCCAATAGATCTCGATCGCATAGCGCAACCGGAACCGTACAACGGCCGCCCTCAACGGGGAGCTCTGCCGGGGTGTCGGAGATGCAGGCACGACCAGTACAGGCATGACGGGCCTCGAGAAGATGGAACAACCCCATCTTCCGCCTTTCATTGACATGAGACAAACGAATTGCGAACATGGCTATCATCAGATTTTCTTATGTCGAACCATGTCCCTTCCGCTCGACAGCGACCTCCTCAGAACCTTCCTCGCAGTTGCCGAGACCGGCAACCTGACACGCGCTGCCGATGCGGTTCGACGCACGCAATCGGCCGTCAGCATGCAGATCAAGAAGCTCGAGGACCTGCTCGGCTTCCCGCTGTTCGAGCGTCATTCGCGCGGCGTCGTGCTGACCGCCGAGGGCCGGCGCCTCGTCGACAATGCGCGGCGGATCGTGGCGCTGCTCGACGACACCGCGGCGGCGCTGCGCCAGCCCGCTCTGCGGGGCTCCGTCCGCATCGGCATATCGGAGGAATACATCAACTCGACCCTGCCAAAAGCACTCGGCGCCTTCGCCGCAATCCACCCGAGCGTCGAGGTGACGGTGCAGCAGGGGCATTCGATGTCCAACCTGACATCGCTCGAAGCCGGCGAGATCGACATCGCCGTCGTCTTCGAGCCGGGCGGCCGGACCAGGAACGAAGTCCTGATGGTCGACCCTACGGTGTGGTCAACCTCCGACCAGCACGCCACGCATGAACGGCGACCGGTACCGATCGCCACCTACACCCACTATGAAGGCGGCTGGTGCGACGACCTGGCGATGCGCAGCCTGAAGAAGCGCGGCATAGCGAGCCGCGTCGCCTATGTCAGCCGCACCAGCAGCGGCCTGATCGCTGCGGTCGTCTCGGGTCTCGCCATCGCCCCGATGTCGCGCAGCGCCATACCCGCCGGCTGCCGCGAACTGACCGAAGACGACGGCTTCGGCGTCATCGACATGTCGAACGTCGTGTTGCGCACCAAGCCGGACCATCGCTCCCCGACGATCGACGCGATGGCCGACGCCATTCGCCGCGCCTTTCGGGGTACTGAGTGAAAAGGAAGAGTGCGATCCACGACGACCGGTGGATAGTTTACGATCCCGGGTGCCTACAAAGTAGGTGGGCACCGTGTGTCCAGACCCACGGGTCCGGACAGGGACAGTTCCCTTGAGATCGTGTATGGCCCCGGGGATTGTGGTTCCTGTCGGGAAGCGCAGACCGCCGGGCAGATATAGAACGTCCTGACCGCTTTCGCCAGAGCGGGTTCTGCGGAAAAATGCGCTGAAATCGACAATTCGAAATCCGGGAGGCCGGAAACCTCAATTTGCCGGGGCGACCGGGCGGCCGTTGAGCTTGGCGGTGATATCCTGGATCTGCGCCGTGACCTCCGTCAAGGCCGCGGCAAGCGCCTCCTCGCCTCTCGCCTGGTCGGAAAGGTTTGTGTCTCGACTGTTCCTAAGGTTGCCGACCTCGGCCTCGAGGTTCTTCAGCCGCCGATTGACCTCGCTCAGCTCGTCCATGACCATGATGCCCGCCATCACCGTCAGCCGCAGGTCGCCGATTTCGCCGAACTGTGCCTTCAGATGGCCGACATATTGATCGAACCGGGCGGCGAGGTCGCTCAAGTGATCCTCCTGCCCCTCCTCGCAGGCCATGCGGTAGGCCTTGCCGTCGATCGTCACCGTCACCTGTGCCATGCTTCAAGAACCTCAGCGATCCAGCACTGCCCGAATGGTTTCCATCGCCGTCACCAGACGACGGGACACTTCGCGATTGACCTCTTCCAGTCTATTGGCCCGGAACTGCGACTGGTCGAGTTCCTGCGCCAGCCGCGACCGGTCCGTATTGACCCGGCGCACCTCGCCCTCGAACTCGCTCACGTCCTTTTCCTTGTCAAAGCGGCCGTCGATCGCGATTTCAAGAGACTGAACCGCGTTTCGCAATTCCTCGATCGCCGCATTGACCGTCTTTGCAGGCATCTCTTTCGAAACCTCTCCGGAGGGTGAGATAGGTCGATTACCCTCTCATTGCCCTAAACAAGGTGCAGGCCGATCCAACGTCTGTTGCTTGAACGTGTCTCGCTCCGCGCTCCGAATCGACCGGCGTTCCGGCCTCGGATAGCCCTTTTTAAACCCAATCCATAAGGCTCAACAATGGCGGCTTCGCCAATTGCACCCTGCAAGCTGTGGATCGCCGATTTTATCTTCCGGTGATATGCTTGCCGGCACGATCCCGCGGCCCAGCCATGATCGCAAAAAGCTCGCCGCCACGGGCGACGGAAGGCCTGTATTTGTTGACTCGGGCGGCGCACCTGCTATGTGTTCGGCCGCTTCTCATACGGTCTTTGGAGGATAGAGACCGTCCCCTGACCACCGAACTCAAACGGAACAGTCATGATCTCTCGCGAAAAACACGACCGGATGGCGAATGCAATCCGTTTCCTCTCCATGGACGCCGTCGAGAAGGCAAATTCCGGCCACCCAGGTCTCCCGATGGGCGCGGCCGACATAGCAACGGTCCTCTTCACTCGTTACCTCAGCTTCGACCCGAAGAACCCCGCCTGGCCGAACCGCGACCGCTTCGTGCTGTCGGCCGGCCACGGCTCGATGCTGCTCTATTCGCTGCTCTATTTGACCGGCTACGAAGACATCACCATCGACGAGATCAGGAATTTCCGCCAGCTCGGCTCGAAGACGGCGGGCCATCCGGAATACGGCCATGCCGCCGGCATCGAGACGACGACCGGCCCGCTCGGCCAGGGCATTGCCAACGCCGTCGGCATGGCGCTCGCCGAGCGCAAGCTGCGCGACGAGTTCGGCAGCGACCTGATCGAGCACTACACCTATGTGATCGCCGGCGACGGCTGCCTGATGGAAGGCATCAGCCAGGAGGCGATCGCGCTTGCCGGCCATCTGAAGCTCAACAAGCTCATCGTCTTCTGGGACGACAACAACATCTCGATCGACGGACCGATCTCGATCGCCGACTCGACCGACCAGCATGCCCGCTTCCGTGCCTCCAAATGGCACACCATCGCCGTCGACGGCCATGATCCGGAGGCGATCGCCGCCGCGATCGAGGAAGCGCAGAAGTCCGACAAGCCGACGATGATCGCCTGCAAGACCGTCATCGGCTTCGGCGCCCCGAACAAGGCCGGCACCCACAAGGTGCATGGCTCGCCGCTCGGCGCCGAGGAAATCGCCGCGACCCGCAAGGCGCTCGGCTGGGAAGCCGAGGCCTTCACCGTTCCGGCCGACGTGCTCGACGCCTGGCGTCTTGCCGGCCAACGCTCGGCGGAAACCCGCAAGGCATGGGAAGAAACCCTCCAAACTGCCGAGAAGAAGGCCGAATTCGTGCGCCGTTTCTCCGGCGAACTCGAGGCCGGCCTCGCCCCGGCAATCAGCGCCTACAAGCAGAAGCTCGCCGAGACGAAGCCGTCGCCGGCGACCCGCAAGGCTTCCGAGGATGCGCTGGAAGTCATCAACGGCGTACTCAACGAGACGATCGGCGGCTCGGCCGACCTGACCGGTTCCAACAACACCAAGACGAGCCAGACCCATTCGATCACGCCGGACAATTTCTCCGGCCGCTACGTCCACTACGGCGTCCGCGAGCACGGCATGGCCGCCGCCATGAACGGCATGGCGCTGCACGGCGGCGTGATCCCCTATTCCGGCGGCTTCCTGATCTTCTCGGACTATTGCCGTCCGTCGATCCGCCTCGCCGCCCTGATGGGCATCCGCGTCATTCACGTGCTCACCCACGACTCCATCGGTCTCGGCGAGGATGGTCCGACGCACCAGCCGGTCGAGCATCTGGCCGCCCTGCGCGCCATCCCCAACCTCCTGGTGTTCCGCCCGGCCGACGCGACCGAAACGGCCGAATGCTGGCAGCTGGCGCTTGAGAGCAAGAAGCGCCCGTCCGCCATCGCGCTGACGCGCCAGAACCTCATGGCGGTGCGCACCGAATACAAGGAAGTGAACCTCTGCGCCCGCGGCGCCTATGACCTGATCCCGGCGAGCGACGCCAAGGTGACGATCTTCGCCACCGGCTCGGAAGTCGAAATCGCCGTCAAGGCAAGCCAGGCGCTGACGGAGAAGGGCATCTCGACGCGTGTCGTTTCCGTGCCCTGCATCGAGCTTTTCGCCGAGCAGAGCGACGACTATCAGCAGGCGGTCATCGGCAAGTCGCCGGTCAAGATCGCCATCGAAGCCGGCGTCCGCCAGGGCTGGGACCATATCATCGGCAGCGACGGCACCTTCGTCGGCATGTCGAGCTTCGGTGCCTCCGGTCCCTACAAGGAGCTCTACAAGCACTTCGGCATCACGCCGGAAGCGGTTGTCGCGGCCGCCGAAGCCAAGCTGTCCTGATCAAGCCGGAGGGCGCCCTGGTGGCGCCGTCCATTCGTTTACCCACGCCATCCTGATAGGGAGAGACCCGACATGACAGTGAAAGTCGCCATCAACGGTTTCGGTCGCATCGGCCGCAACGTGCTTCGCGCCATCGTCGAATCCGGCCGCACGGATATCGAAGTCGTCGCGATCAACGACCTCGGCCCGGTCGAGACCAACGCCCACCTGCTGCGCTTCGATTCCATCCACGGCCGCTTCCCGGCCGACGTGAAGGTCGAAGGCGACACGATCGTCATCAACAATGGCAAGCCGATCAAGGTGACCGCCGTCCGCAATCCGGCTGAACTGCCGCACAAGGACCTCGGCGTCGACATCGCGATGGAATGCACCGGCATCTTCACCGCGCGCGACAAGGCAGCCGCCCATCTCGAAGCCGGCGCCAAGCGCGTCATCGTCTCGGCACCGGCCGACGGTGCCGACCTGACCGTCGTCTACGGCGTCAACCACGACAAGCTGACGAAGGATCACCTCGTCATCTCCAACGCATCCTGCACGACCAACTGCCTTGCACCGGTCGCCAAGGTGCTGAACGACGCCATCGGCATCGACCATGGCATGATGACGACGATTCACTCCTACACGAACGACCAGCCGTCGCTCGACCAGATGCACAAGGACCTCTACCGCGCCCGTGCTGCGGCGCTGTCGATGATCCCGACCTCGACCGGTGCAGCCAAGGCCGTCGGCCTCGTGCTGCCGGAGCTCAAGGGCAAGCTCGACGGCTTCGCCATGCGCGTGCCGACCCCGAACGTCTCGGTCGTCGACCTCAAGTTCGTCGCCAAGCGCGACACCACCAAGGAAGAGATCAACGCGGCGATCAAGGCAGCCGCCGACGGCCCGCTGAAGGGTATTCTCGGCTATACGCTCGCCCCGAATGTCTCGATCGACTTCAACCATGATCCGCATTCCTCGGTCTTCCACATGGACCAGACCAAGGTGATGGAAGGCAAGTTCGTGTCGATCCTCACCTGGTACGACAACGAATGGGGCTTCTCGAACCGCATGTCCGATACGGCGGTCGCCCTCAGCAAGCTCATCTAAGACCATGTTCCGGGCCCTTTCCTCAACGACGGTGCGCTGGCGTCCGCTCGAGGGGGAAGGGCTCGAACATCTGACGATCCGACCTCTCGATGCATCCGTCGGCGCGGCGATCCGCGCCGAAAGCGTTCTGATCGGCGAGCGCGGCGGGGCTCCCTACGGGGTCCGCTACCGCATCGATTGCGATGCCGGCTGGCGCGTCACGTCCTTCGTCATCGAGACGACGGACGCGCGCCGGCTACACCTTCTTTCCGACGGCACCGGCCATTGGCGCACGGCCGAGGGCGTCGCCCTCCCCCGCTTCGACGGCTGCATCGACATCGACCTCGCCGGCACGCCATTCACCAATACGCTGCCGATCCGCCGTATGGACCTCACGCGTGCGTCCGGCACCGCCAAACTCAAGATGCTCTACGTGCCGTTCGACAGCTTCGAGCCGACTGTCGACGGTCAGCACTACACCTGCCTCGAGGACGGCAAGCTCTATCGCTACCAGGCGGAGGACCGCAGCTTCACCGCTGACCTGCCGGTGGACGAGGACGGCCTCGTCATCGACTATCCCACCCTGTTTCAGAGACTATCACTGGAGACGAACTGATGACTTTCAAGACCCTTGACGATCTGACCGACATCGCCGGCAAGCGCGTGCTGGTGCGCGTCGATCTCAACGTTCCGGTCAAGGACGGGCAGGTGACCGACACCACCCGCATCGAGCGCGTGGCGCCGACCATCCGCGAACTCTCCGAAAAGGGCGCCAAGATCATCCTGCTTGCCCATTTCGGCCGTCCGAAGGGCGAGCCGGTCGCCGATATGTCGCTGAAGGCGATCGCCCCTGCCGTCGAGGAAATCCTCGACCAACGTGTCCACTTCGCCGCCGACTGCATCGGCGACAAGGCCGCCAACGCGATTGCCGAGATGAATGACGGCGACGTGCTGCTGCTTGAAAACACCCGCTTCCACAAGGGCGAGGAAAAGAACGATCCGGCCTTCGTCACGGCACTGGCCGCCAATGGCGACCTCTATGTCAACGACGCCTTCTCGGCCGCGCATCGCGCCCATGCCTCGACCGAGGGTCTGGCGCAGCATCTCCCCGCCTATGCCGGCCGCACCATGCAAGCCGAACTCGAGGCACTCGAAAAGGGCCTCGGCAATCCGAAGCGGCCGGTCGTCGCGATCGTCGGCGGCGCCAAGGTGTCGACCAAGATCGACCTCCTGCAGAACCTCGTGAAGAAGGTCGACGCGTTGGTCATCGGCGGCGGCATGGCCAACACCTTCCTGGCCGCACAAGGCGTCGACGTCGGCAAGTCGCTCTGCGAGCACGATCTTGCCGAAACGGCAAAGTCGATCATCGCCGCGGCGGCCGCGGCCGGTTGCGCCATCGTGCTTCCGGAAGACGGCGTCGTTGCTCGCGAGTTCAAGGCCGGCGCCGACAACGCGGTCGTCGACATCAAGGCGATCCCGGCCGACGCCATGGTCCTCGACGTCGGGCCGAAATCCGTCGCCGCCATCAACGACTGGATCTCGCGTGCCGAGACGCTCGTCTGGAACGGTCCGCTCGGGGCCTTTGAAATCGCGCCCTTCGACAAGGCGACGGTGGCGGCGGCCAAGCACGCGGCCGCCCGGACCCGCCAAGGTTCGCTCGTCTCGGTCGCCGGCGGCGGCGATACGGTGGCCGCCCTCAACCACGCCGAGGTCGCCGACGATTTCACCTATGTCTCGACGGCCGGCGGCGCCTTCCTCGAATGGATGGAGGGTAAGCCGCTCCCGGGCGTCGATATCCTCCACAAACAGAAGTAACAGCAAGTTCGCCGACCCGCGCAAACGGATACGCCCGGGTCGGCGCTCAAAATAATAATGATATTTCAAACGATTAAATTTTTTTAAATCGTTTTAGTCGATTTTACTGCCATTTTCCCGCACACTATCTTCTGTTATCGCGCCCCTGCCCTTCGGCGGCGCGAAGTATGTCTCTCGCGCCCTCAGACCGAAACGGTTTCTTGCGCCGCTCCGCCTGGGTCGGCGCTGTGTGTAGGAGAAAAAGATGAGCGAAAGACTGGAAGATATTGCGGTTGCCATGGTCGCCAACGGCCGGGGCCTGCTCGCTGCCGACGAGTCGACCGCAACGATCAAGAAGCGCTTCGACAGCATTGGGCTGGAGTCCACCGAGGACTCGCGCCGCGACTATCGCGAGATGCTGCTGCGCTCGGACGAAGCGATGCGCAACTATGTCTCCGGCGTCATCCTTTACGAGGAAACCCTGTTCCAGAAGGCGGCCGACGGCACGCCGCTCGTCGACATCATCAAGAGCGCCGGCTCGATCCCCGGCATCAAGGTCGACACCGGCGCCAAGCCGCTGCCGCATTTCCCCAATGAGACGATCACCGAGGGCCTCGACGGCCTCGCCGCCCGCCTCGCCAAATACTACGAAGCCGGTGCCCGCTTCGCCAAGTGGCGCGGTGTCATCGCCATCTCCGGCACCCTGCCGAGCTTCGGCGCAATCAAGGCCAACGCCCATGCTCTGGCCCGCTACGCGACGCTCTGCCAGGAGGCCGGGATCGTCCCGATCGTCGAGCCGGAAGTATTGATGGACGGCGCTCCGGGCGACCACTCGATCGATCGGTCCGAAGAAGTAACCGAATGGGTACTTCGCACCGTCTTCGAGGAACTCGGCGACCTGCGTGTGAAGCTCGAAGGCATGATCCTGAAGCCGAGCATGGTGATCGACGGCAAGAAGACCCGCAAGGCCTCGGTGGAAGAGGTGGCCGAGCGCACCGTCAAGGTGCTGAAGCGCACCGTGCCGGCCGCCGTGCCGGGCATCGCCTTCCTGTCCGGCGGCCAGTCGACGGAGGAGGCGACCGCGCATCTCTCCGCCATGAACACGGTCCACGACCTGCCCTGGAAGCTGACCTTCTCCTATGGCCGCGCCCTGCAGCAGGAAGCGCTCAACGCCTGGAACGGCAAGCCGGAGAACGTCGCCGCCGGCCAGCGCGCCTTCACCCATCGCGCCAAGATGTGCAGCCTCGCCGCCAAGGGAAGCTGGAAGAAGGATCTCGAGCAAGCCGCCTGAGTAGGCCGATATTAAAAGGGGAGCGAGGAGAAGGCCCGGTGGCAGCGATGTCACCGGGCCTTTGATTTCAAAGGGGTCAATTGTCAGGGAGACAAGTTTGCTGTTTCGGGCGGGGCGGCAACGATCTTACATCTCGGGCAACTCGGATTGCCAGGGGCTCCCATGAACACTGTCTCCTATGTCACCGTCGACGTCTTCACCGCCGAGCGCTTTGCCGGCAACCAGCTTGCCGTCATCCCGGACGCACGGGGCTTGAGCGACGATGAGATGCAGGCGATTGCCGCCGAGTTCGGCTATTCGGAATCCACCTTCGTCCTGCCGCCCGACGATCCCGCGAACACCGCCCGCGTGCGCATCTTCACGCCGACCGCCGAAATTCCCTTTGCCGGACACCCGAATGTCGGCACCGCCTTCGTGCTCGGCCGGCAGCAGGAGATCTTCGGCAGGAAGCCGGGCGACACGTTGCGTTTCGAGGAGAAGGCGGGTCTGGTCGAGGTCACCCTCCTCAGGAAAGACGGCACCATCACCGGAGCGCGTATCGTCGCTCCCCGGCCGCTCAGCGTCGGACCCGTCATCGACGCTGCGACCGTCGCCGCCTGCGCCTCGCTCGAGCCGGAGGACGCAACCGAACGCACTCATCCGCCGGTCCGCGTGTCAGTCGGCCTCGCCTTTGCCGTTGCCGAACTCAAGGATGTCGATGCCCTGTCAAAGGCCCGGCCCAACGTCAGCGCCTTCCATGACGCGGATGCCCGCTACCCACTTGCCGACGACAGTTTCAGCCTGTTTCTCTATGCCCGCACGCCCGAGCGCCCCTGGCAGATCCGGGCCCGCATGTTCGCGCCGCTCGACAACGTCATCGAGGACCCGGCGACCGGTAGCGCCTCGGCGGCACTCGGCGCCTATCTGGTTTCGCTTCTGCCGCAGGCCGATGCCGATATTGAGCTTGCCATCGAGCAGGGCGTCGAGATGGGCCGCCGCAGCCTCATAGATGTCGCCGTCAGAAAGAAAGGCGGCACGGTCCGCGAGGTCAGCGTTTCGGGCAATTGCGTGGCGGTGATGCGCGGATCGATCGAAGCCTGAGCGTCGAGGCCCGCCGGATCAGCGCGTCTCGGGCGTGCAATCCTTCATCGACGCGAGAAGCGCCCGAAATCGGGGATGATCGCGAATCGGATCCAGATCGGAGTCCTGCTTGAACCAGAGGAGGTGATAGCTGGAGCTCTGCGGGACGACGGCTTCGAGGAGATCGAGCGCACGCTCGTTCTCCCCCAACAAGGAATGGACACAGGCCGCGTTGTATTGGGCGACGATATCGTCCGGATCGATCGCCAGCGCTCGCGCCGCCCATTCCTTGGCGCGGTCGCCTTCGCCCAAATGCGCGAGCGCCAATGCACCGCGATGGGCCGGGCTGGCGTTTTCCGGGTGCCGCTCCAGCGCGGCTTTCGCCCGCTCGATGCCGATCCGCGCCCAGCGCTGGCGCTCGGAGTCCACGCCGAGCGAGAGATAGCAGTTCAACAAATGAATCGGCGAGAAATAGTCGTCGGGCCGGATTTCGGCGGCGCGTTTGAAGAACTGCACCGCCTCCTGAAAACGACCCTGTGCAAACAGGAAGCGGCCATAATACAAATTCGCCTCATAGAGCGAAGGGCTCAGCGCCAGCGCCTGACGGAACTCGCGGCCGGCTTCCTCCGTTTGGCCATTGTGGGTCAATGCCAGTCCGCGGGAGGCATGCGCCTCCGCCAGATTCGGATCGAGGGCCAGCGCCTTGGCGCTCATGTCGAATATGCTCTCGAGCGGAAAATCCTTTTCGTGCCAATCCCGGATCGCACATTCGCATTCGGCTATGCCTGCATAGGCGCGGGCATAATTCGCATCGAGCTCGACGGCCTTCAGGAACATCCGGCGCGCAAGCAGCAGGTAGGGCCGTGTCCAGGTATGCGAAAACTGCCGACCGCGCAGATAGTAGGTATAGGCCTCCACGGAGGTGGTCGGATCGCTCTCGATCGCCTTTTTTTCCTCCGGCAGCAGCTTGATCCTCAGCTGGTCGACGATCGCATGGGTGATCTCGTCCTGAATGGCGAAGATGTCGGTGAGGTCGCGATCGTAGCGATCGGCCCATAGATGTCCGCCGGTGTGCGCATCGATGAGCTGGCCGGTGATGCGGACGCGTTCGCCCACCTTGCGCACGCTGCCTTCCAGGATGAAGCGGACGCCGAGTTCCTGGGCGATCTGCTTAACCTTCACCGCCTTGCCCTTATAGGTGAAGACGGTGTTGCGGGCGACGACATGCAGGCGCGAGATCTTCGACAGGTCGGTGATGATGTCCTCGGTGATTCCGTCGGAAAAATATTCCTGCTCGGGATCGTGGCTCATATTTGTGAACGGCAGCACGCCGATCGACAGCTCGTAGCCGGTCTCGAGGGTCGCGTCAGACGCCTCCGGCTCCTGCCGGGCAGCCGCATCGCCGAGCGCCACCGTATAGACGCGGATGTTCGGAGCGATGTTCTTGAGGCTGTACTCGCCCTTGTCGACGAAGCCGAGATCGAGCCTTGAGCCGACCTGATCGCGCACCGACGAGGACACCGCAATGCCGGACGGATCGGCAAGCCCCTCGAGCCGGGCCGCAACGTTGACGCCGTCCCCGAAGATATCGCCTTCCTCCACGATCACGTCGCCGAGATGGATGCCGATCCGGAGCTCGACACGCCTGCTCCTCGGCAGGCCCTCGTTGCGGGCGAGCATGCCGCGCTGGATCTCAGCTGCGCAGGCAACCGCATTCACGACGCTCGAGAATTCTATGAGCATGCCGTCGGCGGACAGCTTGACGATGCGCCCCTTGTGTTCGGCGATCTTCGGCTCCAGGCACTCGCGTCGATGCAGTTTCAGCGTGGCCAGCGTCCCCGCCTCGTCGGTTCCCATCAGACGGCTGTAGCCCACGACATCGGCAGCGAGAATGGCGGTCAGGCGGCGTTCCAAGAGAGCCTCGATTTTCATCTTGTGGCCGAGCACGGTAATTTAACCTTTTCTTGACTGCATGTCGTGCGCAGACTTCGGGGATTTTGGCCGTAACTATAGCCCCACCCTGCAAAGTTAGCTGTTTCTAAGGGAACGTCGGACGGTCGCGCATTCCATGCGCATGTGATATCCGCGGGAAGGAGTTGCTGCGCGACCGCCTGCGATTAGAGCCGGATGAACACCGTGACCATCATGACGGCGATGGCGAAGACGGCGATCTTCCAGAAGTCCCGGCGCTGCCTGAGGCCGGGATATCCAAGCGGCTTGATGAGCTGCAGACACATGGCGAGGATGAGGAGAAGCGTCAGTGTCTTCGACATTCATTTATTCCGGAGAAATTCACGGCCTCGGTTGCAACGTCATACGGCCGTCACTTTTCGTCGCATAGAGGGCTATTGTTTTCGCCGCCGATTTGCAATGACCGGCGGTAGCGATTCCGATTGGCACGGCACCACCGCGCTGCCACGACTTGCCGGTCGCAGAACGATTTCGGATGGACGATGAGAAACAACCTGCTCCCCGTCGCCGCGCTGTTGCTCGGCACTCTGTTCCTCTTTCTCGGAAACGGTCTGCTCGGTCTGCTCCTGCCGGTGCGCGGCACGGCGGAAGGATACCCGACCACGATTCTCGGCCTGATTGGCACGTCCTGGGCTTCGGGCTTCGTGCTCGGCTGCTTCTTCGCCCCCAATGTCGTCAAGCGAATCGGGCACGTGCGGGCCTTCAGCGTCTTCACTGCCCTGATTGCAATCGTTTCTCTTTTGACGGGCATGATGATCGACCCCATCTGGTGGTTGGCCTTGCGCGCGCTGACGGGTTTCTCGACCGCCGGCACGTCGATGATCATCGAAAGCTGGCTGAACGAACGCGCCACGAATGAAAGCCGCGGCGTTATCTTCTCCCTCTATATCGCCATCACGCTCTTCGGCGTCGTCGGCGGCCAGATGATGATTCCGTTCGGCGAAACGGGCACCACCTTCTTCTTCATGATCTGCGGCATTCTCTACTGTGTCGCGATGTTGCCGACGCTCTTGTCCAAGGCCGCCTCGCCCACGCCGCTGAAACAGGTCCGGCTCGACCTTCGCGGCCTTTATCGCAACTCGCCGGTTTCCTTTCTCGGCATCCTGCTGATCGGCATCGCCAACGGTGCCTTCGGCACCCTCGGCGCCGTTTTCGGCCGCCAGGCGGGCCTATCCGACAGCACCGTCGCAGCGATGATGAGCGTCGCGATCTTCTCCGGGGCGGTCATGCAACTGCCCGCCGGCCGCATTTCCGACCGGGTCGATCGCCGTTACGTGCTCGCCGTGCTGGCCGGCGTCGGCGCCCTGGCGGGACTCCTCCTCTTCCTCGTCGAGCCGGGCCAGGTCTGGATCGTGCTGACGCTGATCGCCGTCTACGGCGCCGCCGCCAACGCGCTCTATCCGATCGCCGTCTCGCACGCCAACGACTTCGCCACGGCCGAGGATTTCGTCAAGGTTTCGGGCGGCTTGCTGCTGCTATACGGCATCGGCACGATCATCGGCCCGACGATCGGCGGACCGGTGATGACCGCGACGGGCCCCTATGGCCTCTTCATGATCACCGCCTGCGCGCATATGCTGATCACCGCTTACGCGATCATCCGCAGCCGCCGGCGCGCACCGGTCCCGGTCGCCGAGCGCGAGACCTTCTCGCCGGTCAATGCCGGTGCGCCGACGACGCCGGAAAGCCTGCAGCTCTCCCCGCGCGCGGCCCCGCTTGAGGAGGCGCGAGGAGACATCGTCGACGACCCCGAAGAGGAGGAGAGAGCCAATGAGCCTGTTTGACGACGATCAACCGAAGAAGAAGACCGCGCACGAGATCGGCAGCGACCTTTCGCTGCTCTCCGTCGACGAGCTCACCGCTCGTATCGCGCTGTTGACGGAAGAAATCGCCCGACTGGAAGCGGAGCGCGCCCGCAAATCGGCGAGCCGCTCGGCTGCTGAAGGGTTGTTCCGTTGATGCAGACGCCAAACCGGCCGTGCCGAATGGACCCCGCTTAACGGGATATTAGGCATTTTCTGTAATAGTCCGGTCATCCGGTCCTTCCGGACTCAGACATTTTCACCAACTGGCGAATGGGTCTGATTTTCTCCCTGTTTTACCTTGAGAGCCGCCCCGCGCGGCTCTTTTTTTGTTTCGCGACAGCTGAATTCAAAGAATTGTGGAGATTAACCCTTTCTTAAGAATACCCTTGCGCGGAATGCGGTATCAGATCATTCTTCGGGCATAGAGGGGCGGCAAGGAAACTTTTCCCAAGGCCACTTCGTTACCTGACCGTGATGCGTTTTGAACCAGGAAAGACAGGCCATGTCCGAGAGAGGATTGAATACCGTCAGTTTCGCAGGACATGCTGCGTCCTCGGCGCAGTTCAAGGCGCTCTATGCGGAGGGGATGGGCCTTGTCGAGGAGACGGCGGGCTATCTCGACGGACCTGGCCGGACCGCCTCCAAAGTTCTGCCGCGCATGGCCTCGGTGCTTTACGCCGCCGAGTCGATGCGGCTGACCACGCGGCTGATGCAGATGGCTTCCTGGCTTCTCCTGCAGCGCGCCGTCAACAACGGCGAAATGAGCCGCGAGCAGGTCATGTCGGAAAAGAGCAAGGTTCGCCTCGACAGCTTCAACGTCGACCGCAGCGCGCCCGGCTGGAACGAGCTGCCGGACTCGTTCCGCGAGTTGATCGAACGCTCGCTCCGCCTGCAGAACCGCGTCGCGCTTCTCGATCGCGAGATCTACCGGCCGCAGGAAGCGACGACCTTCGTTCCGGACAACCAGAACGGCGTCAAGGCGCAGATCAAGCTGCTGCAGACCGCCTTCGGCAGCAACTGACGCCGACAGCGATCACGATGAAGTTGGAAGCCCGGCCTCGCGCCGGGTTTTTTCAGGCCTGTTCCATGCCTTTTGCGAGACCGTGCAAAGAGGATCCTCGGGTCAAGCCCTTGGGTCAAGCCCGAGGATGACGCCCTTGGAAGGCATCAAAGTCAAGAAGGGCGCCGAGAGGACGGGCGGCGTTCGATCGCCTCGCTCGACATCGTCCGATTCCCCCCAGACATCGTCGCCCCTGCATAATCCTGACGGCCGACTCCCCCCCGATGTCATCCTCGGGCTTGACCCGAGGATCCATGAACGGACGCCCGAATTCACAACCTGCCCGTCTGACATCTTGCCGACCGACGTTCGCTGAGTGAAACCGGACCGGGAACCCGAGAGACCCCGACGCCAGGATCGCTATTGCCTTCACCGTGTACTACGCGATAGGCCGGCTGGACTGCTGAATGCCGTCACAGACAACAAAAAAGCCCGGCAAGGCCGGGCTTCATAAATGCCGTATGGCGAGAACTTAGAGGCCGAGGCCTTCGAAGCGCTTCTTGAACTTCGAAACGCGGCCGCCGCGGTCGACGAGCTGCTGGTTGCCGCCGGTCCAGGCCGGGTGCGACTTCGAGTCGATTTCAAGGTGCATGGTTGCGCCTTCCGAACCCCAGGTCGAGCGGGTTTCGTATTCGGTGCCGTCGGTCATGACCACCTTGATCGTGTGGTATTCGGGATGGATGCCTGCCTTCATAACAATCTTCCTAGAGTTCCAGGGTCCAATTGTCGCAAGGCATTGCGACTTTGGGACCGAACACGTAAATGAAGCCGCGGACCGCTCTCGGCCACGGCTTCTTTAATTCGATGCCGTGCCTATACATGAAGGTCCGCGGGATAACAAGTGCCGCGCGGAAGACTAATCGACCCTCCGTGACAGGCGATCGGGGATCACGTGCCAAGACAAGAGAACCAAGCGCGCGAGCGCAAGTCCGTCCGGCCGCTTGCAGCCGTGCTGCCCTATGTCAGGCGATACCGCCGCTTTGCGATCGGCGCCGCCATCGCGCTGACGGTTGCCGCCGTCACCACGCTGACGCTGCCGCTGGCGGTCCGCCGGATGATCGACCACGGCTTCTCCAACTCCGATTCCGCCTTCATCAACACCTATTTCACCATGCTGATGGTGCTGGCGATCGTCCTCGCTTTGGCAAGCGCCGCCCGCTACTATTTCGTGATCTCACTCGGCGAGCGCATCGTCGCCGATCTCAGGCGCGACGTCTTCGCCCGGGTGACGGGGCTTTCCGCCTCCTTCTTCGACGTCAACCAATCCGGCGAGATCGTATCGCGCCTGACCGCCGATACCACACAGATCAAGTCGGCGGTCGGCGCCACGGCCTCCGTCGCGCTGCGCAATCTGATCCTCTGTCTCGGCGCCATCGGCATGATGGTCTACACCAGCCCGAAACTGTCGAGCCTGGTCATCGCCGCCATTCCGCTTATCGTCTTCCCGCTGGTCGGCTTCGGCCGCTCCGTCCGCCGCCGCTCCCGCGAGGCGCAGGATACGCTCGCCGCCGCCTCCGCCTATGCCGGCGAGGCGATCGGGGCCACCCGCACGGTGCAGGCCTTCAACGGCGAGGAGAGCGCCAACCGCCGTTTCGGCGCGGCAGTAGAGGAAGCCTACGGTGCTGCGCGCGCCGCGATCCGGGCACGCTCTGCGCTGACCGCCTTTGCCATCACGATGGTGTTCGGCAGCGTCGTCGCCGTGCTGTGGTTCGGCGCCCGCGACGTCCTCAACGGAACGCTTTCCGCCGGCACACTCAGCCAGTTCCTGCTCTATTCGGTTTTTGCCGCCGGCAGTCTCGGAGCGCTCTCGGAGGTCTGGGGCGAACTCTCGCAGGCGGCAGGCGCCGCCGAGCGCCTCAACGAACTGCTGAGCGAAGTCCCGCAGATCCGCGCGCCCGAGCATCCCGTTGCAATGGCTGTTCCAGCCCGGGGAGCGATCGCTTTCGATGACGTGCATTTCGCCTATCCGGCGCGACCCGACTACAAGAGCCTCAAGGGCCTGACCCTGGCAGTGCAGCCGGGCGAGACCGTCGCCATCGTCGGCCCTTCCGGCGCCGGCAAGAGCACCGTCTTCTCGATGCTGCTGCGCTATTATGACCCGATCAGCGGAGCCGTCCTGATCGACGGCGTGGACATCCGCAGCGTCGATCCGAAGGATCTGCGCGACCGGATCGCGATCGTCCCGCAGGATGTGACGATCTTCGCCGCCTCGGTGCATGACAACATCGCCTTCAGCGCCCCGGAGGCGAGTCGCGAGGCGGTGCGGGCGGCGGCGATTGCAGCGCAGGCCGATGAATTCATCGCAAAGCTCGATCGGGGCTACGACACGCTGGTCGGCGAGCGCGGCGTGACGCTTTCCGGCGGTCAGCGCCAGCGCATCGCGATTGCCCGGGCGATCCTCAGGAACGCTCCGATCCTGCTCCTCGACGAGGCGACATCGGCTCTCGACGCGGAGAGCGAGACCCTGGTGCAGAAGGCGCTCGACGGTCTGATGCGCGAGCGCACGACGCTCGTCATCGCGCATCGGCTGGCAACGGTGCTGAAGGCCGACCGCATCCTCGTCATGGATCATGGCCGCATCGTCGAGGAAGGCACCCACGCCTCGCTGATCCGCCACGGTGGCCTCTATGCCAAGCTCGCCCGGCTCCAGTTCGATCATGGGGCGGAAGGCCTGTTCGTCGCATCCCAGCTCTAGAGCGGGATGAGGAAAAGTGTGCGCGGTTTTCCGCCCGCATCCCGCTCTAACCTATTAGAATCGATCACGTTCATTATTCTAGGTCGATCCGACCTAAAATCATCGTGATCTAGGACCGGAGCGTTAACCACTCGCTCGTCGGATGAGATTGTTTGTCGATCCGCCGTTGCCCGCGGCAACCACGGCCCTATTGTAAGGAGGCCGGCTGTTGCCGGCAGCGCCGTCGACAAGATTGGGAGGATATCCGTATGCCATTTCTCAGCATGACCCGCCGCGCCGCCCTTGCCTTCGGCATCGCCACGCTTTCCGCGATGACACTCGGCAGCCCGGTGCAGGCGCAAAGCTTTCCGGACCGGACGATAACGCTCGTGGTCCCCTTCGCCGCCGGCGGCTCGACCGACGTGGTGGCGCGGATCATCGCCCAGAAGATGTCCGAGGATCTCGGTCAGCAGATCGTCGTGCAGAACGTCGCAGGCGCCGGCGGCAACCTCGGAGCGTCCAATGTGGCGCGCGCCGATCCGGACGGCTACACGATCCTGATGGCCACGGTCGCAACCCACGCCCTCAATCCGCTGATCCTGAAGACCAAGCCCTACGATCCCGAGAAGGATTTCGCGCCGGTCTCGCTGCTGGTCATCGTGCCGAACGTGCTGGTCGTCAATCCGGAACTGCCTGCCAAGTCGGTGCAGGAACTGCTGGCGCTGCTGAAGGCGTCGCCCGACCAGTACAGCTACGCATCCTCCGGCAATGGCACGCCGCTGCATCTTTCCGGCGAACTCTTCAAGACGATGGCCGGCGTCCAGATGCAGCACATTCCCTACAAGGGCTCCGGCCCGGCGCTGAACGACGTCATCGGCAACCAGGTGCCGATCATGTTCGACAACCTGCCCTCGTCGTCGAGCCACATTAAGGCCGGGACGCTGAGGGCGCTCGCCGTGACGACGGCTGAACGCGCCCCCTCCTTCCCGGACGTGCCGACCATCGCCGAGTCCGGCATTCCCGGCTACGAGACCTATACCTGGAACGCCCTCTTCGCCCCGGCCGATACGCCTCAGCCGGTGATTGCTCGCCTCAACGAGGCGGCCAACAAGGCTCTCGCCGATCCGGCGGTCAAAAAGCGCATGGGGGAGTTCAGCGCCAAGATCGTCGGCTCGACGCCCGAAGAGCTCGCTGCCCATGTGAAAGCAGAGTTGGCAAAGTGGACGCCGGTCGTGCGCGACGCGAACGTGCAGATGGATTGACGAGAGACTGGCGTTTGCCCCTCATCCGCCTACCGGCCCCTTCTCCCCGCAAGCGGGGCGAAGGGGACTCGCGGCACCGTATTGCCACCATCCCCTGAGGAAGAGGCCGGCAGTGAGGATCGGAAGTCCCCTACGATAGCAACGCCGTGCCTCAAACCTCCCCGGCCGCGCCCCGCCCCGCGGCACGGCCGGAAAAGATGCAGCCACCCAGGAAGGTGCCTTCGAGGGCGTTGTAGCCGTGCATGCCGCCGCCGCCGAAGCCGGCCACTTCGCCGGCCGCATAAAGACCCGGCACCGGCTCGCCGGAAAGTTCCAGCACCTGGCCGGACAAATTGGTCTGCAGCCCGCCGAGTGTCTTGCGCGTCAGGATGTGCAATCGCACCGCGATCAGCGGCCCGGCCTTCGGGTCGAGCAGACGATGCGGCTTGGCGGTGCGAAGCAACCGGTCGCCGCGATAGGCGCGGGCACCGCGGATGGCGGTAACCTGCGCATCCTTGGAAAACGGATTGTCGATCTCCCGGTCGCGCGCCTCGATCTGCCCCTTGAGATGGTTCACCGAAAGGCGGTTCTCGCCGGTCAGCCGGTTCATCGCCTCGACGAGATCCTCCAGCCGATCCTTGACGATGAAATCCTCGCCCTTTTCCATGAAGGCCTGCACCGGGCCGGGCGGCTTGGCGCCGAGCCGCCTCAGGAGAAGCGCGATGCTCTTGCCGGTCAGATCTGGATTCTGCTCGGATCCGGAAAGGGCAAACTCCTTCTTGATGATCGCCCGCGTCAGGATGAACCAGCTATAGTCGTGGCCGCTCTCGCGGATCGCCGCCAGGGTCCCGAGCGTATCGAAGCCCGGCATGGCCGGCGCCGAAAAGCGGTTGCCGTCGGCATCGCACCAGAAGGAGGACGGGCCCGGCAGGATACGGATGCCATGATCCGGCCAGATCGGCTCGAAATTCCTGAGGCCTTCGGTATAGTGCCACATGCGGTCGGCGTTGATGACCGAGCCGCGGGCGCGGCCGGCGATCTCCAGCATCCGGCCGTCGACATGATGCGGCACGCCGCTGACCATCGAGGCCGGCGGCTGGCCGAGGCGCTTGCGCGGCCAGTTGCGGCGCACCAGTTCGTGATTGCCGCCGATGCCGCCCGAGCTGACGATCACCGCGCCGGCGGAAATCTCGAAGTCGCCGGCCACCTCCCGCGCACTGCGCTCGCCGCGGCCGACCGGATCCGCCTTGAGGATTGCGCCGCGGGCGCCGCTCACGGCGCCGTCGGTGGTGACAAGCTCGTCGACGCGGTGGCGGAAGCGGAACCGGACAAGACCGCGGCTTTCCGCCTCCCGCGTCAGCCGGATGAAGGGGTCGAGCACCGCCGGGCCGGTGCCCCAGGTGACGTGGAAGCGGGGAACGGAATTGCCGTGGCGATGCGCAAGGCCGCCGCCGCGCTCGGCCCAACCGACGACCGGAAACCAGCGCAGCCCGAGCCGATGCAGCCAGCGTCGTTTCTCGCCGGCAGCGAAATCGAGATAGGCCTCGGCCCAGAGGCGCGGCCAGTGATCCTCGGGCCGGTCGAACTGCGACGACCCCATCCAGTCCTGGCCGGCCAGGTCACGGCTGTCGCGAATGCCCATGCGCCGCTGCTCGGGACTGTCGATGAAAAAGAGGCCGCCGAGCGACCAGAAAGCCTGGCCGCCGAGATTCTGCTCCCCCTCCTGGTCGAGAACGATCACCTTGCGGCCCAGCGCCGCCGCCTCGGACGCCGCCACGAGCCCGGCAAGGCCCGCGCCGATGACCAGCACATCGCAATCCATCAACGGTGTCTCCCCAATCTCCCTCGACGACTCTTACGCACACGTCAAGGTCAATTCAAGCGGGAGTGTCCGCCTATTTTTCGGTCAGCTTGAGCTCGATGCGCCGATTTTGCGCCCGCGCCTCCAGGCTCTCGCCGACCGCGATAGGCTGGTATTCGCCGAACCCGGCCGCCACGAGGCGATCGGCTGGTACACCCCTGGAGATCAGGAACTTGACGACCGACGTGGCGCGCGCCGACGACAGTTCCCAATTGTCCGCGAAGCGGCCGGTGCCGGACAGCGGCACGTTGTCCGTGTGGCCGTCGACGCGCAGCACCCAGTTGATCTCGGCCGGAATTTCCTTGGCGAGATCGAGCAGAGCCGTGGCGAGCTTCGCCATCTCCCCCTGGCCTTCAGGGTTCAGGTCGTTGCTGCCCGAGGAGAACAACACTTCCGACTGGAAGACGAAGCGGTCGCCGACAATGCGGATGTTCTCGCGATCCGAAAGGATTTCCCGCAGGCGTCCGAAAAAGTCCGAGCGATAGCGGTTGAGTTCCTGCACGCGCTGGGCGAGCGCAACGTTCAGTCGCCGGCCGAGATCGGCGATCTTGGCCTGCGACGACTGGTCCTTGGCCTCGGAAGCCTGCAGCGCGCCCTCGATGGCGGCGATCTGGCTGCGCAGCGCGGCGATCTGCTGGTTCAAAAGCTCGATCTGGCTCATCGCCCGCGAACTGATCTGCCGTTCGTTTTCGAGCTCCGAACCCAGCCGGCCGATTTTCTGGCTGGCCGCGTCGGCGCTGCCGGCCCCCTGGTCGAGCAGCGACTGCAGGCGCGATCGCTCGCCTTCCGACTGGGAAAGCGAGGCCTGGAGATTGGCGAGCGAATCCTCGAGGTCCTGCTTGCCGCTCTTTTCAAGGGCCAGAAGCTGGGTGAGTTCGTTGATCTGGCTGTTCAGGCGGTTCAGAACCTCGTCCTTGCCGGTGATTTCCCGCCCCATCAGGAACTGCGCCGTGACGAAGACGCTGAGCAGGAACATGATCGCCATCAGCAAGGTCGAAAGCGCATCGACGAAGCCCGGCCAGTAGTTGATCGTCCGCGGATTGCGGCCCCTTCGGGCGAGCGCCATGGATTACTCGCCCCCGCTTTCGTCGGCGTGACTGAGTTTCGCCTGCGCGGATGTCCGCTCGCTGTTCACGGCGATACGGTCGGCCTGGCCGATGCGCGATGTCAGCCGGTCGAGCGTCTTGCGCATCGACTTGGCCTCCTCCTGCTGCGCCTCGATCCAGTCGCGCAGCATCTGCTGCTCGCCACGCATGTTCTTGACGAGACCCTGGATGCCTTCGGCGAGGCTCGCCATCGCCGCCGTCGTGCGCTGGTTGACGCCTCCGTCGTGCGCGAGACGGGAGAGCTGGTCGGCGACGCGCCGCATTTCCTCGGCGGGGGCGCCGCCGGCCGTCTCGATCGGTGACGAAAAGCCGGAGCCGACATCGGTGACCGATGAAAGCCAGTTTTCAAGCTCCGTGTAGAAGCGGTTCTGGGCGCGGCCCGCCTGGAGATCGAGGAAGCCGAGGATCAGCGATCCGGAGAGGCCGAACAGCGAGGCCGAGAAGGCCGTGCCCATGCCGGTCAGCGGCGCCGACAGGCCGCTCTTCAGCGAACTCAGCAGGTCCTCGGTGGTGCCGGAGCCGGCGTCCAGCGACTGGATGACGGTATTGATCGAGCCGATCGTCCCGAGAAGGCCCCAGAAGGTGCCGAGCAGGCCGAGAAAGACGAGGAGGCCGGCGAGATAACGGGTGATGTCGCGCGACTCGTCGAGGCGCGTCGCGATGGAATCGAGGATCGAGCGGAGCGCGATCGTCGAGATGGCCGTCGTCTGCCGCCCGCCGATCAGGGAGCGCATGGGCGCAAGCAGTACCGGATCGCGACCCACCTTGTCGGCACTGCCGGCGGCACGGAACGAGTTGAACCAGCGCACCTCGGGCCTCAGGCCGAGCACGTGGTTGAACGCCAAGAGAATGCCGATCAGGAGCACGCCGAGGATCAGTCCGTTGAGACCGGGATTGCCGACGAAAGCTTCACGCGCCTGCCGGAAGAGGATCGCCGAGACAAAACCGACGATGATCAGGAAGATGACCATCGTCCAGAAATAGGGCATCGGGCTCGAAAGCTTGTGCGGATTGTAGTTCTCCTCCGCTACTTCCTGCCCACGCCAGCCGGACAGATTCAGTTTCGTCATGCGTTTGCCAATCTCCCGGTTTGCGGCATCTGTCGCGCGCCTGCGTGCACAAGCGGCTGTTGCTGCAACTCTTTGAAGTAGCGGATCATTCTCGAAATCAATAGTGATCTCGGCCGAACGATGCCGCCGATGGCCGGAGACCATCCCTATCGGCCGGAGACTAGTGGAACTTTGCGCCAAATTGAAGGGAAAACGGAAAGTCCCGCGCAGGAATGCGGCGGCTCCCGTCCGGGACGTCGGGCCGGCGCGCTACCAAGGCACGGATATGTTCGATTCCAATGCGTTACGGTGAAACGCGGGCGCTGCGACGCCCGCTCTTTCGCGGCCGTTCAAGCGATGGCCGTGGCCATGCCCATCGGCTACTTTGTCGGAACAGGGCGATGGATGACGTCGCGCAGCGCCTTGGCGATATATTCGTTGCCGCAGATGATCGAGCCGTCTTCGACGGGCTTCGATCCACCGTCGATGTCGGTCACCCAGCCGCCGGCCTCGCGGATCAGCAGGACTCCGGCGGCGATGTCCCAGGCGGCAAGGTCACGCTCCCAGAAGCCGTCGAAGCGCCCGGCCGCCACGTAGGCGAGATCGAGCGAGGCGGAGCCGAAGCGGCGAATGCCGGCGACCTCGCCCATGACGTGGCGAAGTTCGATGAGATACTTGCCGTGATTACCGCGGCCGAGATGCGGCGTGCCGGTAGCAACCACCGCATCGGACAGCGCCTTGCGGGCGCCGACGCGCAGGCGCCGGTCGTTGAGGAAGGCGCCGCCGCCCCGCTCGGCCGTGTAAAGTTCGTCGGTCGCCGGGTTGAAGACGACCGCGCCGACGATCTCGCCCTGGCGCTCCAGCGCGATCGAGATGGCGAAATGCGGCAAGCCGTGGAGGAAATTGGTGGTGCCGTCGAGGGGATCGACGATCCAGCGATGGGCGCCGTCGGTGCCCTTGATCTCCTCGCCCTCCTCGCCGAGGAAGCCGTAGGTCGGGCGGGCCTTCAGGAGCTCCTCGCGGATGATCCGCTCGGCCTTGCGGTCGGCCTGGGAAACGTAATCGCTCGGCCCCTTCAAGGAGACCTGCAGGTTCTGGACTTCGCCGAAATCGCGCGCCAGCGACTTGCCGGCCTTGAAGGCCGCCTGGACCATGACGTTGAGAAGGGCAGAACGGGCCATTGGGCAATCCTCTGAAAGCGAAGGCCGGCCGAGCCATCTCGACCGGACATTGAACCTGCTTGACGGTTCGCCCCAGCAAGGGTCGGCGAAGGGACGCAACCGTCGTCAAAAAACCGAGTGAGAAGTCACTCTGTCCGCACGGCCGGGATGTTGGGGCCGCGGACAAAACCGCGGCTTCAAGACCACAAAATCCCCGAAAGTTCAAGGGAAATAGACGGCGCCGTCGAATCGCGACGCGACGCGATCAGGACGAGCGGAACTTGTTCGCCGCCGCGAGCGCCGATTTCTGCTGCTGGTCGTTGAGGCCGAGATAGAAATCCTCGAGCGCATCGTCCTTGAGCCCGGCCCGGCGCGACAGCACGTACCACTTCGCCGCCTCGATCGGATCGGGTCGTGTGCCGATGGCATTGACGAGGAGATGGGCAAGGCGGTTCTGCGCGACGACATTACCGCCCTCGGCGGCCCGCTTCATCCAGGCAAAACCCCCGTCGAGGTTGCGGTCGCCACCGATCCCCTCGATCAGCCAGATCGCCATGTCGAGCTGCGCCGTGTCATAACCGGCGCGCGCCGCCCGGGCGAGCCATTCGCGCGCCCGCGCCCGCTTGCCGTCGTCGATGCCTTCGACATTGAGATAGATCTGCGAGAGCGCGTACTGGGCGTCGGCAATGCCCTGTTCGGCCGCCTTCTCGTAATAGGGCATTGCCGCCTTCAGTCCCTTCTGGCCCGGAGCGTCGGCAACGAGCGTCTGGCCATAGTTGAACTGGGCGGCCGCATTGCCGAGATCTGCGGCCTTTTTCATCAATTCATCGGCGCTCTTGCGGTCGCGCTTGACGTAGCGCCCCTCCATCAGGATCAGCGCATATTTGAACATCGCCGCCGGATCGCCGTTATTGGCCGCCTGGCCATACCAGAAGGCCGCATCCTTGGGATTGCGCGCGACGCCGAGGCCCTGCTCGAGGATCGATGCGACAAGCGTCTGAGCCGCCGGATCGCCGAGCTGGGCGCGCGGCAGGGCGAGATCCATTGCCGTCAGGTAAAAGCCGCGCTGGAAGGCCCCGTAAGCGTCGTCCACCTTGCCGGCGAACGGTTTTTCCGCCGGAAGCGCCGGAAGTTCGGCGCCCATGCGGTCGATGACGTTGACGCCACCGGACGGCTTCTCGGCCTTCGGCTTGGCCTTTTCATCGCTCTTCGCCGGCTTTTCGGCGCCCTCCGGCAGCGCTGCGCCGTTATAGGGCGTGATCCGGCCGCGCTTCGGGACCAGTCCCTCGTCGGCCGGCGCGGGAGAGGGCGGCTGCTCGGCGAGCGCCGGAAAAGCGGCCAGCGCAAAGGCGACGGCAAGGGTCGCAGCCCGGCTCAATGTGAGGAAGGATCGGCTCAGCATCGCCACGTCTAATCTTCAAACCGTGGCGCTTTTTCGTCAAGCAAGGCGTTGACGGCGGCGACCACGGAGGGCGCCTGACCCGGCTCGGCAAAGACAGCGAGGCGAAGCGCAACGAACTCGGCGCCGGTCTCGGCCACCGCAAGGGCCGATTGCGGATCGGTGCCGCCCATCACGATGCAAGGAATTTCGATCATCGATGCCCACCACTCGGCGAGCGCCAGGTTCTTCGGATGCGCTTCCGGCTTGATGTCGCCGTCGGTGCGGCCGAAAAACACATAGTCCGGCCGGAGTTCGCCGATCTCGAGCGCATGGTGGCGGTCGGTCGCATTGCCGCCGCCGACGATCATCTTCGGCGTATGCCGCTCGATCGCCTCTCCGAGCACATCCGCGCCGGCGGCGATGTGAAGGCCGTCGGCCTTGGAACGACCGGCGACGCGCGTGTCGCCCTCGATGAGCGCTGCCGCCCCCGCCTTCTGGATCACTGGTACGAGCGCTTCGGCGTGCTTTTGGAAATCCGTCTCGTTGAGGCCGTATTGCGGGACGATGACGGATGCCACATCGCCGCCCTTGAGGGCATCGGCGAGCACTTTCGAGCGTTCGGCAAGGTCCGGCATGTCGGGTGCGATCAGCACGAGGCGGCAGCGGTTATCGGTATTGCTCATATCGTTCGTTCCTGGCGAAGCCCGCTTGAGGGCGGAAATCCGCTACTCGATTTCATTCGGGAAAACCGATAGACGGAGATGACCAAAGGATCAACCGCCGCCCATGCTCCCCGATCTCGACTTCTATCTCGTCGCCGTTCCGGCAGTGCTGCTCGTTGGCCTCAGCAAGGGAGGCATGGGCGAGGCGCTGTCGCTGATGGGCGTTCCGATCCTCTCCCTGGCGGTCTCGCCCGTCCAGGCGGCGGCATTGTTGCTGCCGATCCTCATCGCCATGGACATCGTTTCCCTGTGGATCTGGCGCAAGCACGGCGACCGCAAGACGCTTACCATGCTGCTGCCCGGCGCGCTCGCCGGGATCGCCATCGGCTGGGCGACCTCCGCCTATGTGCCGCGCGATGCGCTGCGGCTGATCATCGGCGCCATCACCGTCGTGTTCGTGCTGCGCTACGTCTATACCGTCTGGCGGAGCCGCAGTGGCGCAGCAATCCTTCCGAAGCAGCATCGTCTGGGCCCAGCCGCTCTGTGGGGAGGTTTCGCAGGATATGGCAGCTTCGTCGCGCATGCCGGCGGGCCGCCGTTCCAGATCTACGCGCTGCCGCTGAAGCTCGACCCGCGCGAATATACCGGCACCATCGTGCGCTTCTTCGCGACGCTCAATGCGGTGAAGCTCATTCCCTATTTCGCGCTGGGGCAGCTCGACACCAGCAACCTCATGACATCGGCAACACTCTTTCCCCTGGCGATGGTCGCGACCGCCTGCGGCGCCTGGATCGTCCGCCGCATGAAGCCGCAGGTGTTCTACCCCTTCATGTACACCATGGCTTTCATCGCCGGATCGAGACTCGTCTGGGAAGGGTTGACCAGCCTTCTATCCGGCGGTTGATCCAAAGCGGGCGAGCTCCGCAAACCGGCACGGATGCTGCAAAGCAATGCGGATTTATCGCAATGCACAATTTTCTTGCTGCCCCGGGAGAATTCGCATAACGTCCCGGTCATGACGATCGCGGACCCATTCGACGCCATTGCGGATCCGAACCGGCGCTACTTGCTGGAGGAACTGCGGCGCGCCCCGAAGACTGTCAATGAACTCGCCGAGGGGCTGCCGATCAGCCGGCCGGCGGTGTCGCAGCATTTGAAGGCGCTGCTCGATTGCAATCTCGTATCGGTATCGACGAGCGGCACCCGGCGTATCTACGCGATCCATAGACCCGGCTTCGACCGCCTCAACCTATGGCTCGATCAGTTCTGGTCCTGACGGCGCAGACGCGCGGCTCGTTGCCCGCAACGGCCGAATTGACAAGACCGGGCGGAGAAGCGGACCGGGCCATCAGCCCGGTCGAGCGATCCGTCATGTAATGGGATTGTTCTTGACCTTGCGCCGTGTCGCCTCCGCAAAACGACGCCTCCCGAAAACGCGGGAAATACCGTTCACATTCAGTGTGTCGAGGAACGGAGTCTTTCGATTTCGTCCTTGATGCGCAGCTTCCGCCGCTTGAGTTCGCTGATCAGTTCGTCCTCGCAGGAGGGAGAATTGAGCGCTTCATGCAGTTCCTCTTCCAAGGCGCCATGTTTTTTCTCAAGCGTTGCAAGATGAGCCTCAATGGTCATTGGCAGTCCCTTCCTTTTGCTTGCATCCAGCACGCAAATGCCGGATGTTCCATGGTTGTAACCTTACTAGTGTGCCATGCCATTTTTCATTTGTCGAAGGCGAAATGATGACGTCGGATAACTTCCCGTCACCGCCCAAGATGTGATAGAGCGGCGCAGGAAATTCCGGATTGCGTCGTCGACGTGACCGGGCTTATGGGGATCGTTTTGCATGCCGGATCAGGACCAGGCCGAACTCAGACTGACCATAGCGCGCCTGAGGCAGGAACATGAAGACTACGACGTCGCCATCAATGCCATGATCGAGACCGGCTGCGACGCCCTGCGCATCCAGCGCATGAAGAAGAAGAAGCTGGCCATCAAGGACAAGATCAGCAAGATCGAAGACCAGATCATCCCCGACATCATCGCCTGAAACGGATCCTGACAGACGTGACCGAAACCACGACCCCGCCCGTCGCCATCATCATGGGAAGCCAGTCGGACTGGGAGACGATGAAGAATGCCGCCGATACGCTCGAGGCACTCGACATCGCCTACGAGGCCCGTATCGTTTCGGCGCACCGCACGCCCGACCGGCTGGTCCGTTTTGCCAAAGGCGCGCGCGACGAGGGCTTCAAGGTGATCATCGCCGGCGCCGGCGGGGCCGCTCACCTGCCGGGCATGTGCGCCTCGATGACGCCGCTGCCGGTGTTCGGCGTTCCGGTACAGTCTAAGGCACTCTCCGGCCAGGACAGCCTGCTGTCGATCGTGCAGATGCCTGCCGGCATTCCGGTCGGCACGCTCGCGATCGGCAGGGCCGGGGCCGTCAATGCCGCCCTGCTTGCCGCCGCCGTCCTGGCGTTGAGCGACGACGACCTCGCCGACCGTCTTGACGACTGGCGCGAACAGCAGACCGTTTCGGTCGCCGAGTATCCGGTAGACCAGGCATGAAAACCATCGGAATCATCGGCGGCGGCCAGCTCGGCCGCATGCTGGCCATGGCGGCTGCCCGGCTGAATTTCCGCACCGTCATTCTCGAACCGCAGCCGGATTGTCCCGCCGCCCAGGTGGCGAATGCCCAGATTGTCGCGGCCTATGACGATCCTGGAGGGCTCGACGAACTCGCCCGGGCCTCAGACCTGATCACCTACGAGTTCGAGAACGTTCCGGTCGCTGCGGCCGAGCGGCTGACCGCGGCGCGGCCGGTCTTCCCGCCGCCGAAGGCGTTGGAGGTCGCGCAGGACCGGCTGGTTGAGAAGCAATTTATCAATGGCTGCGGCATTGCCACAGCCCGTTTCCACGCCGTCGGCAGCCAGGCGGACCTCGAGGCGGCGCTTGCCGATTTCGATGGCGCCGGCGTGCTGAAGACCCGCCGCCTCGGCTATGACGGCAAGGGGCAACGCCTCTTCCGCTCCGCAGCCGACGATCCGTCCGGCGCCTTCGCCGCCCTGGGGAGCGTGCCGCTGATCCTCGAAAGTCTCGTGCCTTTCGAACGGGAAATCTCGATCATCGCCGCGCGCGGCCCCGACGGCGCCACCGCCTGCTTCGATCCGGCGGAAAACGTGCATCGGGACGGCATTCTCTACACGTCGACCGTGCCCGCGTCGGTCGCCGCCCCGACCGCCGAGGCTGCCCGCAAGGCCGCGACCGCCATTCTCGAGGCGCTCGGCTATGTCGGCGTGATCGGCGTCGAATTTTTCGTGCTTGCCGACGACAGCGTCGTCGTTAACGAGATTGCCCCGCGCGTCCACAATTCCGGTCACTGGACGGAAGCCGCCTGCGTCGTTTCGCAATTCGAGCAGCATATCCGCGCCATTGCCGGCCTGCCGCTCGGCGACCCGTCGCGTCATTCGGACTGCCTCATGCAGAACCTCATCGGCGACGAGATTGCCGAATTGACCAACCTGCTCGGCGAGCCGAACGTGCTGGTTCACCTCTACGGCAAGGCCGAGGCCCGTCCCGGTCGTAAGATGGGTCATTTCACCCGTCTCGTTTGAGCCCGTTGGCCACAGGTTTGGGCCCGCCCGTGCCGAAATCCCGCGGTCCTGCGGTTGACACAGTGGGGGCGACACGGTATGTGCCTGCCTACTTGAAGAGCGCGCTGAATGGCGCGCTTTTGATTGTTGGAATTACCGGGCGAATTTTCGTTCCCCGAAACCTGCGGATCAGGAAAAATGAAGATCAAGAATTCGCTCAAGTCGCTGAAGACCCGTCACCGCGAAAACCGCCTGGTTCGCCGCAAGGGTCGCGTCTACATCATCAACAAGTCGAACCCGCGCTTCAAGGCTCGCCAGGGCTGATGCCCTCGGGCGGCCCAAGGCCGCCGGCCTGAACGTCGGTCGCTTCGGTGATCCTCATTCACATTTGATTTTGAACTTGTTTCATGGCGGGCTACGATGTCCGCCATGCGCATTTTTCTGACTTTGATTCTGGCCCTGACCGTCCCGGCAACTGCGGCCCTGTCGCAGGCGACCCAGCCCGCCCCTCAGCCGGAGACGGCCAGTCTCACGACACCCCAACAACGCCTCGACGCCCTGTTCCTGGACCTCAAGAAGGAGCGCGACGAAAACAAGGCGCGCGAACTTGCCGACCGCATCCGCCTCGAATGGCAGGAGTCCGGCAGCGCCACGGTCAACCTTCTGATGCAATCGGCCGACAAGGCGATCACCGACGACAAGAAGCCTGTGGCCCTCGATATTCTCGACCAGGTCATCGCGCTTGCTCCCAATTACGTCGAAGGCTGGAATCGCCGCGCCACGCTGCATTTCCAGATGGGCAACTACCGCAAGTCGATGTCCGACATAAACCGTGTGCTGGCGATCGAACCCCGGCATTTCGGCGCGATCGCCGGCATGGCAACCATGCTGGAGGCGGCTGGCAAGAACGAGCTGGCGATGCGGGCATGGCAACAATTCCTCGATGTCTATCCCTCCGACCGCAAGGCCCAGGAGCAATTCGGGGAACTCGCCGAAAAGCTCGCCGGCAGCCGTACGTGACGGGCGGCGACATCCAGTGACCCACAGCCGTTCGCCGATATGACCGACGCATGCTCCTGGCTCTTCTGATTATCGCCGCGCTGATCCTTGCCGCTTTCGCCCACAGCCAATGGCAGGCGCACCGGATCGCAGCGCGATTCCCGAACGGCGGCGAACTGGTGGACGTCGGCGGTTTCCGGATGAACTGCGTGCATATCCGGCCGAATGGGGCGGTGGATCTACCGCCGGTCGTCTTCATTCATGGCGCCGGCGGCAATCTTCTCGACCAGTTGCACGCCTTTCTGCCGGCGCTCGACGGCCGTGCCGAAATGCTCTTCGTCGACCGGCCGGGTCACGGTTATTCGGAGCGCGGCGGGCCGGCCAATGCACGTCCGGACGGCCAGGCCGACGCTATTGCCCGCCTGATGGACAAGCGCGGCGTCTCCCGGGCAATCATCATCGGTCACTCTTTCGGGGCGGCGATTGCCGCCAGCCTGGCCCTTCGCCATCCGGACAGAACCGAAGGCGTCGTGCTGCTCGCCCCGGCAACGCATCCCTGGCCGGGTGGCGTCGACTGGCATATTACCTTCGCGGCACTGCCCTTTATCGGCTGGCTTTTCGCCAACACTGCCGTCATTCCGATCGGGCTAAGGCGCATCGACCGGGTCACGCAGACGATATTCTGGCCGAACCCGCGCCCGAAAGACTACGTAGACAATACGGCGCCGCACCTCGTGCTCAGACCAGCCACTTTTCTCAACAATGCCGTCGACGTCGCCAACCTGCACGCCTACGTCACGCAGGTGGCGCCGCGCTATGCGGAGATTTCCGCGCCGACGGTGATCATCACCGGCGACCAGGACGGGATCGTCCTTGCCGACATCCATTCCCGCGGACTGGCATCATCTATCAAGGGATCTGAGCTGCTGTGGATCGGCAATCTCGGCCATAAGCCGGATTACGTCGTGACCGACCTCGTCGTCGCCGCGATCGAGAAGCTCTCCGGCAAGCCGCGCGATCTTCAGGAAATAGCAAGACGGGCCGAAGCCCGCCTGTCGGTCAAGGACCCGATTGAGGATCTTTCCTATACGCCGGTGCGGCCGTCCGAGCCGATATAGGCGATGCGCAGCATGTTGGTGGCGCCGGGCGTTCCGAGCGGCACGCCGGCGGAGATGATGATGCGATCCCCCGGCTTGCCAAAACCCTCGGAAACGACGATGCGGCAGGCGCGATTGACCATGTCGTCGAGGTCGGTCGCATCCTCCGTGACGACGCAATGCAGGCCCCACACGACCGAGAGGCGACGGGCCGTCTGGACGATCGGCGAAAGGGCGATGACCGGCACCTGCGGGCGCTCGCGGGCGGCGCGCAGACCGGTCGCGCCCGACGACGTGTAGGTGACGATCGCCGCCAGATTGAGCGTCTCGGCGATCTGGTGGGCGGCAAGCGAGATGGCGTCGGCGCCGGTTGCCTCCGGCGGCGTGCGCTGGGCGTAGATGATGCCCGAATAATGCGGGTCGCGTTCGACGTTGCTGGCGATCGAGGCCATGGTTGAGACCGCTTCGACCGGGTATTCGCCCGAGGCCGATTCGGCCGAAAGCATGACCGCATCGGCGCCTTCGAACACGGCGGTGGCGACGTCCGAGACCTCGGCGCGCGTCGGCACCGGCGAGGAGATCATCGATTCGAGCATCTGCGTCGCGACGACGACGGGCTTGCCGGCACGCCGACAGGCGCGCGTCAGCTGCTTCTGCAGGCCGGGGACGGATTCGAGCGGCATTTCCACGCCGAGGTCGCCGCGTGCCACCATCAGCGCGTCCGAAAGCTCGATGATCTCGTCGATGCGCTCGATCGCCTGCGGCTTCTCGATCTTCGACATGATTCCGACGCGACCGCGGGCGATCTTGCGGACCTCGGCAAGATCCTCCGGCCGCTGGATGAAGGAGAGCGCCACCCAGTCGACCTGGCCGGTGGCGAGCACCGCGTCGAGATCGGCCCGGTCCTTGTCCGTGAGGGCGCCGACGCCGAGCAACGTATCGGGCAGGCTGACGCCCTTGCGGTCGGAGATCCTGGTGCCGGAAACGACAGTGGTGACGATGCTTTTGCCGTCGGTCTTTTCGGCTCTGAGATGCAGCTTGCCGTCGTCGATCAGCAAGCGGTCGCCGGGCTTCACCGCCTCGAGAATTTCCGGATGCGGAAGATAGACGCGCGTGGTGTCGCCGGGCACGTCCTTGTTGTCGAGCGTGAACGTCTGGCCGATCTTGAGGTCGACCTTGCCGTCGGCGAACTTGCCGACGCGCAGCTTCGGCCCCTGAAGATCGGCAAGGATGCCGATCGGCCGGCCGCAACGCGCTTCGACACTGCGAATCCGCTCGATGAGCATGCGCATGACGTCATGGCTCGCATGGCTCATATTGATGCGGAACAGGTCGGCCCCCACCTCGTGCAGCTTCTGGATCATCTGCTCCTCGGACGATGCCGGCCCGAGCGTGGCGAGGATTTTGACTTTTCTGTTCCGTCTCATCAATTCTGGCTTTCCTGCGTGCCGGGCGTATCGGAAAGCTGAACCATCCAGCTCCCCTGCCGCCCCGTGTCATATTCCTTGAATCCCATCCGCTGGAAACCGCGCGCGAAGCAGTCCTGCACGCCGGCGATCTTGAACTCGTTTTCGGCGACGCACATGTTGATGTCGCCGGTCCACCGGCCGCCCTTGGCCGCGTCCTCCGCATAGAGATAGTAGTAGCGGGACTGGAGTTCGCCCTCGATCAGCGTCGCGCAGGTCGTTGCCGGCACCTGCCACCAGCCCTCCGTGACCCAGCCTTCCTTGGCACGATAGCCGATCGCCACGCCGACCAGTTGCTGCGTCCCGTTGCAGACCCGAAAGTCGGCCCGAGCTTCGCCAGAAATGAGAAATGCGCCGGAAACTACCAAGGAATACAGGAGGATAGCTCCTAACGTCGTCGACCCCGGCTTCGCTTTGGAAAAAGGATATCTAGACACGGCTTCCTGCGGAACTCCGTTTTTGAAATTGCGTGGCACTTTCTTGCGACGGCCAGCCCGGAAAGTCAACGCAACTCTAATCGATTATATTTGCCATTCCTGTGACAGAAGGCGCTGAACTCACGGCTTTTTATTGCGAGGCGCAAATTTGCGTGCGATCAGGTTCGCAACGCCCTGCTGCATGTCTCCTTAAATCGACCTCGATTTGAGGAGACATGCAGCAATTCAAAGTGCTACAGCGACCTTTGCGCGCCTGATAAGGCGCGCGGCGCTGTAGAGCGACACGGGATCGGAATGCGCCACTTCTCCCCCTACGAAATCATCGACGGCAAACGGGAAAAGGGTCTCGTCCTGCTTGCCGACCACGCCATGAACCGGCTTCCCCAGGAATATGGGCGCCTCGGCCTTGCCGACAGCGTCTTCGAGCGCCACATCGCCTATGACATCGGCATCGAATCTTTGGTGCGGCGATTGTCCGCGGCACTCGAGGCACCTGCGGTGCTCGGCTGCTTCTCACGCCTGCTGATCGACCCCAACCGCGGCGAGGACGACCCGACGCTGATCATGAAGATCTCGGACGGCGCGATCGTCCCGGGCAACCATCCGATCACCGACGAGGAATGGCAGAACCGGCTGAATCGTTTTCATCGGCCGTACCATGAGGCGGTGTCGCAGACCATCGCCGAGGCCGCTGCCGCCGGCGGCAAGCCGCCGCTGGTGATCTCTCTGCATTCCTTCACACCCGCCTGGAAGGGTATTGCGCGCCCCTGGCACGCGGCGGTCCTCTGGGACAACGACCCGCGCGCCGTCTTCCCATTGATCGAGAAGCTCGAAGCGGCCGGCGACATCATCGTCGGCAACAACGAGCCCTATGACGGCGCCCTGCGGGGCGATACCATGTACCGCCACTGCATGATGCCGGGCATCGCCCATGCCTTGATCGAGGTGAGGCAGGACCTGATTGCCGACGCAGCAGGGGTTGCCGCCTGGGCCGAGCGGCTGGCGCCTATCCTCGCGGAGCTCAACGCCATGCCGGCGCTTCATGCGTATCAGCGCCATCCATCGCGGACCGGCGCCTATGAGGGCTGACGAATAGGAGACAATGCATTGACCGAACTCAGCAGTGAGCAGCGCATCCAGTTCGAGGCCGCCGCCTTCCGCCGGCTGGTCGAGCATCTGCGCACCCGTAGCGACGTCCAGAACATCGACCTGATGAACCTCGCCGGCTTTTGCCGCAACTGCCTGTCGAACTGGTACCGGGAGGCCGCCGAAGCGTCGGGCACCGAGATGAGCAAGGAAGAGTCGCGCCAGATCATCTATGGCATGCCCTATGACGAATGGCGGGAGCGTTACCAGAGCGACGCGTCCGCCGAACAGCAGGCAGCCTTCGAGCGCAACCGCCCGAAGGAGTAGCGCAATCCAGGAAGACGGGAATTTCCCGCCATATCCACATCAATCCACATGTGCAGCACCGCTCCGCGCCGGCTCGCGGAGGAATTGCCCGTTCTGTTGCGTAAAGGCCCTTGACCTCGCCTGCCGTTCGCGGCAGGTCACGGCACAAGAATTGTATTCCCCCTAAGGAGAAGACCATGTCGGATGCTCAAGGCTTCGCACGCGATCAGCTTCGCGCTTTCATCGAACGGATCGAGCGGCTGGAAGAGGAAAAGAAGACGATCGCCGATGACATCAAGGATGTCTATGGCGAAGCCAAGTCGATGGGCTTCGACACGAAGATCCTGCGCAAGGTCATTTCCATCCGCAAGCAGGACGCCGACGAGCGCCTGGAGCAGGAAGCGATCCTTGACACCTATCTGCAGGCACTGGGGATGGTTCCGGCGGCCGAGGAGGCCGCATAGTTGCTAGAGCATTTTGCAGTCAGGTGGAATCACCTGATGTCGCACAAATGCGACAAAAACAAATAGTTAGAGCTGCGGCGCGAACGCATGTGAGCGCATCCCGGTCTAAGAGTCGGGATCAACAAAAAGCCCGCCGGTCGGCGGGCTTTTTCATGTCCGGTGGATGACTTCAATTGGTACTGAACTTCTTCACTTCCATGAAGTTCACGGCATTGCCGCTGAAGCGAGCCGTATCGACCGAGCCGACACCGCTGTTGAAGCCGGCTGCATAGACGGTGGTCGGCGCGGCCCTGAGCGAGCTGCTGACGAACCGAGGTGCCTTGACAGGCTTCGACAGCGTGGCGACGCGTCCGGTAGAAAGCGCCCATTCGGAGATGATCTTCTTGGTCAGCTTCGGCTCCGTTCGGACGGAGGAGCGGCTTGCCGCCTCCGCATCCTGCCGTTTTGGACGGGCACCCTTCGAAGGAAGGTCGGCCTCGGTATCGAAGGCGCTGTCGAAGATTGCAGCCTGCGAACGGGTATCGGACTGCGGCGCGTAGGCGGCCACCTGGATCGCCGACCCCTGATGCTCGTCGACGGTCGGTGCCGCCAGCGCAACACGCGTATCGACCGGCGGGGTCATATCAGCCGGGGCCATGTCGATCGTCTCGGCAACGGATGCGGCCGCAACCGGGCGCTCCGGAACGAGCGGCACGGTGACATTGGCTTCGGCGACGGCGGCGAGCGCCGCTTCCCCGGCCGGACGCATCCCCGGCACCGGAACGAAGCCGAGTTCAGGCGTCTGGCCGTCTGCCGAGGCCACCAGCGTCTCGCCGGCCACCAGCGCGTTCATGTCATGCCGTGCGAGCATCTGCGGGACCGGCACCTTCAGCGTGCTGAGATCCGCATATTCCGACGGCGTCTCGGCCGTCTGCGGCATGGCGGCGGCCAGGGCCTCCTGGGCACTGTTCTTTTCCGGTGCAACAAGCGCGACGGCTACGCCGCCCTCCGCTGGAGCATTCTTGAAGGCAGGGCGCACGGCGGGTACCGGCGCGTTGATGGTCTGCTGTTCTTCCGCCGACGCACCGGCGACCGAACCCGCGACACCCGGCAACGCCTCCTGATCTGCCGACGCCGCGGCGGTCTGGACCTTGGCCGGAGCTCCCTCGTCGCCGCCCTCGCCTGCGCCGGCGGCGATCGCTGTCGGTTCTTCGTCCTCGTCCCCGCCGCCGCCGAACAGCGCGGCAAAGAGGTTGCGGCGCTTGCCGCTGCCGACATCGCCCGGTCCTTTCGCGCCACCGCCGGCGACCTCGATCGCCGAGGAACCGACGCGCCGCTTGTAATCGGCAACCGCCTGCTCATAGCCCGGCAACGGCCGGCCGTCGGCCGGGATATGCATGGTCTTGCCGTCTGGGAAGAGCCGTGCGAGTTCGTTGCGGGTCATGCGCGGCCAGGCGCGCACGCCGCCGACGTCCATGTGCACGAAGGGCGACCCCGAGGTCGGATAATAGCCGACGCCGCCGACCTGGAACTTCATGCCGATCTCGCGCAGCGTCTTCAGCCTCACGTCGGGCAGGTAGAAGTCCATCGCCTTGCCGAGCATATGCTGGCTCTTCTTGGCGACGCCCTTCGAACGGGACCGCAGCATGCCGTTGGTGGCGGGCGAGCGATAGGCGGAGACGACGTGGATGTAGTCGCGCGAACCGCTCTTCTGGTAGACTTCCCAGATCAGGTCGAGCAGGCGTGGGTCCATCTTGGTCGGCTCGTTCCGCCGCCAGTCGCGCAGGAACCGGTTGATCTGCTGCAAGCCCTTCGAATCGTAGCGGCCGTTGCGCTTGAAGGTGATCTGCGCCTTTTCCTTGGTATGGATGAAATAGAGCTTCAGTGTCCGTGTCTGGCCGGCGGCCTCGACCGGCGGCGCCATTCCGGGAGTGACGAGGGAGCAGGCCAAGGCGATGGAGGCGAGAACCTGCGGCCCCTTGCGGGTAATCGCCGAGCAGAGTCTGCGCGTCAAGGAACCAAGAGGCTCCCCCAAACCGAACAAATTTGGCATTCAATCCCCGTTCGCCGGACTACCGTGCTTTGCTGTCTCAGATGACTGTCAAATAAGGTGACAGCATGGCAAATATGCCACAGTCGTCACCGCCCCTTATAATATAGTGAACAGTTTCCTAACAAGGTCTAAACGGCGGTGAGCGAATTGCACGGCAAATGAGGTGTGAATGCGTCGATTTTATGCCGCTTCGCGCACCGGATTGTCCGGATCGATGCCGTAATCCTTGAGCTTTCGATAGAGAGTCGAGCGCCCGATGCCGAGTTTGCGGGCTACCTGGCTCATCTGGCCGCGATAGAACTTCAGCGCAAACCGAATCAGTTCCTCCTCGACTTCGGCAAGTTTGCGCACCTCGCCGCCCTCGTCGACGCTGGCGATGGCGTTTTCGGAACGTCCTTCCGGCACCGGGCCGAAAGGCTCGGACCGTTCCGGGATATCGGGGCGCGAAGGGAGAACGGTTGCAGTGGCGCCAGCCGGCGGACGGCGTTCCGGACCCGCCTCGCCCCAGGAGAACCCGCTGCGGTCGGCAACGACGTAGCCCGGTATCTGGGTGGCGATCTGCGGAAAGTCCTTGACGGTGAGTTCGCCGCCTTCGGCAAGCACGACGGCGCGGAAGATGGCGTTTTCAAGCTGGCGGATATTGCCGGGCCAGTCATAGGCGGTCAGCAGCGCCATGGCGCCGCTCGAAACCGTCACAGGCTGGTTAAGCCTCTGCTCCGCGGTGAAGCGCTCGACGAAGGCGCGCACCAGCACGGGAATGTCCTCCTTGCGCCGGCGCAACGCCGGGATGGTGATCGGGAAGACGTTGAGGCGATAATAGAGGTCCTCGCGGAAGCGCCCCTCGCGCACCTCGTTGATCAGGTCCTTGTTGGTGGCCGAGATCAGCCGCACGTTGACGCGCTGCGGCTGGCGTGCGCCGACCGTCTCGATCTCGCCCTGCTGGACGGCGCGCAGCAGCTTCACCTGAACCTCGAGCGGCAGGTCGCCGATCTCATCGAGGAACAAAGTGCCGCCGTCCGCGTCGACGAACTTGCCGCTGTGCTTTTCGGTCGCGCCGGTAAAGGCGCCCTTCTCATGGCCGAAGAGGATGCTCTCGACGAGGTTATGCGGGATGGCCCCGCAGTTGACGGTAACGAAGGGCTTGCTCGCCCGGTCGCTTGCCGCCTGTATCGCCCGCGCCACCATCTCCTTGCCGACGCCGGATTCGCCCTCGAGCACGACCGGAATGTTCGACTGCGCGGCACGCCGCGCCAGATCGAGGACGCGGATCATCGCCGGGCTTGCCGAGACGATATCGTCGAAACCGATCGCGCCGCCACGCGGCCGGCGAGCGGTTTTGACCCTTCCGTCGCGGCTTGCCATCTTCAGCGCATTGCCGATGGCAATCGACAGCCGCTCCGGGGAGACCGGCTTGACGAGGAAATCGAAGGCACCCGCCTGCATCGCCTGCACGACCGTCTCGATGCCGCCCTGCCCTGTCTGGACGATGACCGGCGTATCGATACCCCTTTCGGCAAGCGCCTCGAGAAAGCCGTGGCCGTTCATCTCCGGCATCAGCAGATCGAGCAGGATGACATTGATCATGCCGCCCTTGCGCTCCAGGAGTTCGAGCCCGCTGCGCCCGTTGTCGGCGAGATGCGCGACATGGCCGAGCCGCTCGATCATGTTCGTCAGCAAACGGCGCTGCACCGGATCGTCATCGATGACAAGAATATGGGATGTCACGAAAGCCTCCTGCTTAGGACACGCGGTACTCTTTGGCCAGCCTCATGTGCCAAATCATGCCAGCCATTCGTGCCATAGAGGACTGAACATCGTGTTTTGAGAAATGCTTGCATTTTAGCCATTGCGGACGATAGCAATGCGCCCCATATCGCTTGCCTGCTCCAGGCAAAACGGGAGACCCGCCAATGACACTCGCTTCGCCCCTTCTCGCCGCCTTCGGTCCCTCCCCAGTGCGCGCGCCGGCGGTGCAGGCGGCGAGCGCAGTTGCCGACCTCGGCGATCTGCCCACCTGGCGGCTCGAGGATCTCTACGCCTCCGCCGGCTCCGACGAATTCCGCCGTGATCTCGCAAAGGCCGAAGCCGACGCGCTTGCCTTCGAGAACAGGTGGAAGGGCAATCTGGCAGACGCCGCCGCCAGGACGGGCGATCAAGGCATCGGCGCGGCCGTCAAGGAGTTCGAGGCGCTCGAGGACCTGATGGGCCGCATCGCCTCCTTCGCCGGCCTCACCTATTTCTCGGACACGTCCAATCCGGCGAACGGCAAGCTTTACGGCGACGTCCAATCGAAGCTCACCGATATATCGGCGCATCTGTTGTTCTTCTCGCTGGAGCTCAACCGGATCGACGACAAGGTAATCGACGCCACGCTCGAGGCGGACAGCCTTGCCGGCCATTACAAGCCGTGGATTCTCGACCTGCGCAAGGACAAGCCCTACCAACTCGACGACAGGCTGGAGCAGCTCTTCCTGGAAAAGTCGATGACCGGGGCGAACGCCTTCAACCGGCTGTTCGACGAGACGATCGCGTCGCTGACCTTCTCGGTCGACGGAGAAGCGCTGCCGCTCGAGGTGACGTTGAACCTCTTGCAGGATGCGTCCTCCGAAAACCGCAAGAAGGCGGCGATCGCGCTTGCCGAGACCTTCAAGGCGAATATCCGCACCTTCACACTGGTCACCAATACGCTCGCCAAGGACAAGGAAATTTCCGACCGCTGGCGTGGCTTCGAGGACATCGCCGACAGCCGCCATCTCGCCAACCGGGTCGAGCGCGAAGTGGTGGACGCGCTTGCCGCGGCGGTCAAGGACGCCTATCCGCGCCTCTCGCATCGCTACTATGGGCTGAAAGCCAAGTGGCTCGGCATGGAGCAGATGGAGTTCTGGGACCGCAACGCGCCCCTGCCGGAAACACCGAACGCGCTGATCCCCTGGGGCGAGGCGAAGGACACGGTCCTATCCGCCTATCACGGCTTCGCGCCGGAAATGGCATCGATCGCCCGGCGCTTCTTCGATGACCGCTGGATCGACGCACCCGTGCGGCCGGGCAAGGCGCCCGGCGCCTTCGCCCATCCGACGGTCCCCTCCGTGCATCCTTACGTGCTCGTCAATTACATGGGCAAACCGCGCGACGTGATGACGCTCGCCCATGAACTCGGGCATGGCGTCCACCAGGTGCTCGCCGGTGGGCAGGGCGCGCTGATGGCATCGACCCCGCTGACGCTCGCGGAAACCGCCTCGGTCTTCGGCGAGATGCTGACCTTCCGCGCCCTCCTCGACCGGACCAAGGACAAGCGCGAGCGCAAGGCCATGCTCGCCCAGAAGGTCGAGGACATGATCAACACGGTCGTGCGCCAGATCGCCTTCTACGAATTCGAACGCAAGGTCCATACGGCGCGCAAACAGGGCGAGTTGACCGCCGACGATCTCGGCGAACTGTGGCTGTCGGTGCAGCGCGAAAGCCTCGGGCCGGCCATCCGGATTTCGGAAGGCTATGAAACCTACTGGGCCTATATCCCGCATTTCATCCATTCACCCTTCTATGTCTATGCCTATGCCTTCGGCGATTGCCTGGTGAATTCGCTCTATGCCGTCTATCGGAACGCCGAGAGCGGCTTCCAGGAGAAATACTTCAACCTGCTGAAGGCCGGCGGGACCAAGCATCACTCCGAACTCCTTGCACCCTTCGGGCTCGATGCCGCCGATCCGTCGTTCTGGGCACAGGGCTTGTCGATGATTGAAGGGCTGATCGATGAACTGGAGGCGCTTGATAAGGCGTGATCCGCGCCCCGCGGAACGTTGACCGACTGACAGCGACCAGCCTCGATGATTGACCACGCGCCCTTTGTCCTCTTCCGGGACGACAGCGAAGACCGCACGACGGTGTTCGCTGAACCTTCGCGCATGATCACGGCGCGCACGCGGGCGGAGTTCCGACGCGGACTTTCAGAACTCGAGGCTGCCCGCCGCGCCGGCAAATGGCTCGCCGGCTACATGGCCTATGAGGCGGGGCATCTCTTCGAGGCAAAGCTCACCCCCTTTGCCGAGGAGCAGCGCGAGACGCCGCTGATGTCCTTCGGTGTCTTCGATGCACCGGCGGAAGGCCACGCGCTCGCCGAGCCACAGCGACGCGTCGAGAACGAGCCCTTCCTTTCCGAGCTCCGGGCCGGCTGGGATTTTCCGGCCTATCGCCAGCGTTTCGAACGGCTGCACCAGCACCTGCGCCAGGGTGATTGCTACCAGGCGAACCTGACGATGCCGATCCATGCGCGCTGGTCCGGCGATCCGCGCGCCGCCTTCTGGTCGCTGATCGAACGCCAGCCGGTCAAGTACGGCGCGCTGGTGGCGCTCGATGGACCCGTCCTGCTGTCGCGATCGCCCGAGCTCTTCTTCCACGTCGATACGGACGGCTGGATCGAGACGCACCCGATGAAAGGCACCGCACCGCGTGGCGCGACCGCCCAGGAGGATGCGGCGATCATCGCGGAGATGCGCGAGGACGAGAAGACACAGGCCGAAAACCGGATGATCGTCGACCTGTTGCGCAACGACATCTCCCGCATCACCGAAGTCGGCACGCTCACCGTGCCGAAGCTCTTCGAGATCGAGACCTATCCGACGGTCCACCAGATGGTGAGCCATGTGCGGGCCAGGCTCCTGCCGGATATTTCGGTCGCCGACATCTTCGCCGCCCTCTTCCCCTGCGGCTCGATTACCGGCGCGCCGAAGATGCGGGCCATGCAGATCCTGCACGAACTGGAATCCGGCCCCCGCGACGCCTATTGCGGGGCGATCGGCTTCATCGCGCCGGATGGCGTGATGCGCTTCAACGTGGCGATCCGGACGATTTCCCTGTTTCCCGACGGCCGCGCCATCTTCAATGTCGGCGGCGGCATCGTTTTCGATTCCAGGGCCGAAGCCGAATATGACGAATGCCTGCTGAAGGCCCGCTTCGCCGTCGGCGACGCCGGGATCGCCCGATGACGGATTTCTCGCTGATCGAGACCCTGCGCTATGAGCCCGACACCGGCTTCGTCCGCCTCAGACTGCACCTCGCACGGCTGACACGCTCCGCCCGCCGCCTCGGCTTCGCCGGCGCGGCGGCCGCCGCGGCGCGGCTGCAAGAGGCGGTTCGCGAGGCGGAAGGGCCTTTGCGCGTGCGGCTCACGCTCGACCGTCACGGCGCCGTTGCGGTCACCACCGCGCCGTTCACACCGCTACCGGCCGACGCGCTGTGGCGCATCCGGATCGCCTCCACCCGGCTCGATTCTTCCGACCGGCTGCTGCGGGTGAAGACGACGCGGCGCGGCGTTTACGATGCCGCACGCAGCGAGTTTTCCCCGGATCAGGCCGACGAAGTGATCCTGCTCAACGAGAGGGACGAGGTCTGCGAGGGCACGATAACCTCGATCTTCCTCGACGATGGCCATGGAGTGCTGAAGACGCCACCGATTTCCTGCGGCCTGCTCGCCGGCGTCCTCAGGACGGAACTCATCTGTCAGCGGCGCGCGCGGGTCGCGCGGCTGACGGCCGCCGACCTGCATGGTGGCCGCCTCTATGTCGGCAATTCCCTACGAGGTCTGATCCGGGCGGAACTCATGGTCTGAGCCGGGCAGGGTATAGCGCTTCACCCGGTCGCGGCCCTCGCGCTTCGCCAGATTGAGTGCCTGATTGGCGCGGGAATAGATGTCGCTGACCTTGTCGCCCTCGCGATACTCCGCAAGCCCGACCGAGCAGGTGTAGTAGAATTCCGGAATGTTCGACAGCGGCCTGGCGCCGCGCACCTTTTCCAGCAAGCGATCGAGGATGAGGTTCGACTCGCTGACCGTCGTGTCGGGCAGGATCAGCATGAAGGCCTCGCCACCGAGGCGGCCGAAGCAGTCGGAGCGACGGACGAAGCCCTGCATTTGACGCGCGAAATCGATCAGCACATCGTCGGCGCGCTGCGGACCATAGCGATCGTTGATCGCCTTGAAATAATCGATGTCGACGATCGCCACACAACCCCACATCTGCGGATTCTCGGCGCAGTTCTGGATGAATTCGGCGAGCTTACCGAGGGTATGGCGCCGATCGGGAACATGGGTCAGTTCCTCCACCGGCGTATCCCGCAAGGCGAAATCCCTGTCCTTCCGGTGCTTGCGCTCCTCCTCCCTTATGGCGGTCACGTCGACCGCCATCGAAAGCGTCCAGCCCTTTTCATCGATGGTCTCCGTCACCCACAGCGAGCGGCCGTCATGCAGTTCGGCCTCCGTCGTGCGGGACGGCACGGTGAGGCGCCGCTCGAGGGCCGTGCCGATCCAGGTATCGATGTCGTCGGTGCCGAGTATCATGCCCCGGCCCGCCGCGTGATTGCGGCGCACGATCTCTTCCCAGGTCGGCGACTCGTCGGCGCCGACATGATAGGTGGAACGGAATGCCGCATTGGCAAAGCGCAGCCGATCGTGCTGATCGTAGAGCGACATCAGCACGGGCGATCGGGCTTGCAAACCCATCAGGGCCTTGAGGTAATCACCGGTCATGGTTGGTCTGCTCCAGCTTGAACAAGAAATCAATCACGGCGCGAAGCGGACGGATCAGCTAAAGCTATAGCACGAAAAGCTTGTGGCAAGCCGTATAACATGTGAAACGAAGAGAAAATGATCAAGCCGCAGAATGTGCCAAAATCGCAGATGAAGCACACACCCTACGACGGCTCGTCGAAGCCCTTCACGATCGGGTTGACGCAACTCGACCCCGACCGATGGATTGAGCCGGACGAGGCGCTGGACTTCTATCTCTCGGAAAAGGCGCGGCTGCTGGCGGCAGATCGCGGCAGCGTCTTTGCGGCCGAGGCCGGAACGGAGATGGCCCAAACGGAGCTCCTCGATTTTCTGACCGACTATCTCCCGCACCGCTACCCGCAGGTCTACCGGCGCGAGAACGGTGCGATCATCGCCGGCAGCCGTCGTGTGGGGCTCGACGATGACGTCCCGCTCGTCACCGCCGGGTCGCTGATCCAGGACGATCTGGCGATCATGGAAAGCAAGGACGGCGAATGGCGCCTCACCGCCGGCTATGTCGCCTTTCCATCGTCCTGGTCTCTCGGCGAAAAGTTCGGCCGGTCGCTCGATGAGATCCACGCCCCGGTGCCGGGCTTCGAAGCGGGGAGCCGCAATGCGGAGCTGATCGCCCGCATGTTCGACAATCTCTCGCCGGCCCGCTTCGTCGAGCGATTCAATTGGGCGGTCAATGTCGGCGGCGCACTGCATCTACCCAAGTCGAAATCGGAAGGCATCGGCGCCGAGGCCGTCCGGCTGACCGAGGACGGCACCTTCATCCGGGTCGAAAGGCAGACGCTGCGCAAGTTGCCGCGAAGCGGCGCGATCGTCTTCACCATCCGCATCTATTCCGATCCGCTCGCCGCGCTCAGAAACCGACCCGACGCGGCCGCGCTTGCCCGTGCCTTCATCGAGCAGCTCAACGAATTGACCCTGCCGCAGGCGGCCTACAAGGGCCTGGCCAGCAAACGGGAGGCCCTGATCTCCGTCTTGCTATCGATAGCCGGTTAAGCAACATCACAAATCGCCGTTGACCCGACGGCCCTTTATTGTGACATGAAACTATGCTCTACAGCGCCGCGCAAGGGCAGCCGCGGCGGCTTTTCAGTTGAATCCGGCAGCCCCAGAGAAATCCCCAGGCGCGCTTTTCTGCGCGCATTCAAGCAGCACACAGAGACGTTTTGTCAGGAGAGACGCAAAAATGGCAGACACCAGCTACCCGGTCTATGGCGAGATTACCGGCCCGATCGTCATGATCGGCTTCGGTTCGATCGGCCACGGCACCTTGCCGCTGATCGAGCGCCACTTCAAATACGACAAGAGCCGGTTGATCGTGGTGGAGCCCCGTGAGGACGCCAAGGACACGGAGATCTTTGCGCGCCATGGCGTGCGCCACGTCCGCACCGCCGTGACCAAGGACAATTACAAGGAAGTTCTGAAGCCGCTCCTGACCGAAGGCGGCGGCCAGGGCTTCTGCGTCAACCTCTCGGTCGATACCTCTTCGCTCGACATCATCAAGCTCTGCCGCAAGCTCGACGTGCTTTATATCGACACGGTCGTCGAACCCTGGCTCGGCTTCTACTTCGACGCCGAAATGGACAACGCCGCCCGTACCAACTACGCGCTGCGTGAGACGATGCGCCGCGAAAAGGCCAAGAACCCGGGCGGCACCACGGCCGTTTCGACCTGCGGCGCCAATCCGGGCATGGTCTCCTGGTTCGTCAAGAAGGCGCTCCTCAACCTCGCCGACGATCTCGGCCTGAAATATGAGGAGCCGCACCAGGACGACCGCGAAGGCTGGGCAAAGCTGATGCGGAAAGCCGGCGTCAAGGGCATCCACATTGCCGAGCGCGACACCCAGCGCACCAAGCATCCGAAGCCGCTCAACGTCTTCTGGAACACCTGGTCGGTCGAGGGCTTCATCTCGGAAGGCTTGCAGCCGGCCGAGCTCGGCTGGGGCACCCATGAAACCTGGATGCCGAAGAACGCCAGGAAGCACAAGAAGGGCTGCAAGGCGGCGATCTATCTCGAACAGCCGGGCGCCAACACCCGGGTGCGTAGCTGGTGCCCGACGCCCGGTCCGCAATACGGCTTCCTCGTCACCCACAATGAATCGATCTCGATCGCCGACTTCTTCACCGTGCACGACAAGAATGGCGACGCCACCTATCGTCCGACCTGCCACTATGCCTACCATCCGGCCAACGACGCGGTGCTGTCGCTGCACGAGATGTTCGGCAACGGCGGAACATCGCAACCGGTGCACCACGTCCTGGACGAGACCGAACTCGAGGACGGCATCGACGAACTCGGCGTGCTCCTCTACGGCCACGACAAGAACGCCTATTGGTACGGCTCGCGCCTTTCGTTGGAAGAGACCCGCCGCATCGCCCCCTATCAGAACGCCACCGGTCTGCAGGTGACGAGCGCCGTTCTCGCCGGAATGGTCTGGGCGTTGGAGAACCCGAAGGCCGGCATCGTCGAAGCCGACGAGATGGACTACAAGCGCTGCCTCGAAGTGCAGCTTCCCTATCTCGGTCCGGTCGAGGGCCACTATACCGACTGGACGCCGCTCGACGGCCGTCCCGGCCTCTTCCCCGAAGACATCGACACCAAGGATGCTTGGCAGTTCAAGAACATCCTCGTCCGCTAAAGCGGGATGAGGAAAAGTGCGTGCGGTTTCCGCCCGCATCCCGCTCTAACCCGTTGGAATCGATCGCGCCCGGAGCTCGCCGCTCCGGGCGCCTCGACATGATTTTCGCGCCGCGCTCGTCGCTTCCTGCAATTGCCTGCAACCCACGATCGGGCCGCGAAATCGAAACTCCCCTGCGGCTTGGGTGCAACGCCCGGCGTACAAAGTCGCCCCAGAACGTTGCTCTGCTGCTCAATTTGCCGTCAAGCCGGTTCCGGCGGAGCGAAATATGCGGTAGAGCGGGGCGAGAAGAAGTCTGTAGCGGTTGCGGTTGCATCCCGCTTCAACTCGTGACGCGGGAGAAACGCCGATGAAGCCACTCGCCATAATGACCGTCCTGGCAACCGCCGCGGCGCTTGCATCATGCCAGTCGTCCCCCAGGGAAATCCGCCAGGCGCCACAGGCGCGGGCTGGCGGTGTGGAGGGATCCTGGGTCGATCCGAACGGCATCGTTTCCACCTTCGCCGCCGGCACGTTCTCGACGCGCACCACCGATAACAATCAGCTTCTCGCCTCCGGCACCTATGTGAATGTCAGCCCGACCCTCGTCGAGATCAACATGACCTCGCTGGTGCGCCAGACCCAATCCAGGGTCAACTGCGCGCTGGTGACGCCGACGCAGCTGAACTGCACGACGGATGCCGGCGCCCAGTTCTCGCTCGCCCGCCAGGGCTGAGCAGGATCAAAAGACAATACCTCTGCGAAGCCCCCAACCCGGGGGCTTCTTTGTTTCTGAATCCGGCTTAACCCTAGTTGGAATCCGGCAAAGGAGGGGCGCGTTTAGCGCTTGAAGTCCGGCGCGACTGATGAAAACATCCCGCCTGCTAAATCCACTCGGCCAGGAGAGGGTTTCCTTTCGGGGCTTGCAATCGGCTGAAGACGACAGGCAACAGGAGAACATCATGATCAGATACATGCGGACCGGTCTTCTCACCGCATCCCTTCTCGCCCTCTCATCGGGCGCCGCCTTCGCCGATTACGAATTGAACATCCTGCACATCAACGACCTGCATTCGCGCATCGAACCGATCAACAAGTTCGATTCGACCTGCTCGGCCGAGGAGGAAGGCAAGAACGAGTGCTTCGGCGGCGTCGCCCGGCTGAAGACGCTGATCGACCAGAAGCGCCAGGAGCTCACCGGCAAGAACGTGCTGCTGCTCAATGCCGGCGACAACTTTCAAGGGTCGCTCTTCTTCACCACCTACAGGGGCGCGGCGGAAGCGGAATTCCTCAACCTCATGAAGTTCGACGCGATGACCGTCGGCAACCATGAGTTCGACGAAGCCGAGGACGGGCTCGCCAGTTTCCTCGACAAGGTCACCTTCCCGGTCGTGACCGCCAACGTGTTGCCGAGCCACAAATCGAAGATCGGCGACCGGATCAAGCCGTCGATCGTGCTGGATGTCGGCGGCCAGAAGGTCGGCATCGTCGGTGCGGTCGCCAACGACACGCCGGAGCTTTCCTCGCCGGGGCCGGACATCCTGATCGGCGAGGACGTGGCAACGATCACCAGCGCGATCGAGGAATTGAAGAAACAGGGCGTCAACAAGATCGTTGCGCTGACCCATGTCGGCTATCCGCGCGACCTTGCGGCAATCGCCAAGATCCCGGATGTCGACGTCGTTGTCGGCGGCCATTCGCACAGCCTGCTCTCCAATACCGACGAGAAGGCCGAAGGCCCCTATCCGACGATGGTCGACAATCCCGGCGGCTACAAGGTGCCGGTGGTCCAGGCGGGCTCCTACAGCAAATATCTCGGCGATCTCGTCGTCACCTTCGACGACAGTGGCGTGGTCAAGGCGGCCAAGGGCGACCCGATCCTCGTCGACTCCAAGATCAAGCCGGATGAGGCAGTCGTCGCCCGCATCAAGGAGCTTGCCAAGCCGATCGAGGAGTTGAGGTCCAAGGTCGTCGCCAAGACGGAAGCGCCGATCGACGGATCGCGCGAGAACTGCCGGGCGAAGGAATGCGAGATGGGCAGTCTCGTCGCCGACGCCATGCTGGATCGCGTCAAGGGCCAGGGCGTGACGATCGCCATCACCAATGGTGGCGGCCTCAGGGCCTCGATCGACGCCGGCGACGTGACGATGGGCGAAGTGATCACCGTCCTGCCGTTCCAGAACACCGTCGCGACCTTCCAGTTGAAGGGCGCCGATATTCGTGCTGCTCTGGAGAACGGCGTCAGCCAGGTCGAGGAAGGCGGCGGGCGCTTCCCGCAGGTGGCCGGCCTCAAATTTTCCTTCGACCGTTCGAAGCCCGCCGGCAGCCGGCTGGTTTCGGTCGAAGTGAAGGAAGGGGACGCCTTCAAGCCGCTCGATCCGGAAAAGACCTATTCGCTCGTCAGCAACAACTTCATGCGCGGCGGTGGTGACGGCTACGCCGTCTTCAAGGCCAAGGGCGAGAACGCCTACGACTACGGCCCGGGCCTGGAAACGGTGCTGGCCGACTATCTCGCCGCGCATCAGCCGTTCAAGCCTTATACGGACGGCCGCATCGCGGAGGCCGCCGCTGCGGCGGGCGCCACGGCGACCGCGCCGGCTGCGGAAACCAAGCCGGCCGAGAGCGCTGCCGCAGCACCCGCTGCCCAGCCATCGGGCGAAACGGCAGCCGCCGCCGGCGGTCCGCAGAAGCACGTCATCGCCAGGGGCGACACGCTCTGGGATCTCGCCGAGTCCTTCTACGGCAACGGTGTCGAGTGGAAAAAGATCGCCGAAGCCAATGGCGACCCCGAGCCGCGGGCCCTGCATATCGGGCGGGAACTGGAGATTCCGGCGAAGTAAGACAATTTGCCTCTATGGCAAAAGCCGGCGCGGGCTTTCCCGCGCCGGCTTTTGTTTTTAGAAGGATTTGAAACTGGAGGCGTCTGAGGACATATAGGCGCCCATGAGGAAGACGATGACAGAAGTACTTGCCGAACCGACCGCCGCCGCTCACCCGCCCGTGAAATCCGGAAAGGTCGGTGTGCTGCTGGTCAATCTCGGCACGCCTGATGGCACCGACTACACCTCGATGCGTCGCTACCTCAAGGAGTTCCTGAGCGACAGGCGCGTCATCGAGTGGTCGCGCCTCTTCTGGTACCCGATCCTCTACGGCATCGTCCTCAACACGCGTCCGCAGAAGGTCGGCAAGGCCTATGAGCTGATCTGGAACAAGGAGCGGAATGAGAGCTGGCTGCGCACCTATACGCGCAACCAGGCCGCGTCGATGGCCGAGGCACTTGTCGATCATTCGCATCTCGTCGTCGATTGGGCGATGCGCTACGGCCAGCCGTCGATCACCTCGCGCATGGAGGCGCTGCAGAAACAGGGCTGCGAGCGCATTCTGGTGTTTCCACTCTATCCGCAGTATGCGGCGGCGACCACCGCGACGGTCAACGACAAGGCCTTCGAGGCGCTTCTCAAGATGCGCTGGCAGCCGGCACTGCGCACCGTGCCGCCCTATCACGACGACCCGGTCTATATCGATGCGCTCGCCGCCTCGATCGAGCACCATCTGGCAAAGCTCGACTGGCAGCCCGAGGTGGTTCTGGCCTCCTTCCACGGAATCCCGAAGAGCTATTTCGATCTCGGCGATCCCTATTACTGCCAGTGCCAGAAGACGGCGCGGCTGTTGCGCGAGAAGCTGGGCTGGACGAAGGAAAAGCTGCAGGTGACCTTCCAGTCGCGCTTCGGCCCGGAGGAATGGCTGCAACCCTATACGGACGCGACGGTCGAGAAGCTCGCCAAAGACGGCGTCAAGCGCATCGCCGTCATCAATCCGGGCTTCGTTTCCGACTGTCTGGAAACGCTCGAGGAAATCGCCGGCCAGGCAGCCGAAAGCTTCCATCACAATGGCGGCGAGAAATTCGCGCACATCCCCTGCCTGAACGACAGTCCCGAAGGCATGGCGGTGCTCAACCACGTGGTGCGCCGCGAGCTCGAAGGCTGGCTCTAATCTAGCGCGTTGCGGGCCAAGCTTCTTCTGAGATGCGAGCAAGGGCGGAATCATCGGCACCGAGCGATGATGATCGTGCCGTCCGGTTGCCTGTATCTGCAGTTGCCACGATTGTAGGACGGGGTTGTTGCAGTCCCGACCGCGGCGCCCACAAGAGCTCCGCCAGCCGCACCGGCGACCGTGCTCGTTGTGTTCCCACCGATAAGCTGGCCTGCCACAGCGCCAGTTCCAGCGCCCACCAGAGCGCCGGTCAAGCCGCGTTGATTCTGTTCTGTGGCGCAGCCGGCGGCAAGGGCGGCCGATATGGCGAGTGCGAAAGAGAGTGTCCTTCGAGTCATGGCATGCTCCTTCTTGAGTGACCACCCTCTCCGCATCCGGCTTGAACATTCAGCAACCTAGAGCAGGGGCCACGGTCGGTCGCGGCCTGAACCGTCGACCTTAATAGTCAACTGCGTCTCGCATGATCGGGCAGGTCATGCAGTGGCCGCCACCGCGTCCCCGTCCGAGCTCGGCACCGGAAATGGTGATCACCTCGATTCCCTGCTTTCGCAGCAGCGTGTTGGCGTAGGTGTTGCGGTCATAGGCGAAGACGACGCCGGGCGAGGCGCAGACGAGGTTTGCACCGCTGTCCCATTGTGTTCTTTCGCGCATGTAGTCGTTGCCTCCCGTCTCGACCACGCGCATCGCCTTGAGGCCGAGGGCATCGCGCACGGTGTCGACGAAACTGCCCTCGTCCTTGCGCAGGTCCACGGTTCCCGGCTTTGACCCGGGGCGGTAGGAGAAGGCAGAGATGGCGTTGACGATATCTGGGTAGATCAGCACGCAGTCGCGGTCGGCAAAGGTGAACACCGTGTCGAGGTGCATGGCTGCACGCAGCTTCGGCATTGCGGCGACGATCACACGATCCGCTGCGCCCTTTTCGAACAGGGTCGCAGCGAGTTGGCTGATTGCCTGCCGCGACGTCCGCTCGCTCATGCCGATCAACACGTTGCCTTTGCCGATCGGCATGACGTCGCCACCCTCAAGCGTGGCGAGACCCCAGTCCTTGGTAGGGTCGCCCCACCAGACATTGACCTTGCCGGCGAAGTCGGGGTGGAACTTGTAGATGGCGGCGGCGAGGATCGTCTCTTCGTGGCGCGCCGGCCAATAGAGCGGATTGAGCGTCACCCCGCCGTAGATCCAGCAGGTGGTATCACGCGTATAGAGCGTATTGGGCAGCGGCGGCAGGAGGTACTCCGCCACCCCGGCAGCGTCCCGGATCAGCTGCAACATCTCGCCCCCAAGCGTCTCGGGGAACTCGTAGGTCGACAACCCGCCGATCAGGGTCTCCGCGAGCTCACGGTCAGGCAGCCCTTCGAGGTAGCTGCGGATCTCGTCCACGAGCCCAAGCCCGACTTGGTTCGGCACGACCTGATTGTCGAGGATCCACTTCTTGCCTTCTGGAATTGCCACCGTTTGGGCCAGCAGGTTGTGCATCTCGAGAACTTCGACGCCACGGTCGCGCATCTTGTTCATGAAGTCGACATGGTCGCGCTTGGCGTTGTCGACCCATAGGACATCGTCGAACAGAAGGCTGTCGCAATTGCTGGGTGTCAGACGATGATGGGCGTGGCCCGGCGCGCACACCATCACCTTTCTCAACTGGCCGACCTCGGAGTGTACGCCGAAAGTGTGGGTCGAGCTTTCAGAAGACATGACACATCTCCTTTTCAGATCGTCAGGTAGCCGGTGGACAAACCGATGATCGCGGCGATACAGCCGATGACTGCGGCCGCGAAAATCAGCCAGTCGACGGATGTGTTGAAGAGCTGCTTGCCTTGCTCGCGCCTGGCCCAGAAATAGAGGATGGTGCCAGGGGCATAGAGAAGCGCCGAAAGCAGGACGAACTTCATGCCGCCGGCGACAATCATGAAAAACGTGTAGACGGCGGCGATGCTGGCGATGATCAGGTCGCGGTTGCGCTCCTGCGGCCTGACTTCGTAGGTCTCGGCGCGTCGTGCCAGCAGGAACCCGAAAGCGGCCACGAACAGGTAGGGGATCAGCGACATGGAGCTTGTCAGATTCAGCATCAGCGCGAACGCATCCCGCGACCAATAGGTGCTGATGACGAACAGCTGAACGACGATGTTGGTGAGCCATAGCGCGGCTGCGGGGACCTTGTTCTGGTTCTCGGTGCCGAAAACCCGGGGCATGTCGTCCGTGCGCGCAGCCACGTAGAGCACTTCCGCGCACACAAGCGACCAGGCGAGATAGGCGCCAAGCACCGAGACGATCACGCCGATGCTGATGAAAACCGCTCCCCAGGGGCCGACGACGGCTGCAAGCACGCCGGCCATCGAAGGCTGGCTCATGGCGGCAATCTCGGGGCGCGTCAGGGCCGCATAGGGCAGCAGCGTGACCAGCACCATCAGTGCGCTGACGCCGATGAACCCCATGATCGTGGCCGTGCCGATATCGGAGCGCGTCTGCGCATAGCGCGAATAGTTGCTCGCGCCTTCGATGCCGATGAAGACGAAGACCGTCGCCAGCATCGTCGCCTGGATCTGTTGCAGGAGCGTTGCCTCCGGCATCCCCTCGCCGCCCCAGAAGTTGAGGCGGAACAGGTCCAGCTTGAAGAAGAAGAAGAGGATGATGATGAAGGCGATGATCGGAACGACCTTAGCGACGGTTACGACGGTGTTGATGAAGGCCGCCTGCTGGATGCCCCTCAGGATCGTGAAGTGGAAGAGCCAAATTCCGACCGATGCGACGAGGATGGCGATGACGGTGTTGCCGTCGCCGAAGGCTGGAAAAAAATTGCCGAGCGTGGACTTGATCAGCACCCAATACGACACGTTGCCGATGCAACTGCCGATCCAGTAGCCGAAGGCGGACAGGAAGCCCGGATAGTCGCCGAAACCTTCCTTGGCATAGGCGAAAACGCCGGCATCGAGATCGGGCTTGCGTTCGGCCAGCGACTGGAAGACGCGCGCCAGCATGTACATGCCGCCGCCCGCAATGCACCAGGCGATGATTGCGCCGAACGGCCCTGTGGCGATGCCGAATGTTCGCGGGAGGGAGAAGATGCCTGCGCCGACCATGGAACCGACAACCATGCTGGTCAGAGCGAAAAGGGATAGCTTCTGCTCAGCTTTGATCGCCATCGCGCTACTCCCGGGTTGACCGATGTAGGGGGCCGTCCACGCCGGTGCGGACGCCGATCAGATCTGGTATCGCTGGTGATGCCGGAGGAGCTTGTGGACCTTGCCATAGGCTTTCGACGCGAAGCGGTTATCCGCTTCTGGCACCACCTCTATAACATGCTTGGACCCTCTGACCGCAATGTTAGCGTGTAATCTTCAAGATTCCTAGAGGGAATCGATATACGCTGATATGCCGACACAACGACGGGTATGCACCAAAGCGCTGCGCATTTCGCGCAAAGGAAGCTGCAACACTTTGAATTGCTGCAGTTTTCTCGAAGATCTACAAGGTGATGTTGCCGGTCACAAGACGGTAGATGCCGAAAACGCATCCGGCTGCTGCGGTCATGAAGACGAGCCATTCCCGAGGGTTGAACGTCGGCTTCTGCTGCTCACGCCTTGTGTAAAGGAACAGGACCGTTCCAAGTGCGTAGAGGATGGTGGAAAGCAGCAGAAATTCCAGGCCTCCGGCATAGATCATGAAAGCCGTGTAGACCGTGGCGGCACCCGCGAAGATCAGATCGCGGAACCGCTCTTCCGGCCTGATGTCATAGGTCTCGCCGCGCCGGGCGACGAGGAAGCCGTAGGCTGCTACCAGCAGGTACGGAACCAGGACCATTGCGCTCGTCAGGTTTACCATCAACAGGAACGCGTCCTCGGAGAACAGCGTGCTGACGAGGAAGAACTGGATCACCCCATTCGTCAGCCACAGAGCCGCAGCAGGAACGTTGCGGCTGTTCTCCCTGGCGAGAACGCTCGGCATGTCTCCGTTCTTGGCGGCGCAGAAGAGCACCTCGACGCAGATCAGCGACCATGCCAGATAGGCTCCGAGCACGGAAACGATCAGACCGGCACTGACAAAGACCGAGCCCCATGGCCCGACGACGGATTCCAGCACGGACGCCATCGAGGGTTGCCGCATGGCTGCGATCTCCGGCCGTTCCAGGGCGGCGTAGGGCAGCAGCGTCACCAGCACCATCAATCCCAGAACGCCCACGAAACCCAGTGTCGTGGCCACGCCCACATCGGAACGTTTGCGGGCGTAGCGCGAATAGACGCTCGCGCCCTCTACGCCAATGAACACGAAAACCGTGACCAGCATGGTTGCACGAACCTGCTCGAACAGGCTCGCCTCGGGCATGCCCGCGCCGCCCCAAAAATTGGCGCGAAAGAGGCCGGTCTCGAACGCGCCGAGCAGGATGACTATGAAGATCACAATGGGGACGATCTTTGCCACGGTGACGACAGTGTTGATGGCCGCTGCCTCTTTGATCCCCCTCAGGATCATGAAGTGGAAGCCCCACAGCGCGACGGAGGAGACAAGCACGGCGGCGACCGTGTTGCCGTCTCCGAAGATCGGGAAGAACGCCCCGAGGGTGGCCTTGATCAACACCCAATAAGACACATCGGCAATGCAGCCGACCAGCCAGTAGCCGAGGGCCGATAGGAAGCCGGCATAGTCACCGAAGCCGGCCTTCGCATACGCATAGACGCCGGCATCGAGATCCGGCTTGCGTTCCGCGAGCACCCGGAACACGTGAGCCAGAGTGAACATGCCCGCTCCTGCGATGCACCAGGCCACGATCGCGCCGAAGGGTCCGGTCGCATTGCCGAAGGTGCGCGGCAGGGAAAATATGCCCGCCCCTACCATGGAGCCGACGACGAGCGCGGACAGAGAAGCAAGCGAGAGTTTCTGAGCAGTGCTGGTCATGCGGCCTCCGCGTCACGGTTGCCTGATCGAACGAAAAGCACTTGCCGTTGAGCGGCCTCCACTGCACATGCAGCAATCCCAAGTGCTACAGCGTCCCTTGCACGCCCGACAGGACGCGCGTTGCTGTAGGTGGCACGGCGGAAACGTTGTACCTTTAGTTTCAAAACTTCAAGCTGTAAAATCCCGGGGGACCCGACCAGATTTAGTTGTGCTAATCTGCGTCTGTCGCCAGCACCTGCATGAAATAAGGCAGCAAGGCCAATGATCTCGTTTTTCTTGAGCCTCCGCTACATCATGATCCTGGCGTCCATAGGAGTCCTGGGCGGCGCGCTGTTGATGTTCTTCGAAGGCGCGCTTCTCTTACGCAACGCCTTCGCCTTCGTCAGAACCGAGCCGGAGCTTTCGGTGACCGCCGCCGTCTTGCGCGCGACGGACAAGTTTCTTTTCGGCATCGTGCTCACCATCTTCGGCTATGCGATCACGTTCGGTTTCGTCATCGACGTCTCGGACGAAGTCAGGAAGAGGGTGCCCAGATGGATGATCCTCAACACGGTCGCGGAAATGAAGATCCTCTTCATCGAGGTGATCATCCTTTACCTCGTCGTTCATTTTGCGACCGTTGTGGCGGAAACCGAAGGCATGCTGGACTGGAACGGTCTTGTACTGCCGGGCGCGGCACTTCTCCTTGCGGCGGCGATGAAGCTTGTTGCCAGTTCCACGCATGATGTGGGTCCGAAATAGACGCGGTGCGGGCCCACCCCAGGCGCGTTCGAGCCGGACCACCGCGTCATTTTGCTTGAAGGACACCGTCTTTGCGCGTATAACTTGCCGATCCTTCGGCCTGACACTTCTAGGCGTTGCAGCGTCCGCGCTGCATCCGTGCATATCTCTCGTAAAGCGCTCCCAGCGGGTTACCGATAGAGGGCAATATGCAGACGAAACGACCCCTCCTTCGGCGTGTGACAAGTCCCGACAGGCATTCCCAGGGATCTCCCTCTCTAAGAAGGCCGCGTCAGGCGGCCTGATAGCAGCCTCGCCATTAGGAGGCTTGCATCGGAAACTCGAAGCGGGGTCTTCGATGTTCAGAACGGTGTTTCGGTCTGTGGAGTTCGTTCTAGGCCTGGGCAGCCTTCTGTTCTGCGCGACCGCAGACGGCATCGCCCAGAATGCGCCCGTCGTGGGCGTCATGACCGTTCAGGTCGAAGACGTGTCGCCCGGCTACGAGTTCGTTGGCCGGGTCGAGGCCCTCAACGCAGTCGACATCCGAGCCAGGATCGAGGGCTTCCTGGAGAACCGGCTCTTCGCCGAAGGCCAAAACGTCGACAAGGATCAGGACCTCTTCACCCTCGAGCGCACGGCCTACGAGCTCGCGCTCCAGGATGCACAGGCGGTCCTCGTCGCCGCCCAGACGACGCTCGATAATGCCGAGCGCCAGTTCCAGCGAAACCAGGCGCTCCGGAGCACCGTCTCGCAGGCCGTGCTTGAGGAGAGCCAGGCGGCGCGCGACACTGCCCGGGCAGGCGTCCTATCAGCACAGGCCAGGGTCGAACAGGCGGAGATCAATCTCGGCTACACGCACATAAAGGCCCCGATCGGTGGCCGGATCGGCCGCGCCGCCTTCTCCGTGGGAAGTCTTGTCAGCCCTTCGTCGGAGCCGTTGGCCCGGGTGGTTCAGGCGGATCCCATCCGCGTGGTCTTCTCGGTCAGCGATCGTACTATCCTCGACTTGCGGACTGCCGCCGGAGGGGCGGGCAAGGACGAATTGGCAAAGCGCTATACCCTCAAGCTGCGTCTCTCGAATGGCGAGCCCTACCAGCAGGCAGGGAAGGTCGAATTCTTCGAAAATGAGGTCGACGTGCAGACCGGGACGCTGCCGATCCGAGCGCTTTTCGCCAATGCGCAATCGCTCCTCATGCCGGGGCAGTTCGTGACGGTGATCGTCGAGCCCGCGGATCGGCAGCAGCGTCCGGTTGTACCCATCGGGGCGGTTGAGCAGGACCGCGACGGCCGCTTCGTGCTCGTCGTCGACGGGGAGAGCCGCGCCGCCGTGCAGCGCATTCGCGTCTCCACGCAGCTCGGACAAAACTGGGTCGTCGAAGAGGGGCTGAAGGGCGGGGAGCAGCTCATCGTCCAGGGCCTCCAGCGCGTCTCCCCGGGTGCCGCCGTCGAGGCGCAGAGCGTATCAGCCGGCGACGCCGCGACGAATGTCATGGCGCCGACATCCGGTTCGGCGCCGGGATCGTCAAGCCAATGAACCTGTCGGCCCATTTCATCGACCGCCCACGTCTCGCCATGGTCATCGCCGTGGTCATGGCCATCGCCGGTGCGCTGGCGCTGTCTCAGATTCCGATCGCTCAATTCCCGCAGATCACGCCGCCGGAGGTTCAGGTCACCGCGAGCTATCCGGGGGCCAATGCCAGCGTGCTGGAAGAGAGCGTCGGGGCGCCGATCGAGGACCAGGTCAACGGGGTCGAGGACATGCTTTACATGTCGTCGGCGAGCAGCAACAACGGAACCTACTCGCTGACCGTGACCTTCGCAGTCGGCACCGATCCGGCAATGGCGCAAGTGAACGTGCAGAATCGTGTCGCACTCGCGACGCCGCGCCTTCCCGCCTCCGTAACCCAGACGGGGGTGTCCGTGAGAGCGCGGTCGTCCAGCATGCTGATGGGCGTCGCGATCTATTCCCCGAAGGGAACGCGCGATGAGATATTCATAAGCAACTTTGCCGCCAACAATATTCGCGATGCGATCGCCCGGGTTGCCGGCGTCGGCGAGGCCGGCATTTTCGGCCCGTCATACAGCATGCGCATCTGGATGAACCCGGACCAGATGCAAGCCCTCGGCATCACCGCTGCAGACCTGGCGAGCGCCATACAAGCCCAGAACGCGCAGGCGTCTGCCGGCCAGCTGGGATCTCCGCCTGCGGCCTCGGGCCAGCAGTTGCAACTCACGATCATGGCCCAAGGGCGCCTCGCGACCGAGGAGGATTTCGCCAACATCATCGTTCGCGCCAATGCGGACGGTGCGATCGTCCGCCTCCGCGACGTTGCGCGCGTCGAACTCGGTGCGCAATCCTACGACACGACGTCCAGTTTCAACGGGCAGCCGAGCGCGACAGTCGTCGTGTACCAGAGCGCCGACGCCAATGCGCTTGCAGTGTCGAGGGCAGTCCTCTCCGAGCTCGATCGGCTTTCGCGACAGTTTCCCGAGGACGTAGCCTATGCGGTCGTCTTCGACACCACCGCCTTCATTACCGAAACGATCAAGGAAATCGGCATCACGCTTGCGATCACTTTCGCGCTCGTGGTCGCCGTCACCTACCTCTTCCTGCAGGACTGGCGGGCGACGGTCATACCGACGCTGACAATTCCGGTGTCCCTGATCGGCGGCTTCGCTGTCCTTTATCTGCTGGGCTACTCGGCCAACACCATCACGCTCTTCGCCGTCATCCTCGCCATCAGCCTGGTCGTCGACGACGCAATCATCGTCGTCGAGAACGTGCAGCGTGTGATGAGCGAAGAGGGCTTGGACGTCCGCGACGCGACCCAACGCACGATGACGCAGGTGACGGGTCCGATCGTAGCGACCACGCTCGTCCTTGCGGCGCTGTTCGTCCCGATCGCGTTCGTGCCGGGGATCACCGGGCAACTCTATCGCCAGTTCGCGGTAACGATCCTGGTCACGATCAGTTTCTCCACCATCAACGCACTGACGCTCAGTCCGGCCCTGTGCGTCCTCATGCTCGAGCGGCCGCGCCAGAACCGGCGCGGGATTTTCGGGAGGTTCAACCGTGGCCTCGACGTCTCCCGGCAATGGTATCTCGACATGCTGGACCGCATGTCGCGACGGCTGGTGATCGCCTCGGTGCTTCTCCTCGCGATCCTCGGAGGGGTCTATGGATTGTTCCGGACGCTTCCGACCGGGTTCGTGCCGATGGAGGACCAGGGATACCTCTTCATCAACGTGCAACTGCCAAATGCCGCGTCGCTTGAGAGGACCCAACAGGCGCTCGACGCCGTCGTCGGGATCTTGCGCCGAGCGCCCGGCGTTGCGAATTCCGTCGGCATCGCCGGCAACAGCATGGTGGGCGGCGGCGGCTCGAATGCGGGGATGGTGATCGCCGCGCTCAATCCCTGGGAGGAACGCAGCAGCGCCGATGAAAGCATCGACGCGATCATGAACCACCTGCGCGCCGAATTCGCCCGGATTCCCACCGCCTTCGTCGTGCCGTTCAATCCTCCGGCCATTCCGGGACTTGGCGCAACCGGCGGCTTCGATCTGAGGCTTCAGGCGCGCGACGGCCAGAGCCAGCAGGAGCTTGCGGAGGTGATGCGCGGCCTGATCGTCAAGGCGAACCAGGCCCCGGGCCTCGCCAGTGTCTTCAGCACCTTCACGGCAGACGTGCCACAGGTCTTCCTCAACGTGGATCGCCGCCGGGCGGAACTGCTCGGCGTTTCGACGGCGACCATCTTCAGCGCTATGCAGTCCCATCTCGGATCGTCCTATGTCGACGATTTCAACATCTTCTCGCGCGTGTATCAGGTGCGCATCCAGGATGAGCCGCAGTTCCGTAGCCGGGTCGAGGACATTCAGCGGCTCCGCGTCCGCAGTCGGAACGGGGAACTGGTGCCTCTGCAGGCCCTCCTGTCCATCTCGACCATCTACGGGCCGAACGCGATAAGCCGCTACAATCTGTTTCCTTCTGCGTCGATCAATGGTCAAGCCGCAACCGGGACAAGCACCGGCGAGGCCCTCGCCATCATGGCGTCCCTTGCGGAGCAGAACCTGCCGGAGGGCTTCGGATTCGAGTGGACGGGGCTCGCACTGCAGGAGCGACAGGCCGGCAACCAGACGGTCGCCATTCTCATCATGGGCATCATCTTCACCTATCTCTTTCTCGTCGGGCAGTACGAAAGCTGGAGTGTTCCCCTCGCGGTGATGCTCTCCGTGTCCGTTGCCGTGCTCGGTGCCCTCGCGGCTCTGATGCTCGCATCGATCGACGTCAACATCTACGTGCAGATCGGCCTCGTTCTATTGATCGGGCTTGCCGCGAAAAACGCCATCCTCATCGTGGAGTTCGCCAAGGAACGGCGCGAGGAGGGGATGACGACGCGCGAAGCCGCAGCAGCAGGCACGGCCCAGCGCTTTCGCCCGGTTCTCATGACGGCAGTGGCGTCGATTCTCGGAGTCGTTCCCCTCGTGATCGCCACAGGCGCAGGCGCAGGCAGCCGCCGCGCCATCGGCATGACGGTGTTCGGCGGACTGCTCGTCGGCACGGTCATCGGCCTCCTGCTCATCCCCTTGCTCTATGTCCTGATCCAGACCGTTCGCGAGCAAATCAAGGCGCGTCTCTTCAGCCGCAGCCAGGGCACCGGCGGCACCGCCCGACCTCAGCCCTGAGCGGAATTTGAGAGGCTTGGATTGTCTTTTGTGTTGCGGCCTCGCGGCGGTCGCGCATGGCGCTGTAGGACTGCAGAACTCAAAGCGTGTTCTTATGGACCTTGCCGTCCTTCATTATGACGGCCAGGTTCTTTCCGGGATCTTCGATCAGTCGGATGTCCTCAAGCGGATTGCCGTCCACGACCAGCATATCCGCGAGTGCGCCTTCCTCTATAACTCCCAGCTTACCCGGATACGGATTGCGCAGATTGGAAAGCGCAAGCAACTCCGCATTGACCGATGTCGCCATCCGGAGCGTCTCGGCATTCGTGTACCAGTTGGTGAGATGGGTCAGCATGATGCCTTGGCGCGGCGTTATTTCCGGTGAGAAGAGGACATCCGAACCCCATGCCGCCTTGATCCCATGCTTGCGAATAAGCTCGTAGATCCTCGGAGTCCCGGCGAAGACCTGGTGCATGCGTTCGGCGGATGGCCCGGCCTGCGGGGCGACATCCTCCGTCGACAGGAAAGGTTGGGTGCTGAGCCAGACTTCCTTGTCGGCCATGATCCTTGCCGTCTCCTCGTCCATCAGATGCGCATGTTCGATGCACGCCGCTCCCGCCGCGATCGCCCGCTGCACGGTGTTCGGGGCATAGGCGTGCACGGTGGCGTAGGTGTTCCAGTCCCGGGCAACGTCGATCGCCTCACGCAGCTCTTCTTCGCTGAAGGTCGACATGTCGAGCGGACTGCGTGGCGACGACACGCCACCGCCTCCGACGATCTTGACCTGCGAGGCGCCCTGCAGGAGCTGCTCCCGAACGCGTTGCTTCAAGTCCCCTATGCTGTCGGCGATCGCCGACGCGCCCACCAGTTCACTGACGCTGAGCCGCCCGGAGTCGGGTGGAATCTCACTCGGCATGCGAAGGTCGCCATGCCCGCCGGAGGTGGTGATCATCGCACCTGACGGAAAGATGCGCGGACCCGGTATGACACCGCTGTCGATCGCTTGCTTGAACGAGAAGACGGGACTGCCCAGGTCACGCACGGTGGTAAAGCCGCGCATGAGCGTCCGTTCGGCTTCGGCCGTGGAGGCGGAGAAGACGAAGCCGGGATCGCCTGTCGCGATGACCGCCAAGGGAACGGCAGCATAGAGCGTATGCCAGTGCGCATCGATCATGCCAGGCATGAGAACGCGATCGCCGCAGTCTATGACCGTCGCTCCGGACGGCGGAGCGCTGTTCGTTGTGTCGACGGACGTGATCCTGTTGCCCTCGATGAGGACCTGGACCCCGGCCCGCAATGTGTCGGACTTGCCATCGAACAACCGGACCTTGCTCAAGAGAATCTTGGAGGCCGGTTCCTGGGCAAAGGATGGCCCAGGCATTATCCCGGTGACAGCCGCTGCACCTAAACCGGCAAGAAAGCTTCTGCGGGAAAATTCATCCAGACGGCGCGATGCTTGCTCTAGAACGGGGCTGAGGCAGCCGCAGCCAGTGCCGTGAACGAGGTGTTGATACTTGGTACCCAACCGAATCATGACACCTCTCCGGTTTCACGTCGTCAGACGACCATGATCAGACTACCATTGGGTGCATGGAATATCCACTGCCGCGTGTAGGTGCACGCACATGATGCGCACCGCGTGAGATCGCGATCGGTGAGCCGGAAAGTCTTGCGGCTCGTTCCGAAGCCTGCGCCCTAACCAGCCAACTTGACGTCCGCGGCATCGGCGAGCACGCGCACGAGAATGCGATTGCGGCCGCGCATCTTCGCTTCGTAGAGAGCGGCGTCCGCTTCCGACAGGAGGCGGCCCGGCTCTGCCTGCAGGAGATGCCCCATCGCCGAGGCTATGCCGATGCTTGCCGTGACATGTCCGAATTCGCTTTGCGCATGGACGATGTTTTCCTCGCCGAGCAGACGGGCGAATTTCTCGGCAACGACGGCCGCGGCCTTCTCGTCGGCCTCCGGCAACAGGACGACAAATTCCTCGCCACCGTAGCGGGCGACGATATCGCCCGGGCGTTTCGCCGAATTGAGAAGACACTTGCTGACGAGCCGCAGGCACTGATCGCCGGCCGGATGGCCGTAGGTGTCGTTGTACGCCTTGAACCGATCGAGATCGATCATCAGCAGGCTGAGCGGCGCGTTGCCCCTTGCGCATCTGGCCGCCTCGCGCATGAAGGCCTCATCGAAGGCGCGACGGTTGACGATGCCGGTCAATCCGTCCGTCTCCGCCAGGTTCTTCAACTGCTCGGCCGAAAGCCTGAGAGCGATTTCGGCCTGCTTCATCACCGTGATGTCCGAGACGACCACCATCGCCGTACCGTCCGTCGCGAGCCTTGTCTTGATGCTGCGCCAATCGCCGTTGTGAAGCTGAACCTCCTCGTCCTTGTTGCGGTGCAATGTGGACGTCGCCACAGTGATCCACTCGTCCACCGAATCGTAAGGGACGTTGAGCCGCTCGCGTGTTTCGGCGGTTTGGCGAACGATATCGCTGATATGCGCGCCGACCACCCGGGCGCTTCCCGACAGCGGAAAGGCATTGCGGTATTGCTCGTTGCAGAAGATCAGATAGCCCTGCCGGTCGAACATGGCGAAGCCGTCGGACATTCCCGCCATCGCGTGGGAGAGCAGGTTCTTGCTTTCGCGCAGCTCCCGCTCGAGCGCGGTGCGGTCCGTGATGTCGCGCGTGACGCCCGCCAGACCGATGACGCGTCCCTCCTTGTCGCGCAGCGGCACCTTGGAGGCGAGCAGGTCGCGGCCTTCGATATGCTCGAGGGAATCGAGAAGGGGCACGCCCGTCCGCATCACCTCCTGCTCTCGATGATACAGTTCCTCGGCAAGCTTTTGCGGATGGAGATCGAAATCCGAAAGACCCACCATCTCGACCGTCGTCTTGAAGCGGTAGAGGCGGATCATGTTTTCGTTGACGGTAATGAAGCGGCTGTCTCTGTCCTTCACGTAGAGATAGTCGGGCGATTGGGAGAACGCGGTCTCCAGCATCCTGCGCTCAAGTTCCAGATGCTGCGTCGTCAGCACGATGAAACCGCAGACGATGGTGGCCGCGCAATTCATCGCCGCCATGGGCAGGCCCATTGCCGCCAGGGCGTGAGCTTTCGACAGGGTAGGCAGCACCGCCATCAGCACGGTCAGCAGCCCCCCCACCGCCACGCCGAACACGACGACGGAGAGAAGCGTCGGAGACCTCTTCTTCATGACGAGGTTGACGCTCAGGCCCATGCCTGTGACAGCAAGGATCGCGATGACGCCATCAATGGCCGAAACACCGCCGAGCGCCGCCCGGAAAGCAGCGGCGAGGAATGCACTCAGTGCCGCCGCCAACGGCCCGCCGAACATGCCGGCGAGAGCGAGCGGCGCGAAGCGCAGGTCCATATGGATGCCGGGGCCGAAGTCGACGGCGAGCAGGATCGAGCCGATCGATGCAACGCCGGCCATCAGTCCGAAGAGGATCTTGTCATGTCCGGCAAACCGCCGGCGGAGCCAGATCGACAAATGCGCCCAGATCGAGATCGCCAGGCTTACAAATGCGAGGTTGCCAACAAACTGCCCCCAGATGCCATTCATCGCGCTGCGTTCGGCCTTTCATCACGTTCAGAAGACCGACCTTAGACGACAACTGGTTTGAGCTTTATTAAACCGGAATGCCGCAAAGCGAGCCGGAATGCCTGCTGCATGTCTCCTCAAATCGACCTCGATTTAAGGACAAAGACATGCAGCAATTCAAAGTCCTACAGCGACCTTTGCGCGTCTGATAAGACGCGCGGCGCTGTAGTCAACTCGGCCGGGTGCTTGAAATATTGCGGCGAATCGCCACGTCATGGGCTGGGCGGCACTCCAAGTCCTGGAGTTGCGAAGAGGGAGGACTATCCTTGGGCGGCTTCGATTACGCGGTTATCGCACTCGTTGTTCTTGTATTCTTGACGCTTTTTGCCGGGATCAAGACCGTTCCGCAGGGCTATCGCTATACGATCGAGCGTTTCGGTCGCTACGTGAAGACCATAGAGCCCGGCCTGAACTTCATCGTCCCCTACTTCGATCGGATCGGCGCCAAGATGAACGTCATGGAGCAGGTCCTCGACGTACCGACCCAGGAGGTCATCACCAAGGACAATGCGAGCGTCTCGGCCGATGCGGTGGCCTTTTACCAGGTGCTGAACCCCGCTCAGGCCGCCTATCAGGTCGCCAATCTCGAAAACGCCCTGCTCAATCTGACGATGACCAACATCCGCTCCGTCATGGGCTCGATGGATCTCGACGAACTGCTTTCCAACCGCGACACGATCAACGACCGGCTGCTGCGCGTCGTCGACGAGGCGGCCAATCCCTGGGGCATCAAGATCACCCGCGTCGAGATCAAGGACATCGCGCCGCCGACCGACCTTGTCGAGGCGATGGCCCGGCAGATGAAGGCAGAGCGCGAGAAGCGCGCCCAGGTGCTCGAAGCCGAAGGCAGCAGGAATGCGCAGATCCTCCGCGCCGAAGGCGCCAAGCAATCGGCGATCCTCGAGGCGGAAGGCCAACGCGAAGCCGCCTATCGCGAGGCGGAGGCGCGCGAGCGCTTGGCCGAGGCGGAAGCGAAGGCGACCCGCATGGTTTCCGAAGCGATCGCGGCCGGCGACGTGCAGGCGATCAACTATTTCGTCGCGCAGAAATACACCGAGGCCTTGGCTGCGATCGGCACCGCGAACAACCAGAAGATCGTCCTGATGCCGATGGAAGCGTCGTCGCTGATCGGCTCGCTCGGCGGCATCGGCGCGATCGCCCGGGAAGTGTTCGGCGACGGCCAGGCGCCGGCTTCCCCGCGCCCGCGCCGATCGACGCCGCAAACCGGGCCAGCGTCCAACCCCGTAGAGAACCCGTACGCGTCGTACCATGATCCAGCGCTTCGCTATCGAACTCGGGCCCTGGAGCTGGTGGGTCCTGGGCCTCGCCCTGCTGGCGGCGGAAGTGATGCTGCCGGGCGTTTTCCTGGTGTGGATCGGCCTTGCAGCGCTCATCACCGGCGGCCTCTCTCTCCTCCTCTGGGAAACGGCATTCTGGGTTTGGGAGGTCCAGGTCGTCGTTTTCGCGCTGCTGTCGATCGCCTCCGTCTTCATTGGCCGACGCTTCGTCGTCTCTTCGTCGAAGAGCGACGAGCCCTTGCTCAACAAGCGCGGCGAGAGTCTCGTCGGCCGCACCGCAGTGCTCGAACAACCGATTGCCGAGGGCCGCGGCCGCGTCCGCCTCGACGACACGACCTGGGTCGTCGAGGGGCCCGACCTGCCCGCGGGCACCCGGGTGCGGATTGTCGCGAGCAGCGGCCGGCAGCTGACCGTCGAGCGAGCGGAAGCAAGTCTTTAATGCGATCGAGGCGCACCGCAGGCACGGAATGAAGAAGTTCTCGGTAATCGCAGGCAGGGTTCTCGTTGCCCTCGTGTCGTCTTGGCTTATCGCTTTTGTCTATTTTACCCGACCTTGGATCCTGCCTGTATCAATAGCCGACGGCGTCTGCTCCGGTAATCCTGTTGGAGTGTATCGCCGAATAACAATGGGCGATAACGTAAAAAGTCACAACAGCGAGTGGCAATTGGACGGGATTCCTCTTTTCCTTTATTATGATAATACTGGGTGTAAAAAGCCATTTTCAGACCCACTATTGGGAACAATACTTTTTGGCAACGGCGCTGATATTCACCAAGTTACCGGATCAGGGTATTCCCTCGTCATGCTGGTTTCTGCCGAGAACAACGTTGCCGACTTGCGGTACTTATTGGAGAAAGGAGCGAACCCAAACGCGCAAGACAGCGAAGGCGAGACGGCGCTGATGATCGCAGCGCGTCTGGCTAACCTCGACGCCGCTCGTTTACTTATGCGATACGGAGCCGATCCGCGCCTCGTTTCGAAATCGGGGAAGACTGCGGCGGACCTTGCCGGTGAACGCGGTCGCAACGCCCTGATCGACCTGCTTGAGCGCTCTGCCTCAATGCAGGAATGACGCGGGACCATTCTCGGCTGATTTCCCTTCAGAAACGATTGCTTAACCACGTGCCTTTACGATTGCGAAACGATTGCAATCAGGTTCGCGGACAGACGGCAGATGGCGCCCAGGATTTCAGGCTCGATCAAGGCGGGCGCCTTGCTTGTGAAAAAGCGAGCCAGGCTTCTGGCGGGCTGCGTCCTTGTTTTCGCCGGACCCGCGGGCGCGCAAAGCCTCGAGACCTCGCCAGGCATGAACGCCCCGATCGCCGCCGCAATGGCTGACGCGGCCACCCCGGCGATCACCGATCCCCAGACGACCGGCGCCGTTGCAGCCTCAGACCTTCCGCCGGCCCTGGACGAGGATTTCAACCGCCTCAACCGGCGCGAGGAGACGATCGACGGCCTGCGCAGGCGCATCGATCCGGAGGCCGGCCAGGCGACTGGCCTGCGCATCGGCAGCTTCGTCCTGAAACCGGCGCTCAGCGAAACCCTCAATCACGAGCGGCAGAAAAACGGCAGCACCAGCCAGAGCCGCAGCTTTCTCGAAACCGGCCTCAAAGGCTCGCTCACCTCGGACTGGTCGCGCCATCAGTTGAGCGTGACCGGCGAAGGCGTGCTGCAGAACAACATATCGGGCGAAGGCGAGGAAGAACCGCGCGCCGACGCCGATGCGAAGCTGCGTCTCGACTTGAGCGACGAGACGGTGGCCAGACTGAGCGCGGGCTACAGTTTCGAGCGTGAGGACGCCAACGATCCGAACGCCATCGCCAATGCGGAGGAGCAATCGGCGGTCAACACCTACCGGCTGGGCGCCGCGGTCGAGCGCGACCTCGGTCTCATTCGCGGCTCCGTCGGCCTCGACTTCGAGCGCCAGACCTATGGCGATGTCGATCTCGACAACGGAACGACGCTGTCGCAGGAGGATCGCGACCGCAATACCGGCACGCTCACCGGACGCCTCGGCTACGAGCTGTCGCCGGCCCTCATCCCCTTCCTCGAGGCCTCGGTCGGCAAATCCATCTACGATCTCAGGCGCGATACACTCGGCTTCGAGCGTTCCTATGTGAGCTATGCGGGCCGTGGCGGCCTGGAGGTGGATCTCGGCGAGAAGCTCAACGGCGAACTCGCGCTCGGCTACGAGACCTATCGTTTCGACGACGACCGGCTGGGCGACCTCGGCGGCCTCTCGGTCGACGGGCGGGTCAACTGGTCGCCGCAGCGCGGCACCGACGTGCTGTTCGGCCTCTTGACCTATCTCGATCCATCGACGACCGCGGACAACCCGGGCTCGATCAACTACGAGCTGACCAATATCATCACCCACCAGCTCCGTTCGACACTGGTCGCGACTCTATCGAACAGCCTGACACTGCGCGATTTCCCGTCGGATGCCACCGCATCCGACGAGGCCACCTGGCGCACCGGCGCCGGTCTGACATGGGACATGAGCCGCTATCTGGCGCTGACAGGGGACGTCAGCTACGAGCGCACGAACAGGGATGTCGGACCTTCGAGCGACACGACGCGCGTCGGCGTCGGCCTGACGCTGCGGCGTTGACCGCGCTCCCGTCGGCGCCCTCCTCAGTCCACGACGAACAGCTTTGCCCCGACCGACGTGAATTGTCGGCCACCTGATAACTCGTGCCGGGTTTCAGAACAAACCGCCGTCCATCCTGCAATTCCGTATGCAGTTCGCCCTCCAGGCAGTAGAGAATGTGTCCTTTGGAGCACCAATGGTCGGCAAGATAGCCAGGCGTGTATTCGACGACGCGCACGCGTATCGGACCGAACCACCGCGTCCGCCAGTAGGCGACGCCCGTTTCACCCTTGTGCTCGGTTGCCTCGACCTCGGCCCAGTCGGTGATTTCGAAAGGGATGGCGTTTATTTCCACGGCAGGCGCTCCTGATTGCTGAAACGGGGCATCAGGCTGCTTCCTGCTGCAACGCCCGCCGGGCAAGGTCGGGGTTCACGTTCCGGCCGGAGAGAACAACGACGACGGTCTTTCCGCCAATCGGCATCTTGCCGCTCAGAACTGCCGCTAGGGCCACCGCCCCGCCGGGCTCGACGCCGAGGCCGAACTCGCCGAAGGCGACGCGCATCGCCATCAGGGTTTCCCCGTCCGTAGCAGCGAAGGTTCCCGCCAGCCTGTTCCTGACGATGTCGAACGGGATTTCGGCCATGTAGAGACCGGTGATCGCATCGCAGATCGAACGCCCGCCCGGCGGAAGATTGATCCGCCGACCCGCCGCCAGCGAATTCGCCATCTTTTCGAATCCGGCCGCCTCGACGCCATGGACCCTGGTTCCGGGCGACCTTTGCTCAAGTGCGAGAGCACAGCCTCCGGCCAGCCCGCCACCCGAGCAGGGGACAACAACGTCATCGATCGTCGCCCCGAGCGCCACCGTCTGGTCCGCGATCTCGAGGCCGACGGTGCCCTGGCCGGCGACGACCCAGAAGTCGTCGGCCGGATCGACGAAGACGCGCCCTTCGCGACTGGCGATATCGGCCGCTACCTCGGCAATCTTCTGCATCGGCGCCTGGACGACCGTGGCGCCGTAGCCCTTGATTCGCTCGACTTTGGCGGCCGGAGCGGTATCGGGGACCACGACGGTGGCCGAGGTGCCGATCAGGCTGGCGCAATAGGCGATCGCCAAGCCGTGATTGCCGGAGGAACGGACCACGACGCCGCGCCGGTGCTCGTCCTCCGTCAGCGCCTTCATCCGGTTCGCAGCGCCTCGAAGCTTGAACGAACCGGTTACCTGCAAGTTCTCCGCCTTGATGAGAAGCCGGCCGCCAAGCTCGCGGTTGAGCCAGGGGGATTCGAGCAACGGCGTCACGATGCCGATGCCGGCGATGCGGCGGCTGGCCACCTCTATGTCTGCATAGGTTGGCAGGGGTTTTGCGTGGGATGCCGCTTCGGCCATTGATGACGCTCCTTGGGAGATTTCGCATCAATCTGCCAATGGGTGGGATCAGCGCAACCGCAATATTGTACCCGGAGCAATTTTGTCGTGACCGATTCTCACCATGTGGCGCGGGTGAGCGAGACATCTGAACACCACACCGTGAGCGGCCTTCCACCGCGCCTCGGACGGCGGACTCAGGCCGTATCTACAGCGCCGTGCGTCTTTTCAGACGCACTAAGGACGCTGTAGCACTTTGAAATGCTGCATGATTTTGTCCTTAAATCGATTCCGATTTAAGGAATCATGCAGTCGGGACGCGGCCCGAGACTTCCGATGAGACTACTTCAATCCTTGCAGCAGCGTCTTGAGCGGCCCCTCGACGGTCGGGCGAATGTCGGCGCGCTCGAGGGCGAAGGCGACGTTGGCGAGGATGAAGCCGTCCTTCGCCCCGCAGTCGAAGGTCTCGCCGCGGAAATGATAGGCGGCGAAAGCCTGTGCCTCGGCAAGCTTCACCATCCCGTCGGTCAGCTGGATCTCGTTGCCGGCGCCGCGCTCCTGGCGCTCCAGAATCGGGAAGATTTCCGGCTGCAGGATATAGCGGCCGTTGATGAAGAAATTGGACGGCGCCGTGCCCCGGGCCGGCTTCTCGACCATCTTGGTGATCTTGAAGCCGTCGCCGACCCTATCGCCGACGCCGACGATGCCGTATTTGTGCGCCTGCTCGGGGGCGCATTCCTCGACGGCGACGACATTGCCGCCGCTGTGTTCGTAGAGGTCGACCATGCCTTTCAGGCAGCCCTTTTCACCCTTCATGATCATGTCGGGGAGAAGCAGTGCGAAGGGCTCGTTGCCGACCAGATCGCGCGCGCACCAGACCGCGTGGCCGAGGCCGAGCGGTGCCTGCTGGCGGGTGAAACTCGTCGTCCCGGCCTTCGGCAGTATCGCTTCGAGCAGCTCGATTTCGGCTTTCTTGTTGCGTTCTCTGAGCGTCTGGTCGAGCTCGACCTGAATGTCGAAATAGTCCTCGATAACCGCCTTGCTGCGGCCGGTGACGAAGATCAGGTGCTCGATCCCCGCTTCCAGTGCCTCGTCGACGACATACTGGATGACCGGCTTGTCCACGACCGTCAGCATTTCCTTCGGCACCGCCTTGGTGGCGGGAAGAAAACGTGTCCCCAGCCCGGCAACGGGGAAGACGGCTTTGCGGACTTTACGCTTCTCGGTCATGAACACCTCCTTGGAGTGAACTTCAGTCTAGCCTGAACAGGCGAATTGAATCGGAATTCGTCGTCATTTGCCATTTTTTGCGAAGGGAGACGACTCGGGAATTTCATGGTAAAGACTTTGTTGACTTCGTTTCTGTAGGCTTCTCCACTGACCCGACACAGCCGCTGCGGGCAACATTCGCAAAACCCGGAGTAATCGGTCCGGCATGAACGCCGGCTGAATGCTCCGCCGAGAAACGGAACCGACAGCAGATGATCAGAAACCGCAGGACGTTCTTCCGACATATCGCCGCCGCTCTCGTCGTTGCCGCCGCTCTCGGCCCCTCTGCCGCGCGGGCGGACCAAGGTTTTCAGAACTGGATCAACAGCTTCTACGCAACGGCGGCCAAGAGCGGGATCACCCAGGCGACCTACCGCAAGGCTTTCGCCGGCGTGAAGACCCCCGACCCGGCCGTCATCGAAAAGGCCAACTACCAGCCCGAATTCAAGCACAAGATTTGGGAATATATCGACTCGCGTGTCAATCCGTACACCAGGCGCATCGGCCAGGAGATGGCGGCCAAACACGGGCGCACGCTTGACGCGATCGAGCGGCATTTCGGCGTCGACAGGTCCATCCTTCTGGCGGTCTGGTCGATGGAGTCGAATTATGGCGCCGTTCTGCAGAAGGACGACCGGCTGCATTATGTGCCGCGCGCGCTTGCAACGCTTGCCTATGCGGACCCGAAACGGGCGAAATTTGCGAAGACCCAGCTGATTGCCGCATTGAAGATCCTGCAGAGCGGCGACATCACGCCGCGCGAACTGACCGGCTCCTGGGCCGGCGCCATGGGGCATACCCAGTTCATCCCGACCAGCTACCTGCTTTATGCGGTCGACGCCGACGGCAACGGACATCGCGACATCTGGAATTCGGTTCCCGATGCGCTGGCGACGGCTGCGAACCTTTTGAGGAAGAACGGCTGGCAAGCGGGCGAGACCTGGGGCTACGAGGTCGTGCCGCCGGCCAATGCCGGCAAATATTCCGGCCAGACCAAGACGCTCGGCCAATGGGCAGCGCTCGGCTTCCTCCGTCCGAACGGCAAGGGATTCCGCAACGCGAAAACCCGGGCCGAACTCAAGCTGCCTGGCGGTGGCGGTGGCCCGGGCTTCCTGATGACCCGCAACTTCTTCGTCATCAAGCGCTATAATGCTTCCGACTCCTATGCGCTCGGCGTCGGGCTGCTCGCCGACCAGATCTCCGGTTACGCCGGCATGCAGCAGCGTTGGCCGCGGCCCGACGGTTCGCTTGACATCAGCGAAAAGTTCGAACTGCAGAACCGCCTGAAGGAACTCGGCTATTACGATGGCGAGGTGGATGGCAATTTCGGCTCCGGCTCGAAAGCCGCGATCCAGGCCTTCCAGACGCAGAACGGTCTGACGCCGGACGGTGAACCGACGCAGAATCTGCTGCGCGCCCTGCGCAAGTAACCGCTCTGGCAGAAACCCTCTCGGATCACGACGATTTTCGATCCCCCAAATCGTCGTGATTTGGCGTATGGTGAAGGCGCCCTGCCATTCGATGGTGATGTAATCATGTTGAGAACCAGAGACGCCGGGAAAGGATTGCTTCTCTTGCGCCTGGCGCCGGTCTTCATGGCCGCCGCCGCAATGCTGGTTACTGGCTTCTTTGCCACCATGGCCGAGGCGCAGGAGCCCGCCCCGCGCCGCACCCTGTTTCAACGGCTCTTCGGCGGCTTCGCCCCGCAGCGACGATACCAGGACCCCAGCGCCTATCCGCCGCAGCCGAGGCCGCGTCGCATACAGAAGCGGCGGCAGCAGCCGGCCGAGCCGCAGCGGCCGCGCCAGCAGCGCGCCAAGCCGCGTGTCGCCGACGCCCCGCCGCCGGCACCCGTGGTGGAGAAGTCGCCCAATGCGAAAAAGGTTCTGGTGATCGGCGACTTCGTTGCCGGGAGCCTCGGCGACGGCCTGAAGACCGCCTTTGAAATGACGCCCGGCGTCGTGGTCGAAACGCGCGCCAACGGTTCCTCGGGTCTTGTCCGGGACGACTATTTCAACTGGCCGGGTAGCCTGCCGGGCTACGTCGCCGAGCTCAAGCCCTCGGTCATCGTCGTCAGCCTCGGCGCCAATGACCGGCAGGCGATGCGGATCGGCGAAACCAAGGAGACGTTCCGCACCGACCTCTGGACGACCGAATACCGCAAGCGCGTCAACGCCCTCGCCGCGCTTGCCCGACAGGACAATCTGCCGCTTCTCTGGGTCGGCATGCCGCCCTTCCAATCGACCGCCATGACCGCCGACATGGTCACCTTCAACGGCATTTATCTCGAGGAAGCGGAGAAGGTCGGCGGTCAGTTCATCGACATCTGGGACGGCTTCGTCGATGAGGGAGGCAAGTTCGTGCTGACCGGCTCTGACATTAACGGCCAGCAGGTCCGCCTGCGCGGCTCCGACGGCATCAACCTGACCAAGGCCGGCAAGCGCAAGCTCGCCTTCTATGTCGAGAAGGACATCCGCAAGCTGCTCGGCGAGGCGGCCGCGGATGCGGCCGTGCCAGGCGCCGAGGGGCTCAAGGACCTCGTGGTGACCGCCCCGCTTGCCAACGAGGATATCGTCAAGACGCCGCCGATCGGCGTGACCGATCCCGCGCTCGACGGCGCCACCGCCCTTTTGGGCGCGGGTGCCCCGCAGAAGGGCACCGGCAAGAGCCCGAGAGACCTGCTCGTCGAAAAGGGCGAAGTTCCGGCCGCCCCGGCCGGCCGCATCGACGATTTCAGGTTGGCAAAGCCCGAGACGGTGATCAGCAAGCCGCTGCTGCGGAATTGAGCGCGAGTCGCCAAGAACCCGGAACCGGCCTTGATGATCGTGTCAGCCTCCTCCAAGGGTGTCATCCTCGGGCTTGACCCAGGGCTTGACCCGAGGATCCATGCGCAAAGGTTCCTCGGCTCGGTTCGGCGTGTGCGTCGGTTCTCAGCGTGCGGTTGCGCGCGCACCGCGTTGGCGACCGTGCCTGGATCCTCGGGTCAAGCCCGAGGATGACAACCATTGAAAGAGGCGGCCCAGCGGAAGTGCCGAGGGCGCATACACAGGAAGCGCTTAATTAACGCCAACTACCGCGGCAGCACCGTCGATCCCATCAGGGCCTCGTCGATCGCGCGGGCCGCCTGGCGGCCTTCGCGGATCGCCCAGACGACGAGCGACTGGCCGCGGCGGACGTCGCCGGCGGTCCAGAGCTTGTCGACCGAAGTCCGATAGTCCCGCTCGTTGGCAACGACGTTGGTCGAGCCGCGCCGGTCGGTATTCAGCGACAGCCTGTCGCCGAGATCCTTGAGCACGCTGGTGGTGAAGGGACCGCGGAAACCGATGGCGATGAAGGCGAGGTCGGCCTTGATGATGAACTCGGTACCGGCAATCGGCTTGCGCCGATCATCCACCTGGCAGCACTTGACGCCCGTCAGGTTACCGTCCTCGTCGCCGACGAATTCGAGCGTCGCGACCTGGAATTCGCGAACCGCACCCTCGGCCTGGCTGGAGGAGGTGCGCATCTTCGTCGCCCAGAACGGCCAGACGGCGAGCTTGTCTTCCTTCTCCGGCGGCTGCGGGCGGATGTCGAGCTGCGTCACCTTGACCGCCCCCTGACGGAACGCGGTGCCGACGCAGTCGGACGCCGTGTCGCCGCCGCCGACGACGACCACATGCTTGCCGCCGGCAACGATCGGTTCGGACGGCCAGCCGACGCTGTCGATGTTCTCGCGGCCGACGCGGCGGTTCTGCTGCACCAGATAGGGCATGGCGTCATGCACGCCGATGAATTCGACGCCCGGGATTCCGGCATCGCGCGGGGTCTCGGAGCCGCCGCAATAGAGCACCGCGTCATGGTCGTCGAGCAGCGTCTGGACGGCCAGATCGACGCCGACATTGACGCCGCAGTGGAAGGTCACGCCTTCGCCCTTCATCTGCTCGACGCGGCGGTCAATGAAGTTCTTCTCCATCTTGAAATCCGGAATGCCGTAGCGCAGCAGCCCGCCGGGCTTCGACTCGCGCTCGTAAAGATGGACCTCGTGGCCGGCGCGGGCGAGCTGCTGGGCGGCCGCCATGCCGGCCGGACCGGAACCGATGACCGCGACCTTCTTGCCGGTCTTGGTGACGGCCGGCTGCGGCACGATGTAGCCCATCTCATAGGCCTTGTCGGCAATCGCCTGCTCGACCGTCTTGATCGCTACCGGCACGTCTTCGAGGTTCAGCGTGCAGGCTTCCTCGCAGGGAGCCGGGCAGACGCGGCCGGTGAATTCCGGGAAGTTGTTGGTCGAATGCAGGTTGCGGATCGCCTCGTCCCAGTTGCCGTTGTAGACGAGGTCGTTCCAGTCGGGGATCTGGTTGTGCACCGGACACCCGGTCGGCCCATGGCAGTAAGGAATGCCGCAGTCCATGCAGCGAGCGGCCTGCTTCTGCACCTCCTGGTCGGACATCGGAATGGTGAATTCACGGAAATGGCGGATGCGGTCGGATGCCGGCTGGTACTTCGCCACCTGCCGGTCGATCTCGAGAAATCCAGTAACCTTGCCCATCTTACGATCCTGATATCTTCAAATCTGCACAGGCGCCCTCAGGCGCGTGATGGCCCCCGTCACTAGGGACGGTTCGGGGGGCCGCTGTCACAGGGGCCGTTACTCGGCCGCTTCAGCGATTTTCATGCGCTCCATGTCCTCAAGCGCGCGGCGGTATTCGACCGGCATGACCTTGCGGAATTTCGGCCGGTAATCCGCCCAGTGTTCGAGGATTTCCTTGGCGCGCGGCGAACCGGTGAAGTGCAGGTGGTTGGAGATGAGCTGGTAGAGCCGCTCCTCGTCGTGGCGCGTCATGTCGCCCGAGACGTCCACCCGCCCCTTGTACATGAGGTCGCCGCCGTGATGGTGCAGCTTCTCCAGCATATCGTCCTCCTCCGGCACCGGCTGCAGCTCGACCATCGCCATGTTGCAGCGGCGGGCGAAGTCGCCCTCCTCGTCGAGCACATAGGCGACACCGCCGGACATGCCGGCCGCGAAGTTGCGGCCCGTGCCGCCGAGCACGACGACGACGCCACCCGTCATGTATTCGCAGCCATGGTCGCCGACACCCTCGACGACCGCCACCGCGCCGGAGTTGCGAACTGCGAAGCGCTCGCCGGCGACGCCGTTGAAGTAGCACTCGCCGGAGATCGCCCCGTAGAGCACGGTGTTGCCGACGATGATCGACTGGTGCGGCACGATCCTGGCGTTTTCCGGCGGCCGGACGATGATGCGTCCGCCCGAAAGGCCCTTGCCGACATAGTCATTGCCGTCGCCGACGAGCTCGAAGGTGATGCCGCGCGCCAGGAATGCACCGAAGGACTGCCCCGCCGTGCCCTTGAGCGTGACGTGGATCGTGTCGTCCTTCAGGCCCTTATGGCCCCAGCGCTTGGCGAGCGCACCGGAGAGCATCGCGCCGGCCGAACGGTCGACGTTCTTGATCTCCGCCTCGAAGGCGACCGGCACCTTGGTTTCGAGCGCCAGTTTGGCCTTCTCGATCAGTCTGCGGTCGAGAATGTCGTCGATCGGATGGTTCTGGCGGGTCGTCCAGTAGGTCGCTTCCTTCGGCGCTTCCACCTTGTGGAAAATCTTCGAGAAGTCGAGGCCCCTGGCCTTCCAATGTTCGATCATCCGGTCACGCTCGAGCAGTTCCGATGCACCGATGATGTCATCGAGCTTCCTGACCCCGAGCGAGGCGAGGATTTCGCGCACTTCCTCGGCGACGAAGAAGAAATAGTTGATGACGTGTTCCGGCGTGCCCTTGAAGCGCTTCCTCAAGACGGGATCCTGGGTGGCGACACCCACGGGACAGGTATTCAGGTGGCACTTGCGCATCATGATGCAGCCGGCCGCGATCAGCGGCGCGGTGGCAAAGCCGAATTCATCCGCGCCGAGCAGCGCGCCGATGATGACGTCGCGGCCGGTCTTCAGGCCGCCGTCGACCTGAAGCGCGACGCGCGAGCGCAAGCCGTTCAGCACCAGCGTCTGCTGTGTTTCGGCAAGGCCGATTTCCCACGGGCTGCCGGCATGCTTCAGCGAGGTGAGCGGCGAGGCGCCGGTGCCGCCGTCGAAGCCGGCAATGGTGATGTGGTCGGCGCGCGCCTTGGCGACACCGGCCGCAACCGTACCGACGCCCACTTCGGACACCAGCTTGACCGAGATATCGGCCTCCGGGTTGACGTTCTTCAGATCGTAGATCAGCTGCGCCAGGTCTTCGATCGAATAGATGTCGTGGTGCGGCGGCGGCGAGATAAGGCCGACGCCCGGTGTCGAATGCCGGGTCTTGGCGACGGTCGCATCCACCTTGTGGCCGGGCAACTGACCGCCCTCGCCGGGCTTCGCGCCCTGCGCCACCTTGATCTGCAGCACGTCGGCATTGACCAGGTATTCGGTGGTGACGCCGAAGCGGCCGGAGGCGATCTGCTTGATCGCCGAGCGCTCCGGATTCATCGAACCGTCCGGCAGCGGCAGGTAGCGATCGCTCTCCTCGCCGCCCTCGCCGGTGTTCGACTTGCCGCCGATCCGGTTCATCGCCTTGGCCAAGGTCGTATGCGCCTCGCGGCTGATCGAGCCGAAGGACATCGCCCCGGTCGAGAAGCGCTTGACGATCTCGGCTGCCGGCTCGACTTCCTCGACCGGAACCGGCTTGCGGCCGGCGGCTTCGGCGCTCTTGATGGTGAAGAGGCCGCGGATCGTGTTCATGCGCAACGCCGTCGCGTTCACCATTTCGGCGAATTCGCGGTAGCGGTCATCGGCATTGCCGCGCACCGCATGCTGCAGCGAGGCGATGGCGTCCGGCGTCCAGGCATGGCTCTCGCCGCGCATCCGGAAGGCGTATTCGCCGCCGATGTCGAGCGTGTTGGCCAGCACCGGGTCGGCGCCGAAGGCGGCCTTGTGGCGGGTCACCGTTTCGGCCGAGATCTCCTCGAGGCCGATCCCCTCGATCGTCGTCGCGGTGCCGAAGAAATACTTGTCGACCAGCTTCGACGACAGGCCGACGGCGTCGAAGATCTGCGCGCCGCAATAGGACTGATAGGTCGAGATGCCCATCTTCGACATGACCTTGAGGATGCCCTTGCCGACCGCCTTGATATAGCGGTAGACGACCTCCTTCTCGTCGACTTCCTTCGGGAAATCGCCGCGCTTGTGCATGTCCACGAGCGTGTCGAAGGCGAGATAGGGATTGATCGCTTCCGCGCCATAGCCGGCGAGCAGGCAGAAGTGATGCACCTCGCGCGGTTCGCCCGATTCCAGCACGATACCGACCGAAGTGCGCAGGCCCTTGCGGATCAGGTGGTGATGCACGGCCGCGGTGGCGAGCAGCGCAGGGATCGCGACGCGATCCGGCCCGATCTGCCGGTCGGAGAGCACGATGATGTTGTAGCCGCCCTTGACGGCCGCTTCGGCCCGCTCGCAAAGCCGGTCCAGCATTTCCGGCATGCCTTCCGCGCCGCGCGAAATGTCATAGGTGAAGTCGAGCGTCTTCGTGTCGAAGCGGTCTTCGGTGTGGCCGATCGAACGGATCTTCTCGAGGTCGCCATTCGTCAGGATCGGCTGGCGGACTTCCAATCGCTTGGCATGCGCCATGCCGGCGTGGTCGAGGATGTTCGGCCGCGGACCGATGAACGAGACGAGGCTCATTACCAGTTCCTCGCGGATCGGGTCGATCGGCGGGTTGGTGACCTGGGCGAAGTTCTGCTTGAAGTAGGTGTAGAGCAGCTTCGGCTTGTCGGACATCGCCGAAATCGGCGTGTCGGTGCCCATCGAGCCGATCGCTTCCTGGCCGGTCGTCGCCATCGGCGACATCAGAAGCTTGGTGTCTTCCTGGCTGTAGCCGAAAGCCTGCTGGCGGTCGATCAGCGACACGTCGCGACGCAGCGCGCGGGGCTCGACCGGCTTCAGGTCTTCGAGGATCAGCTGCGTATCGCCGAGCCACTGGCGGTAGGGATGCTTGCCGGCAAGCGACGACTTCACCTCTTCGTCGGAGATGATGCGGCCCTCTTCCATGTCGATCAGCAGCATCTTGCCCGGCTGCAGGCGCCACTTCTTGACGATCTTTTCCTCATCGACCGGCAGCACGCCGGCTTCCGACGCCATGATGACGCGGTCGTCACTGGTGACGATGTAGCGGGCCGGGCGCAGGCCGTTGCGGTCGAGCGTGGCGCCGATCTGGCGGCCATCGGTGAAGGCGACTGCCGCCGGCCCGTCCCACGGCTCCATGAGCGCCGCATGATACTCGTAGAACGCCTTGCGTTCCGGCGACATCAGCTGGTTGCCGGCCCAGGCTTCCGGGATCAGCATCATCACCGCATGCGACAGCGAATAGCCGCCCTGCACGAGGAACTCGAGCGCGTTGTCGAAACAGGCGGTGTCGGACTGACCCTCGTAGGAGATCGGCCAGAGCTTGGAGATGTCGTCGCCGAACAGCGGCGAGGAAACCGACGCCTGCCGCGCCGCCATCCAGTTGACGTTGCCGCGCAGCGTGTTGATCTCGCCGTTGTGCGCCACCATGCGGTAGGGATGTGCCAGCTTCCAGGACGGGAAGGTGTTCGTCGAGAAGCGCTGGTGAACCAGCGCCACCGCCGACTGGAAGCGCTTGTCGGCGAGGTCTTTGTAATAGGCACCGACCTGATAGGCGAGGAACATGCCCTTGTAGACGATGGTCGAGGTCGACAGCGACACGACATAGAAGCCGAGGTCGCCGCCATCCGCTTCCGCATAGATGCGGTTGGAGATCACCTTGCGCAGCGTGAAGAGCCGCCGCTCAAACTCGGCATTGGTGGCAGCGTCTCGGCCGGCGCCGATGAAGACCTGCACATGGTGCGGCTCGGTGGCGGCGATGTCGGGCGCCTTGGAGAGCGACGAATTGTCGACCGGAACGTCGCGGAAGCCGAGCAGATGCTGGCCTTCCTCGGCCACCACCTCGCTGATGACCTCCTTGAAATGGGCGATAAGCTTTTCGTCGCGCGGCATGAAGAGATAGCCGACGGCATATTCGCCGGCCTTTGGCAGGGTGACCCCTTGGCTTGCCATCTCCTCGCGGAAGAAGCGGTCGGGAATCTGCACGAGAATGCCCGCGCCGTCACCCATCAGCGGGTCGGCGCCGACGGCGCCGCGATGCGTCAGGTTTTCGAGCATGAAGAGGCCGTCGCGCACGATCTGGTGCGACTTCTCCCCCTTCAAATGCGCCACGAAGCCGACGCCACAGGCATCGTGTTCGTTGCGCGGATCATAGAGGCCCTGTCTTCGCGGCAGACCGGAGGGGAATGCGGGCGTTTTCACAGCCGTCGCGGCACTGTGCGCGAGGTTGGGCCCAATCTGTTGTGATGGCGAATGATCCGTCACCGTCTTCCCTCCTGTTGAACCCGGAATCCCGGGCGATAACGCGGCCCGCGCGCTATCGCCACGTTGCGTTTTCGCATTGCGGCAAGCCGGGGCATTATCGTCGCATGATCCTGATCAGGTCGCAAATAAAGCGCTGCTCATCAGGCACGAATGTCCGCGACCATGGTGATGGCAGGCGATAACAGCCGCATGAAATACGGCCAAACCCCTTGCGCTCCACCGCCGAGGCCGCTTTTCGCAGGCCTTCCGGCGATTGTTCCGGTCCCTAGACCGAAATAGGACAGCAAACCTGTCCTATTTCATGCGCTCTATGCCAGAAAGCGCCCCCCTCTGCAAGGGCATGGTCGCAAATAATAGAGGAGATTTTGCCGAACATTGCCGAAAATTTCGCAGTTTTGAAATTAAATTACGCGGCCGGGCCGGTTTCTTACCTTTGGTTTCAAAGTGGTCTCCTGTTGGCCTTGGCTCCCAGCAAATCATTGCGCGCCGGACCAACTCGGCTAAGGTCTCGCCGAAGCGGCCGCCAAAGGCCCGAGAGACAGGGTGATTTGCCAATGATATTCGCCTCCGACAACTGGGCTGGCGCCCATCCGGCCATTGCCGAGAACCTCGCCGCGCATTCCCACGGCTATGTCCCGGCCTACGGCACGAGCGAACTCGACCGGAAAGTGGAAAAGCGCCTGTCGGAGATTTTCGAAAGGGAAGTCGCGGTGTTCTTCGTCGGCACCGGAACGGCCGCCAATTCGCTTGCGCTGGCGAGTGCCAACCGTCTGGGCGGCGTCGTCTTCTGCCACCGAGAGGCGCATGTGAATGTCGACGAATGCGGCGCGCCCGAATTCTTCTCGCATGGTGCCAGACTGAGCCCGGTCGATGGCGAGCTTGGCAAGATGGAGGCGGCAAGGCTCGAGACGGGGATCCGCCGGTTTCCGCCGGAATTCGTGCATGGCGGCCAGCCGATGGCGGTGACGCTGACGCAGGCGACCGAGAGCGGTACCGTCTATTCGCTTGCCGAGATCGAGGCGATCGCCGCGATCGCCAAATCCCACAAGCTGCCGCTGCACATGGACGGTGCACGTTTTGCCAATGCCCTCGTCAGCCTCGACGTCATGCCGGCCGAGATGACCTGGAAGCGAGGCGTCGACCTTTTGTCCTTCGGCGGGACGAAGAACGGCTGCTGGTGCGCCGAGGCCCTCATTCTCTTCGACCTCTCCAAGGCACACGACATGCACTTCCTGCGCAAGCGCTCGGCCCAGCTCTTTTCGAAGTCGCGCTTCATCGCCGCCCAGTTCGATGCCTATCTTGCCGGCGATCTATGGCTCGATCTGGCCCGCCATTCGAACACCATGGCGCGTCGCCTGGCGGAGGGAATCTCGGCTTCGCCCGAGAGCCGGCTGGCCTGGGCACCGGACGCCAATGAGGTCTTCGTGATCCTGAAGAACAGCGCGGCAACGCGGCTGAAGCAGCAGGGGGCGGTCTTCTACGACTGGCCCGTGCCGCACCATCTCGCCGGCAGCCTTGCCGAGGACGAGGGCCTCTACCGGTTGGTCACCAGTTTTGCCACGCAAGCCGAAGACGTCGACCGATTCGTCGCCTCCTGCTGAGGGCGGACGCGCAGCAATGGATCGGGTAGGAGGGAGCCTTACGGCATCCCTCCTCCCACACCACCGTGCGTACGGTTCCGTACACGGCGGTTCCCGACATCCTCGGCGTCGTGGTCCTCAATGCCTGTCACCTTATAAGCGCCCAGCTTTGTCTCACGGATTCCGTCCGCTACTTCCAGCTTTAGGTCCTCTTGCGAGGCATCTGCTCAAGGCGATCAGAAAAGCGGTCCTTGCTTCGCATGTCAGGTTCAGCCCTTCACCGCTTGGTCCGGCTACTACGGCCTCTGCTGACTCCTGCCGCCCCATCCCGACGCCTTTCGACGCCGGTAGCACATCTGTCTCCAGAGGCAGGCCGGCAGGTCTCCCAGGGTAAAACGCGCGACCTTCGTGCCATATACCTGTCGCATCTACGCCCGCACCCTCCGGGTGATATCGGGCTTCGGGCACTTTGGCTCCCTCGCCCGGATGCGGACGCCTTATATGCGCTTCCTGTTCGTCAGGCCGGCACTTTGCTTACAGCTTCCTTCAGACCCCGCCTCGCGACGACGCCCTTGCTGTTCGGCTAACGGTTCCCATCACCAGGGCCCGTAGAGGACTTCCACCTCCAAGTCATCGACCGGATACCATCCCGATCAAACGGTGCTTTCGCACCACGCGCCATGCCTGGCGCACCAATAAAAAACGGCGCCCCATGGGCGCCGTTTCTGGAAGTCTTAATCGTTGACGTCAGGCGTTCTGGGCCTCGATCTGCTTGGGCTGAGAGGAGACCGAAGCAATCGCGATACGGCGCGGCTTTGCCGCTTCCGGAATCTCGCGCACGAGATCGACATGGAGCAGGCCGTTCTTCAGCGACGCCGCTCGGATCTCGACATGGTCGGCAAGCTGGAAGCGGCGCTCGAAGGCGCGCTTGGCGATGCCGCGATGGAGAAACTGGCTTTCCTCGCCCTTCTCCTCGCTCTTTTCGCCCTTGATCGTCAGCGTGTTTTCACGCGCTTCGACCGAAAGCTCGCTCTCGTCGAAGCCGGCAACGGCCATGGTGATGCGATAGGCGTTTTCGCCGGTCCGCTCGATGTTATAGGGCGGATAGGTCTGCGCCTGATCGGGCTGGCCGAGGCTGTCGAGCATGGTGAACAGGCGATCGAAGCCGACGGTGGAGCGGTAGAGGGGGGAAAAATCAAAGTGACGCATGGTGTCCTCCTTCAAGAGCAACGGTTTGCGATGTCTGGCCTGCCACCCCGAAAGGCTGTGACGCGACCGGTGAACGGACCCGTCTTCGGCGTCCGCAACCAAGACATGGGAACGTCTTCGCGCAAGTTCAAGGGCCTCTCCGGCAGCGGCACGCTTGGTGAACGGCATATGAACAACGGGTTCGGCCGCCGTTCAGCCACGACCGACTAAAACAAGCGCACTGGGCCGAAACGCCCAGGGCTGAAGTGACACGTCCCTTCTCCTTCAGCGGCCGGAAGCGGTGATCGTCCGGATTTCATCCGCCGCTTCCGGCTTTTTTCTTTGACGCAGGCGAGACTGGCGCCTATCCCTGAAGGGACCCGACCTCGTTTCCGTTCGCCGACGCGCATCATGACGACGATCCTTCATCCCACGCCGGACAATCCGATCCCGGGCAAGCCGCAAGTGGGCTTTTTCGACGGCGCCGGCGGCCGCAAGATCCGCTATGCGGTGTTCAAGGCGAACGCGCCGGCGACGCGCGGCACGATCGTGCTCTTGCAGGGGCGCAACGAGTCGATCGAGAAATACTTCGAAACGATCGGCGACCTCACCGCGGCGGGATTCTGGGTCGCCACTTTCGACTGGCGCGGCCAGGGCGGATCCGAGCGGCTCTTGCCGCAGCCGGGCCGCGGCCACGTGGAGCATTTTGCCGATTACGAGCGCGACCTCACGATCTTCCTCGAACAGATCGTCCTACCGGACACGCGCCTGCCTTTCTCCATCGTCGCCCATTCGATGGGCGCTTTGGTCGCCCTGTCGCTGGCGCCGATGCTGGCAAGCCGCATCGACCGCATGGTGCTGCTTGCCCCCTTCCTGGGCCTGAGCGGCCAGGCGATCGGCGAGCGCGGCATCGTGGCGATTGCCACCGTCATGCGCTGGTTCGGCCTCGGCAGCCTGCCGGTGCGCCGCGACAAGGAACGCCAGTCCCCCTTCAGGAACAATCCGCTCACCTCCGACAGCCGGCGTTATCAGCGCAACCTGGCCTTGATCGACGCCCGTCCGCATTTGCGGATCGGGCCGCCGACGGGCCGGTGGTTGAGCGAGTCGTTCAGAGCGATCAGGCGCGCGATGCGCCGCGAGCACCTGACGAAGGTCATCGTCCCGACCGTCATCCTGGCGCCGACGGCCGACGCTCTCGTGCCCTATCTCGCGATGGAATTTCTCGCCAGCAATTTCCGCGCCGGGCATCTGATCCCGATCGATGGCGCCCGCCACGAGCTCTTTCAGGAGGCCGACCGCTACCGCGCCCAGGCGCTCGCGGCGATCCTGGCCTTCCTTCCGGAGGCGGATGCCGAGGCGGCCGAGCTTCCGCCACGCACCATGGAGGATGCCTAGGTCAGCGCGATCGCAACATCTGCAATGCCTGCGCATGCAGCTCCGGACTGCCGGCGGCAATGACCTCGCCGCCCATTTCTGCCGGCCCGCCCTGCCAGTCGGTGACGACGCCGCCGGCCTGCTCGATCAGCGGAATGAGCCCGCCGACGTCATAGGGCTTGAGGCCGCATTCGACGACGAGGTCGACATGGCCGGCCGCAAGCAGCGCAAAGGCGTAGCAATCGCAGCCGTAGCGGAAGAGCCGCACCTTTGCCTGCAGCGCCTCGAAGCGCGCCTTCAGTTCGCCCGTGTAGAGATGCGGCGAGGTGGTGAACAGGACAGCGTCCGAAAGCGCATCGCAGGCACGCGTTGAAAGCACATTCTCGCCGCCCGGACCGCGATAGATCGATTTCTGGCCGTCGGCGAAATAGCGTTCTCCCGTGAAGGGCTGGTCCATCAGGCCCATGATCGCCTTGCCGTTGCGATAGAGCCCGATCAGCGTTCCCCAAACCGGCAGTCCGGAAATGAAGGCACGGGTCCCGTCGATCGGATCGATCACCCAGACATGTTCGCGGTCGAGGCCGATATTGCCGTGCTCCTCGCCGAGGATGCCGTGCTCGGGGAAACTGTCTTCGATCAGCCGCCGGATCGCCGCCTCCGCCGACTGGTCGGCTTCGGTGACGGGATCGAAACCGCCTTCGAGCTTGTTGACGACGCTTGTGCCCGTGCGGAAGCGCGGCAGGGTTTCCGCCTTGGCGGCATCGGCGAGACGGTCGAAGAAGGAGCGGTCGGGCAGCATGTCACTCTCTTGAGCAGAGGAAGGAAGTGCATTCTGAATAGAGGAAATTTATCGAAAGGCAACGACGGCACTGGCCGACGTCCGCTGCGCTGCAAAGACCTGCCCCGCCAAAACTTGACAATTGTGCAGTGCAATATTACTGTTTTCCTGCAGTCACGCGTGGCTGCAAATACCCTCCTTGGGTGTTTCCTCCCTAGACTTGACCGCGCCGCTGGCGCGGTTCTTTTTGAGCGCAGGGTGTTTTCCCGCTACTCCGCGGCGAGCGGCAGATAGGCGCCGTAGTCCTCGACATGGCGCGCCAGCGCCGCGACGAAGGTCGCAAGATCGGTTGCCAAGGCCGCGAATCCGGGCTTTTTGACCAATGTCGACTCGTCGACATAGAGGCTGCGGTTGATCTCGATCTGAAGCGCGTGCAGACCGCGCGTCGGCCGACCGTAATGCTCGGTGATGAAGCCGCCGGCATAGGGCTTGTTGCGGGTCACCGCATAGCCGAGTTCTTCCAGCAGTTCGACCGCAACGCGTGACAGCTCCGCTGCGGCGCTTGTTCCGTAACGATCGCCGATGATGAAATCCGGGCGCTGGCCGCTTCCGGGCAGGTGGACGTTTCCAGGCATCGAATGGCAATCGACGAGCACGGCCATGCCGAACTGGGCATGGGTGCGGGCGATCAGCCTCCTGAGCGTCGCATGATACGGCTTGTAGATTGCCTCGATGCGCGCCAGCGCTTCCTCGACCGGAAAGCGGCTGCGATAGATTTCCATGTTCTCGGCAACCAGCCGCGGCACCGTCCCGAGCCCGCCGGCGACCCGCATCGAACTGATATTGGCGTGGGCCGGCAGCACGCCATCGAACATGCGCGGGTCGAGCTCGTAGGGTTCCCGGTTGACGTCGAGAAAGGCGCGCGGGAAATGCGCCCTGAGCAGCGGTGCTCCAAGATGCGTCGCACTTTGAAAGAGTTCGTCGACGAAGTGGTCCTCGGACCGGCGGATCGAATGCGAATCAAGTCGCGACTGATCGAGAAAGGTCTGTGGATAATATCGGCCGCTGTGCGGGGAGTTGAACACGAAGGGGATCCGCTGGCTCGCGGGTTCCAAGACCTCGAACACGTCCCACTCGGCCACTTCCCCCATCGGAACCCTTTTACCATACGCGGATCTTGCTGTGCGGATCATGTTGCCAGTTGGCCGGCTCTGTGTCCATAGTGGCTTCCCGCCGGTTCCGGGGGTTGACCCCTGCCGTTCACCGGATATTTACGCTGTTGCGGTTTGCTAGGCTGCCGCATCCCAGAAGCATTGAAAAGAAGTAGCCACGGCTGAATTCATGACTGTGAAAATCCTCCTTGCCGAAGACGACAACGACATGCGCCGCTTCCTCGTGAAGGCGTTGGAAAAGGCGGGCTACAAGGTCCTGTCCTACGACAACGGCGCCAGCGCCTACGACCGGCTTCGCGAAGAGCCCTTTTCGCTGCTGCTGACCGATATCGTCATGCCCGAGATGGACGGCATCGAGCTCGCCCGCCGGGCGACCGAGCTCGATCCGGACCTGAAGGTGATGTTCATCACCGGCTTTGCCGCCGTCGCGCTGAACCCGGACTCGAAGGCCCCGAAGGACGCCAAGGTTCTCTCCAAGCCCTTCCACCTTCGTGACCTGGTCAACGAGGTCAACAAGATGCTGGCCGCCTGAGGCCAGAAGGTTTCTCCCGTCTGTGAAATCGCCGGCCGGCCGATCTCGTTGATCGGTCTTGGCTTGCGATTCGTCCCGCCCGGTTCGCAAACCGTTGGTGATGCTGCCCCTTCGTCGGGCAGCGGTCTCTTTTATTTCAATTATTTAGCCGGCCCTCTGCCCGCGCAGCGGGCAGAGGGCCGAACGCGTTCTTGCACGATCCCGTCGACGCCGACGCCGTCGAACTTTCTGTCAAAAAACCTTCGAAAAGCCTATTGACGCCGACGCCGGTTTTATGGTCTATGCGCCGCATCGGATGGGCGTGTAGCTCAGCGGGAGAGCACTACGTTGACATCGTAGGGGTCACAAGTTCGATCCTTGTCACGCCCACCATCCAGGTTTCTGATTTGAAGGCCTTTCGAGAAATCGAGGGGCCTTTTTTACATAGCGCTCTTTGGATTCACCGAGCTTCTTCGAGACTGCCCGAGCGGTTGTCCCGTCGCAGGAGCGCCCTGGCCAGTGAACCATTCGAGGCGCATGCTGCCGACGCTCCGCGTCCTTTGGCAAGCCGCCGATGGCGCCCGATCGGGCTCCGTCTTGCCGCTCTAACGCTTCCCGATCCTCCTCAGGTGTCTTTTGTAGATTCCCGGGAACCGCTTCAGTTTTCCCGCGCCGGGCCTGTTCGCCTGGTCTACCAGGTGGGAAAATTCCGGATTCTCCGCTTTCAGCCGTCTTATCTGGCGGCCCTGATGGGAGATGGGCAGGAGTTCGACAATCGACCGGTACTTTATGAGGAAAGGCAGAAGCTCGCCTCCATCGACCGGTATCTGGCCAACGGGCGAGGCCATCGTGGGCGAGGATTCCTTGCCGGGGATACCGAGCTCTTCCCATGTCTTCACAATGGGCATCCACTCGGCGAAGCTCGCAGGGATGTCTTCACTGGGGCAGCTCGCGCCCTCTTCAATTTCCCCATGCCTCAGAAGCCATTTTAAAGGTGTGCCGGGCAACAGGGCGACTGAAAGACGCCACCCCGAGATAAGGCCGGGATTTTGTTTTGCGAGTTCCTGCATACTCGACATGGTCCACCCCCGGCGTAAAAATGCTGCGTGACGCGGGACCTGTCCAGTTACACATTCGGGTAGGTAAGCCAGCAAAAAACAACCATGAAGAGAGATAACGCACGCTTCGTCAACCGTAGAAAAGCTGCGATAGGGCGAAGGTGCCGAACTTTTTAGGACCTTGGTCCGACGGCAAAATGGGCCGGAGGTCTTAGCCCGATTTGTCTGTATCCCATTGATATTTCTTGTAATCCTTGACTGAAACGTGCCCTGTGCGACCCTCGGGCTCCGAAGGATCGCGAGGGAGAATGGCAGTGAGAATCAGGAAGGTGAAGAAGAAGTATCCCCGAAAGATCCACGGGCCGCTCTTAACCGAGCGCCTCGCTGATGAAATCAGCGTCAATCGGCGTGCAGCCCCCGGTTTCTCGTACCGCGCAGAATGGATTCTCGATGGCTGTCCGGGGACTTTCGAGGCGTGGCTGGCAAGCAAGGGCGTCACGCCCAAGCGGTAGCCTTACAGCGGCCGAAAGATCGCCGGCCGCCGATCGCTGGCGCTGGTTTGCCCGTCGGCATTGCTTGTCTTTGTCCCTTGAATCGAGGTCGATTTGAGGGACATGCAGCAAAGCGCGCCGCGTGAATACGTTGAATGCGGCGCGTTTTAGAGCCTGACGACGTCCTTGACCCAATATTCCACGCGGTAGCGAAGGGAATTCGCTTGTTCCTTCGCTTCGCGCATGGCCGCCCGGCTGTACCCGCCCTCCCAGACGATCCGGTCGATCGTCCAGAAGCCAGCCAACGCAACAATGAAGAGTAGCAGGCCGCGCATGGCGACATCTTGTCGATGAATCCTTTAGGAAATCCTAATTCTCTGGCTTGCTTTCGACGGGTTCGGGTCGACGTGGACCTCGCAGTCGATGCAACCGGCGCCTTCGATTGCGCGTCATCCGGCTGTCATGATCGCGGTCTAGAAAGGACCCACCTCGTCATTGACCACGGATGGACTGGCAAAGGCGGAAGGTGTGAGGAAGGTCGGGTTTACCCCGGCCTTTTTTGTTTGTTCGAACAGGTGTCTAAGAGACGCGGCCGGCGCCGTCCGCCCACAGGAAGGTGTCTCGGCGTTTAGGCTGTCAATGAACAACCTGTGACGCTGCCGACATCACCTCGTCCGGGGAAGGCGAACGGAACATGTTGCGGCCGTCCGGCGAGGCTTCGGTGAAGGACCATCGCACGACACCGTCACGGTCGAGCAGGAATTCCCCGACGAGTTGCGCCATGGCGACGGCCTCCATCCGCCTGTCGTCATCGGTCATCTCGTAGCCGTCGGCTTTCTGGAGATAATCCGACGCCGCGACCGGATCCATCGGTTCCGGCAGTACGCCAGGCATGTCAAGGCGCATCGACATCACCGTCTGCATGCCCAGCTTACGCGGCCAATCGTCCTCGTCTTCGGTGAATTCGAGATTCGGCAGACCGAAGGCTCGGTGCGAAATCCGTTCGGGATCCGCCGCGGCGAGCAGATTCGGCAACGGATGGTAGCGGAAATAGAGGCGCGCCCGCTCGATCGGCGTATTCACGACCGTCAGGGTCTCGACACCCTTTTCACTGAGAGCCGCCTTGAGCTGGGCCATCGTGGCGATCTGCCGGCGGCAGAACGGACATTGCAAGCCTCTGAACAGGCCTACTAAAACAGGTTTGCGCCCCCGGAAATCGTCGAGGGCGATCTTGCCCTCCTGGGTGATCGCGTCGAGCACGACGTTCGGCGCCCGGTCGCCAGGCTGCAATGGCCCGGAACTGGCATATTCCGCCATGGCTGTTCTCCTCCCTGCACGCCTGCAGCACCCGGCCCTTGTGGCGAGCGACCTTTTCTCTCCGGACCTTGCGTGACTGGAGCCTGTTCAATCGAGGAACGGCAATATCACCAAGGCTTCCGGGTCGAGATCGTGACTCTCGCAGATGTCGCGAGCCGAACTGAAATGCCGCTCGGCCTCGGCGAGCTCGCCCTCATCTAGGCAAAGTGTCGCCAGGCCATCATAGCATGGAAACAGGACCTGCGCTTCGCCCGTTTCGCCGGCAAGGTCGAGCGCCTCGCCGTAAAGTTTGCGGGCGTCGGCCGGCCGGCCGTGGCACTGGAAGATCTGCCCGAGCACGAGCAGCGACACCGGCAGATGGTCGCGCTGGTCGAGCGCCCGGTCGATCTCGATCGCCCTTTGCGCCGCCGGCACGCCTTCGGTCGAGCAGCGGTCGGTGAAGGTGCAATGGGCGACCGCAAGATTGGCGAGAAGCCGCGCCTGGAAGCCGAGGTCGCCGATGCGGCGGGCCATGTCGAGGCCACGCCGGCAGATTTCGATGGCAAGCTTCGGATCGACGATCGTGTAGAGCACGCCGAGATTCGTATAGCCACGGCAGGCCGCGTGCATCAGGGCCGCGGCTTCGGCGACCGCAACGCTCGTCTCCACAGCGTCGATCGCCTCCTGCGTACGGCCGCGTCGCGCGAGAGCCACTCCCTTTGTATTCAGTGCCTCGGCGGTCACGAGGGCAACCTCCCGGTGGGTCTCTCCGCTCACATCCGGACCAAGCGCCTTGACCTTTTCCAAGGCTTCGTCCGCCCATTGGGAGGCGCCGTGATAGTCACCCATGCGGAAAGCCAGATGCCCCCGCTCCTGCAGCAGCGACGCGCTTTCGATCGGTGCCTCGGCGCGTTCGAGGAGGCCGGCCGCTTCGGTGAAGTTCGCCTGCGCCTGATCGCGCTTGCCGGCCTCCCATCGAAGGTGGCCGAGCTTGCGGAGGATTCGAGCGGACGCCACGGCATCTGCCGCGGCATGACCGGTGTCGAGCAGCGCGCGGTAGTGCTCTTCCGCCTGGGCGCGCTCGCCGAAGGGGCCCAGGAGATCGGCGATCCTCTCGCGAGCGACGAACGAGTCCGGCTGCTCTTCGCCGAGCGTGGCAAGAGCCGCCATCGCCTGCCGATAGAACCGGATTGCATCCTCGTTGGCATAGAGCTGGCTTGCCCGGTCTCCGGCGGCCATCAGATAGCGGGCTCCCTTGGCCCGATCGGCCGACTGACTGTAGTGATGTCCGAGGACAGCGAGATCCTCGAAACGCTCCGGGTTCTCTCCATAGCGGCGCTCCAGGGCGTTTGCGATGGCCGCATGAATCTCCGTCCGCCGTTTGACGAGGAGATTGTTGTAGACGACTTCGTGCAGCAGCGACTGCACGAAGCGATAGCTCTGCGATGCCTGCGTCCCGCCCCTGGCACTCTCTTCAATGATCTCGGCATCGCAAAGCAACTCCAGACCCGATGCGACGCCGCCCGGTTGGAGGGCGATGACGGCCAGCAGTTCCGCGTCGAAGCGGGGGCCGATGACCGCGGCGCCATGGACGAGACGGCGCACCTCCGGCGGCAGCCGATCGATCCGCGCCAGCAGCATCGCCTCGATACCGACGGGAATATCGACGCTCGCTTCGCCGTCGGCCACATGCCATCGGGAGCCGTCGCGGCGAAGCGTTTCGAGCTCGATGAGGCCGCGGATGATTTCTTCGATGAACAGCGGGTTGCCGCCGGCACGCGCCAGGATTTGCCGACGCAGGCTTCCAGGCAGGCAATTCTCTCCGAACAAACCCGCAAGGAGCCGCTGTCCATCGGCAACAGAGAGCGGCCCGAGACGCAGCGCGGTGACGCTCGTGCGGCCCGGGGCCAGACGCTCCGGGCTCGCATCGGGGCGCTGCGTGGTGATCAGCATCAGCGGGCGGCGATCCAGCCGGTCGAGCACGAAGCGCAAGGCCTCCAGCGAGGCGGAGTCCGCCCAGTGCAGATCCTCAAGCACGATGAGCAAGGGCGTCCGTTCAAGCCTGCGCTCGAACATCGTGCGAATGACCGAGAGGAGTTGGCGCCGAATCTGGTCGGGAGCCACATGCTGCAGGGCGCCTTCGCGATCCCCCATACCGAGAATATGGAAGAGAAGCGGCATCACCTCACCGACCTCGTCGGCGCTGAAGCCGATTTCGCCGAGACCGGCCGCCAGCCGCTCCTGCGTTTCCTCCGCCGTGCCGCCGGCCGGTATGCCATAGGCGCTGCTCAGCACGGCTGCGAGCGTCCCATAGGACGGCTCGCCGAGCGGAGAACAGGCCGCGCGCCTGACGGCCACATGCGCAAAGCGCGGGTCCTCGCCGATAGCTGCCAGGAATTCGCGCACCAAACGCGACTTGCCGATGCCGGCTTCTCCCGTCAGGCGCACGACTTGCGCCGTGCCGGCGCAAGCGAGGGCCAGGCAGTCGCGCATGCGGGCGATCTCGGTATCGCGTCCGATGAAAGGAGCGCTCAGACCGAGGGCGTCGAGGCCCCTTGCCGGGCGTGGCGCCTCGAGCGCGCCGGTGACGCGATGAACCTGAAGGCTGCCGGACTTGCCGCGCAAGGCAACGGCACCGAGCGTCTCATAGGCGAAGGCATGCCGAGTGAGCTTGTGGGTAACCGGGCCTGCAAGGATTTCGTCCGGGCCGGCCATCGCCTGCAGGCGCTGCGCCGTGTTCACCGTATCGCCGGTGACCGAATAGGATTTCGTGTCTCCCGCCCCGAAACCGCCGGTGACCACCGGGCCGGTGTTGACGCCGATATGCAGGCTGAGCGGCAGACCGATGCGTCTGTGCCAGCGGTCACTCACCCGCGCGGCCCGATTGAGCATCTCGAACGCGGCCCGAAGGGCCCTCTCCGGATCGTCCTCATGCGCCACCGGGGCGCCGAACAGCGCAAGCAGCGCATCGCCGATGAATTTGTCGACGAATCCGCCAAACGCCTCGACGGCGCTGGTCAACGCCTCGAAGAGCTCGTTCTGCAGCGCCTGCAGAATTTCCGGATCGATCTGCTCGCTGAGTCCGGTGAAGCCGCAAAGATCGGCGAACAGGACCGTGACCGTACGCCGGTCGGCACCTATTTCCGGGCTTGACGCTGCCGGAGGCGCGCGCGGCACAGGCGGCGTCTGGAGCAGCTTTGCAGCCGGTCGTGCGTCGTCCGCAGGCTCTCCAAGCCGGCTGCCACAGCGCGGGCAGAAGGCGAAATGCGGCGCACAGAGATAGCCGCAAGAGGCGCACGAACTCTGCTGCTTGGCACCGCATTTCGGGCAAAACGCGAAGCCGCTCTCTATTTCGCTACCGCATTCATGGCAGTTCATCGCGGACGAACCTCACTACGCCCCCGGCAGCGAAGAATTCCGCTGCACGGGCGTGAATGCTGCAAAAACAATGGACTTGTTGATCCGGCTTGGCAATGCGCCATCCTGGCGGAGATCGAACGCCCCTTGCAACTAAGACTTCCGGGCGAGGTCTCGAGCGCCGCCAGCGACGAGGCCCCGCCAAGCTCGCGACTAGGACCGGCGCGCGACCACCCGCGGGGCGGAAATAATCTGACGCGAAAGATGACGCGCGCGCAATTTTGCGCTAGTACCCCCTCGACCGGCGCTCAAGGATCGCCATATTCGCGTATCGATATTCGTCCGTGAAGGAACACGTCATGCCTGCCTATCGCTCCCGCACCACCACTCACGGCCGCAACATGGCCGGCGCCCGCGGCCTCTGGCGCGCAACGGGCATGAAGGACAGCGACTTCGGCAAGCCGATCATTGCGGTGGTGAACTCGTTTACGCAGTTCGTGCCCGGCCACGTGCATTTGAAGGATCTTGGCCAGCTCGTCGCCCGCGAGATCGAGGCGGCCGGCGGCGTCGCCAAGGAATTCAACACCATCGCCGTCGATGACGGCATCGCCATGGGCCATGACGGCATGCTCTATTCGCTGCCGTCGCGCGAGATCATCGCCGACAGCGTCGAATACATGGTCAACGCCCATTGCGCCGACGCCATGGTCTGCATCTCGAACTGCGACAAGATCACTCCCGGCATGCTGATGGCCGCCTTGCGCCTCAATATCCCGGCTGTCTTCGTCTCGGGTGGGCCGATGGAAGCCGGCAAGGTGGTGCTGCACGGCAAGAAGCACGCACTCGATCTCGTCGACGCGATGGTGGCGGCCGCCGACGACAGTGTTTCCGACGAGGACGTCAAGGTCATCGAGCGCTCCGCCTGCCCGACCTGCGGCTCCTGTTCCGGCATGTTCACGGCCAATTCGATGAACTGTCTGACCGAGGCGCTCGGCCTGTCGCTGCCCGGCAACGGCTCGACGCTCGCCACCCACGCCGACCGCAAGCGTCTCTTCGTCGAGGCCGGCCACCTCGTCGTCGACCTGGCGCGCCGCTACTACGAGCAGGAGGACGAACGCATCCTGCCGCGCTCGGTCGCGTCGAAGAAAGCCTTCGAGAACGCCATGGCGCTCGACATCGCCATGGGCGGCTCGACCAACACCGTGCTGCACATCCTTGCCGCCGCCTACGAAGGCGAAGTGGATTTCACCATGGACGACATCGACCGGCTGTCGCGCAAGGTTCCCTGCCTGTCCAAGGTCGCGCCGGCGAAGAGCGACGTGCACATGGAAGACGTGCATCGCGCCGGCGGCATCATGTCGATCCTCGGCGAACTCGAGAAAGGCGGCCTCATCAACCGCGATTGCCCGACCGTGCACAGCGAGACGATCGGCGACGCCATCGACCGCTGGGACATCACCCGAACGTCAAGCGAAACGGTCCGCAACTTCTTCCGCGCCGCCCCCGGCGGCATCCCGACGCAGGTGGCCTTCAGCCAGGAGGCCCGCTGGGACGACCTCGATACCGACCGCGAAAAGGGTGTCATCCGCTCGGTCGAACATCCCTTCTCCAAGGACGGCGGTCTCGCGGTCCTGAAGGGCAACATCGCGCTCGACGGCTGCATCGTGAAGACGGCCGGCGTCGACGAGAGCATCCTGAAGTTCTCCGGTCCGGCGCGGGTGTTCGAGAGCCAGGACGCCTCCGTCAAGGCGATCCTCGGCAACGAGATCAAGGCCGGCGACGTGGTGGTCATCCGCTACGAGGGGCCGAAGGGCGGCCCGGGCATGCAGGAAATGCTCTATCCGACGAGCTACCTGAAGTCGAAGGGCCTTGGCAAGGCCTGCGCACTGATCACCGACGGCCGCTTCTCCGGCGGCACCTCCGGACTGTCGATCGGCCATGTCTCGCCGGAAGCTGCGAATGGCGGCACGATCGGGCTCGTCCGCGAGGGCGACATCATCGACATCGACATCCCGAACCGCACGATCAGCCTGCGGGTCGATGAAGCCGAGCTTGCCACACGCCGCGCCGAGCAGGATGCCAAGGGTTGGCAACCGGCCGAACAGCGCAAGCGCCGCGTGACGACGGCGCTCAAGGCCTATGCCGCCTTCGCAACCTCCGCCGATCGCGGCGCCGTGCGCGACCTCGGCGACCGATAGTCGGCGCAACGCCGCCAACAAAAAAGGCTCCTGCCACGGCGGGAGCCTTTTTCGTTTCGAGCTTTGATATCACATGTGTTTCGTCTCGGCCGGCACGTTCCACCAGTTGTTGTGAAGCCCATCCATGTATTGGATCGGCAAGGTCGCCAGCACGGCCGGATCGATCCCGTCCAGGCAGGCGATATTGATGGAAACGAAGGCTCCACCGATCTCCTCGACATATCCGTGCCCATAGGGCGCCGTGCCGCAGTTCATGCAGAACCGGTGATGGCCGCTCATCGTGCCGAACTGATAGTCTCCGATACCGCTCTCTTCGCAGAGGAGCCGGAAATCCTCCGGCTTCACGGACGCCCCCCAATAGCGCATTTTCGAGCAGTAGGAACAATTGCATCGACTGGTCCCGGCCTCGAGATCGACATCGACCTCGTAGCGAATCCGTCCGCAGTGGCAGCTACCCTTGTAGGTCATCTTCATCTCGATCCTCCCCGTGTTGGAACGTCGCACTTGCCAAGCCTGGTTCGCCATGACAACTTATTGTCAAAATCTTTTATCCGCAACGACAACATGTTGTCAACATGAGTTCACCTCTTCGTACGCCTTCCGGCGATGCTTTCGCCGAATTCGCCATCTTGGTCATTCGCCTTGCCGGACATCTGACCCTTGAAGGAGATAGGCTCGCGCAGCCGTCTGGCCAGACCAGCGCTCGCTGGCAGGTGTTGGCCGCCGCGAGACATGCGACGATGTCGGTTGCCGATGCCGCCCGCGCGCTTGGACTGGCGCGGCAGGGCGTGCAACGCATTGCCGATCTCCTCGAGGCCGACGGGTTGCTCGCCTACCGGCAAAATCCGGCACACCAGCGCGCCAAGCTGATGACACTCACGCCAAAGGGAGAGGCCGCGCTGACGGAGATCACCGCGCGACAAGCCGTCTGGGCGAACCAACTTGGCGCCGAGATGGGAGAAGAGAGACTGCGGCAGGCGACGGCGCTGATCACCGAGATCGTCACGCTCGTCGGCGAACGCCGCAGTTCATCCTGATCGGTTCGCGACGGATACTATGTAAGCGCGAGAAGCTCGGCCCGCAGCCTGTCGGAAGCGGCCTCGCCAAGATGCGCATCGATGGCTGCATGCGTCTGCTTCCAGATCGGCACGGCTTCGGCCAGCAGCCGCTCGCCCGTTTCCGTCAGGCGCAGGCGACGCAGCCGCCTGTCCTGTGCGTCCACGAAGGTTTCCAGCAGACCGCGGCGCTCCAGCGGTTTCAACGCCGCCGTCAGCGTCGTGCGATCCATGGCAAGCAACGACGCCACCGCGCTCATGCTCGGCGGTTCCGGGCGGTTCAGCGACATCAGCAGCGAGAATTGCCCGTTGGTGATATCGAGCGGCCGCAAGGCCTCGTCGAAGCGACGCGCCAGTGCCCGGGCGGCACGCTGGACATGCAGGCAGAGGCAGGTGTCCCGGACGAAGAGCGTGGTCGAGAAGGGGATGAGCGGCGGCTTTGACATAAACGACTAATGTTGATATCAACGTAAATAGTCAAGCGAAATGACAATGCTTCCTTCCGTTCGACCTGCTCATCGCATTTTCAAGCTGCATCACAACCGGTGCTGGAGGAGGACGGATACGGCGCCGAGCACTCCCGAGACGGCATGCCTGATGCGACCGAATGGACTTAGCGGCCACCGGCCCTATTTCAGGCTCCGTGCGTCGTAGCATCGGGCATGGAAGGCCATGCAATCGAAAAGCTCAAGGCCGGGAAACCGCCCATGGGTGAAAAACCAAGGAGGAAAAAGTGAAAGCGGAGCCCCAGGAAGAACACCGCTGGCTGGAGCAACTGCTCGGCGAATGGACGGTCGCGTCCGAAGATCCGGCAGGAAGCGAGGCGAATGCGCCATGGGTGGAGAATGTCCGTACGATGCAGGGATTGTGGGTCGTTTGCGAAGGGCAAGGAACCATGCCGGACGGAAATCCTGGCCAGACCCTGATGACGCTCGGCTTCAATCCGCTGACCGGCCGCTATGTCGGCACATGGGTCGGCTCGATGATGACCCATATGTGGGTCTATGACGGCGAGATCGAAGATGACGGCAAGACGCTCGCGCTGAATTGCGACGGCCCGGACTTCGAGAGTCCCGGCAGGTCCGCCAAGTACCAGGACAGGATAACGCTGAAGGACGCGAACCACAGGACGCTAACGGCCCACGTCCAGGCCGAAGACGGAAGCTGGAAGGAATTGATGAAGGCGGAATACCGACGCCGATAGCAATGCTGCGTGCATCAAACAACCGGGAGAAGCAATCATGCATGGAAAATTCATCTGGTACGAACTGATGACGACGGACACGAAGGCCGCCGAAGCCTTCTACAAGAGTGTCGTCGGCTGGTCCGCCCGCGACGCCGGCATGCCCGGCATGGATTACACGCTCTTTTCCAAGGGCGAGCACCAGGTGGCCGGTCTGATGACCATGCCCGACGGCGCGCTTGAGATGAAGGTACCGCCGGCCTGGCTCGGCTACGTGGCGGTCGATGACGTCGATGCGACCGCCGACAAGCTCGCCGCCGCAGGCGGCACCGTCCACCGCCCGCCGGACGACATCCCCGGGGTCGGCCGCTTTGCGATCGTCACCGACCCGCACGGCGCGGCTTTCGCCCTGTTCAAGGGTGATGGCGAACCGCCGCCGGCCATGGACCAGATGGCCGCCGGCAACGTCGGCTGGCATGAACTGATGGCCGGCGACCTCGATACCGCCTTCGACTTCTATTCGAAGCTGTTCGGCTGGACCAAGGACCAGGCGATGGACATGGGCGAGATGGGCGTTTACCAGATCTTCGCCTTCAACAGCCAGCCGATCGGCGGCATGATGACCAAGCCGAAGGAAATACCCGCCCCCTACTGGCTCTATTATTTCAACGTCGAGGCGCTTGACGCGGCGATCGACCGCGCCAAGTCCGGCGGCGCCAAGATCATTCAGGAACCGATGGAGGTGCCCGGCGGCGCCTGGATCGTCCAGGCGACCGATCCGCAGGGAGCGATTTTCGCGCTCGTCGCACCGAAGCGCTGACGGTCACTGAGAAGGCTCGCGGTTCTCGCGAGCCTTCCCCTATTTCGAGGCTCGTACCCTCTGCCGTTTGAAACTTTCGGGCAGCACCGGCGTCACGCGGGCATGGCTGGCGAGGAAGTCGAGAACCGCACGCACGCGCGATGGGAGAGCCCCGCCCTGCCCCAGAAAAACGGCGTGGATCTCCTCGAGATCCCCCGGGTTCAGATCCTCGAGAACCGGCAGCAGCCGGCCGGCGCGAACGTCTTCGCGCACCGCGAACTCGGCAAGCCGCGCCATCCCGGCGCCGGCAAGGGCAAGGTGGCGCAGCCCCTCACCGTCGCTCACCTGCACGGCCCCCGAGGCGGGCAGCACGATCGTCTCGCCTCCGTCCCGGATCGGCCAGCCATCGACGACGCGCATGTAGCAGAAGCCTAGTCGCTCATGAGCGCGCAAGTCCCCGAGGCTCGCGGGCATGCCGTTTCGTTCCACATAGGACGGCGCTGCAACGATCATCATCCGCGTCGCGCCGAGCTTGCGGGCGATCAGTGTCGAGCCTTTCAGCGGCCCCGCCCGGACCGCCACGTCGGCGCGCGCTTCCATCAAGTCGACGACGGCGTCGGTCTGCACGATCTCGAGCGTGACGGCCGGGAAACGGGCCCGGAATTCCGGCACCAGCGGCATCAGGATATGGGTGCCGAAGGAGGCGTTGACATTCAGCCGCACGCGGCCGGTCGGGCTTTCTCCGGCCGAGGCGCAACGCTCGGCCTCGTCGATATCGGCGAGGATCCGCGTCGTGCGCTCATGGAAGGCATGTCCCTCCGGCGTAAGCTGTAGCTTACGCGTTGAGCGATTGACCAACCTGACGCCGAGCCGCTCTTCGAGCCGCAGCACCAGCTTGCTGACCGCCGAAGGCGTCATGCGGAAGTGGCGGGCGGCGGCGGAAAAGCCGCCGAGCTCCACCGCCTTGGCGAAGACCTCCATTTCGCCCGAACGGTTGACCGAGGGTCGCGACATGTGAATTCAACTCACAGATAATGTGCCCGCCGCCAGTCTATATCCAAATTTCGCTCTGCTCCATCTTTCTCGTCGCAGGAAAGACATGAGCATCAAGGAGATCTTGGAATGGAATATCGACGTCTCGGTTCGTCCGGATTGAAAGTGCCGGCGCTCAGCTTCGGCGCAGGCACCTTCGGCGGCAAGGGTCCGCTTTTCAGTGCCTGGGGTACGACGGCGGAGGCGGAGGCCCGCCGCCTGGTCGACATCTGCCTCGAGGCGGGCGTCAACCTTTTCGACACGGCGGACGTCTATTCGGAGGGTGCTTCCGAGGAAATTCTCGGGGCGGCGATCAAGGGGCGGCGCGACGAGGTGCTCCTGTCGACGAAGATATCGCTCCCGGTCGGCGACGGGCCGAACGATGCCGGATCGTCCCGTGCGCGCCTCATCAAAGGCGTCGACGCCGCTCTGAAGCGGCTCGGCACCGATTATATCGACCTGATGCAGTTGCATGCCTTCGATGCCGATACCCCCATCGAGGAAGTGCTGTCGACGCTCGACATGCTCGTGCGATCGGGCAAGCTGCGCTATGTCGGCGTTTCGAATTTCTCCGGCTGGCAATTGATGAAATCGCTCGCGATAGCCGACCGGCACGGCTATCCGCGCTACGTCGCCAACCAGGTCTACTACTCTCTGGTCGGGCGGGACTATGAGTGGGAACTGATGCCGCTCGGTCTCGACCAGGGCGTCGGTGCGCTTGTCTGGAGTCCGCTTGGCTGGGGGCGGCTGACCGGCAGGATTCGCCGCGGCGAGCCGTGGCCGGACGGAAGCCGGCTGCACGACACCGCCGCTTTCGGCCCGCCCGTCGACGACGAAAAGCTCTACGGCATCGTTGAGGTGCTGCTTCAGATCGCGGAGGAAACCGGCCGCACCGTGCCGCAGGTAGCCATCAATTGGCTGCTCCGGCGCCCGACCGTCTCGAGCGTCATCATCGGAGCGCGCAACGAGGAGCAATTGCGCCAGAACCTCGGCGCCGTCGGCTGGTCCCTGTCGGCCGAACAGATCGACCGCCTCGACGCGGCGAGCGCAACGACGGCGCCCTATCCCCACTTCCCCTATTATCGACAGGAGGGCTTCGCCCGGATCAACCCTCCGCCCGTCTGAGACGTTGAGGGAGTTGCCTCAGGGACGGCAAGGCAGGCCCGAACAAGCCTGGTTTCGGCTTGCTTTCTTCCTTCGCATTGCACAAAGTCCCATCGAATGACGGGCGACGGACCCGCCATCGAGGGGAAAAAACGCTGCATGTCGATCAAGGCCAGTATCTATCACCTGACCCACTACAAGTATGACCGGCCGGTAAGGCTCTCACCGCAGATCATCAGGTTGAAGCCGGCCGCGCATTCGAAGACCAAGGTCATCAGCCACTCGCTGAAAGTCTCGCCGGAGAACCATTTCGTCAATCTGCAGCAGGACCCTTACGGCAATTATCTCGCCCGTTATGTCTTTCCCGACCCGGTGACGGAGCTGAAGATCGAAGTCGATCTCGTCGCCGACATGACGGTCTACAATCCCTTCGACTTTTTCGTCGAAGAGGAAGCCGAGCACTGGCCGTTCCGCTATCCCGACGAGCTCAGCGAGGACCTGAAGATCTACATGACGCCGGAGCCGGCCGGCGAAAGGCTTTCGGCGTTCCTTTCAGGCGTCGATCGCTTCCGTCAGCGCACCATCGACATGGTGGTCGGCCTCAATGCGCGGCTGCAGAAGGAGATCGGCTATGTCATCCGCATGGAGCCGGGCGTCCAGTTGCCGGAGGAAACGCTCGGTCTCGCCAGGGGCTCCTGCCGCGATTCGAGCTGGCTGCTGGTGCAGATCCTCCGCAATCTCGGCTTTGCCGCCCGCTTCGTCTCCGGCTATCTCATCCAGCTGACGCCGGATCTGAAGGCGCTCGACGGCCCCTCCGGCACCGAGTACGACTTCACCGACCTGCATGCCTGGGCCGAGGTCTATCTCCCGGGTGCCGGCTGGGTCGGGCTCGATCCGACCTCCGGCCTCCTGACCGGCGAAAGCCACATTCCGCTGGCCGCCACCCCGCACTATCGCAACGCCGCACCGATCTCCGGCGGCTTCTTCGGGGATCCGGACACGCAGTCGGAGTTTGCCTTCGACATGAAGGTCGCGCGCGTCGCCGAGCATCCGCGCATCACCAAGCCGTTCTCCGACGAAAGCTGGGAGGCGCTCAACGCGCTCGGCAGCGAGGTCGACCGGGTTCTGGTAGAGAACGACGTGCGGCTCACCATGGGCGGCGAGCCGACCTTCGTGTCGATCGACGACTTCGAATCCGACGAATGGAACACCGCCGCCGTCGGCCCGACCAAGCGTGAAAAGGCCGACGCGCTCATTCGCCGCCTGCGCGAGCGCTTCGCGCCGGGCGGCTTCCTGCACTACGGGCAGGGCAAGTGGTATCCGGGCGAGAGCCTGCCGCGCTGGACCTTCTCGCTCTATTGGCGCCGCGATGGCCTGCCGATCTGGCAGCGGCCGGAACTGATTGCCGAGGAACGCGGCAAGAACGATGTGACCGAGCGCGAAGCCGAACGCCTGCTGGTCGCCATCGCCGGCGAACTCGACGTCGCCGTCGAGATGGTCGTTCCGGCCTATGAGGATCCGGCCGAATGGATCGTCAAGGAGGCGAACCTGCCGGACAATGTCGATCCGTCCAACTCGAAGCTCAAGGACCCGGAGGAGCGCAGCCGCCTCGCCCGCGTTTTCGAGCGCGGCCTGACGACGCCGACGGGCTACGTGCTGCCGGTCCAGGCTTGGAATTCCAAGGCATCGGGCCGCAAATGGACGAGCGAGAAATGGAAGACCCGGCGCGGCCGCATCTTTCTGGTGCCCGGCGACAGTCCGGTCGGCTACCGCCTGCCGCTCGGTTCCCTGCCCTATATCTCCCCCTCCGCTTATCCCTATATCAATCCCGTCGACCCGACCGTTCCGCGCGCAGACCTGCCGAACTTCACCGAAGAGAAGGGGCGCGCCCAGCAGTCGCGCTTCCAACCCTCCGAGGAGCCGCAAACCCCGCTGCCCGCTTCGCGCGACGAGATCGGCGGCTCGGTGCGCACCGCGATCACCGTCGAGCCGCGCGACGGCCGGCTCAGCGTCTTCATGCCGCCGACGACGGACATCGAGGAATATCTGGACCTGATCGCCTCGACCGAGCGGGCCGCGGCAGCGCTTGGTCTGACCGTCCATATCGAAGGCTATGCGCCGCCCCAGGACGAGCGCATCAACGTCATCCGGGTGGCGCCCGACCCGGGCGTGATCGAGGTCAATATCCACCCGGCTTCGAGCTGGGGGGAATGCGTCGACATCACAACGGCGATCTACGAGGAGGCGCGCGAGAGCCGGCTCGGCGCCGACAAGTTCATGATCGACGGCCGACACACCGGAACCGGCGGCGGCAACCACGTGGTGGTCGGCGGCCGCAGCCCCAATGACAGTCCCTTTCTGCGCCGGCCGGATCTTCTGAAGAGCATCGTCCTGCACTGGCAGCGCCACCCCTCGCTCTCCTACCTCTTTTCCGGCCTGTTCATCGGACCCACCAGCCAGGCGCCGCGCATCGACGAGGCACGCCACGATTCGCTTTATGAACTGGAAATCGCCCTCGCCCAGGTGCCCGCACCGGACACGGGCCGGCTGCCGCCGCTGCCGTGGCTCGTCGACCGGCTGTTCCGCAACCTGCTCGTCGACGTCACCGGCAATACGCACCGCGCGGAGATCTGCATCGACAAGCTCTTTTCGCCCGACGGTCCGACCGGCCGGCTCGGCCTGATCGAGTTCCGCGGCTTCGAGATGCCGCCCAATGCACGCATGTCGCTTGCCCAGCAATTGCTGGTCCGTGCCCTGATCGCCCGTTTCTGGAAGAACCCGGTCGAAGGCGGCTTCGTGCGCTGGGGCACGGCGCTCCACGACCGCTTCATGCTGCCGCACCATGTCTGGCAGGATTTCCTCGACGTTCTCGCCGATCTGAGAGCGCACGGCTTCGATTTCCGGCCGGAATGGTTCGCGGCACAGCTCGAATTCCGCTTCCCCTTCTGCGGCGAGGTGGAATACGAGGAAGCGAAGCTCGAAATCCGCCAGGCACTCGAGCCTTGGCACGTGATGGGCGAGCAGGGCGCGATCGGCGGCACGGTGCGCTACGTCGATTCATCGGTGGAGCGGCTTCAGGTGAAGCTCGAGACCGGCAATCCCGATCGCTACGTCGTGACTTGCAACGGCCGGCCGGTGCCGCTTTCGAAAACCGGGACGAACGGCGTCGCCGTCGCCGGCGTGCGCTACAAGGCCTGGCAGCCGGCAACCGGCTTGCACCCCGTTTTGCCGGTGAACACTCCCCTTACATTCGACGTTTATGATACATGGTCGAATCGGGCGATCGGCGGCTGCGTCTACCATGTCGCGCATCCAGGCGGGCGTAACTACGAGACGTTCCCGGTCAACGGCAACGAGGCGGAGGCACGCAGGCTGGCGCGCTTCGAACCCTGGGGCCACACGACGGGCATCTATCGGCTGCGACCCGAGACCCCATCGGCGGAGTTTCCCCTGACGCTCGACTTGAGGCGTCCGGCAGGAGTGTAAATGGCGAAGAAGCAGGCGGCAGAGGCAACAGGCAAGGGGCGGTTCGAGGGCGACCCGGCATTCGGCTATCGCGCCCTGCCGGGCGTCGCCGACGAGATGCTCGACCCCCAGGGCAACGTCCGGCCGGTATGGCAGCGGCTGCTTGCCGCGCTCGGCCGGATGGACGAAACGGAGCTCGCCAACCGCTTCGCCCGTGCCGACCGTTATCTGCGCGACGCCGGCGTCTTCTATCGGGCCTACGGCAAGGAAAACACCGAACGAAGCTGGCCGCTCTCGCACATACCGGTGCTGATCGACGAAGCCGAATGGGCCGCCGTTTCCGAGGGGTTGATCCAGCGGGCCGAGCTCCTCGAAAGGGTGGTCGCGGATATTTACGGCGAGAACCGCCTCGTCCGCGAAGGCCTGCTGCCGCCGGCGCTCGTCGCATCCAATCCGCAGTTCCTGCGCCCGCTGGTCGGCGTCGAGCCGGCTGGCGGACATTTCCTGCACTTCTGTACCTTCGAGATCGGGCGAGGCCCGGACGGCAATTGGTGGGTTCTTTCCGACCGGACCGAGGCACCGTCCGGCGCAGGCTTTGCACTTGAAAACCGCGTCGCGACGACACGCGCCTTTTCCAACCTCTACGCCGAAACCCATGTCCACCGCCTGGCAAGCTTCTTCGGGGCGTTCCGCGACACCCTTCAGGCGCAAAAGCTGCATCCGGACGACCGCATCGCCGTCCTCTCGCCCGGCATCGCCAACGAAACCTATTTCGAGCATGCCTACATCGCCCGCTATCTCGGCTTCATGCTGCTCGAAGGCGAGGACCTGACGGTCGTCGGCGGCCGGGTGATGGTGCGCACCGTCGCCGGCCTGAAGCCGATCGGCGTGCTCTGGCGTCGGCTCGACGCCTCCTTCGCCGATCCGCTCGAACTCGATCAATCCTCCCATATCGGCACGCCCGGACTCGTTGAAGCGCTGAGGGCCGGCTCCGTCTCGATCGTCAATGCGATCGGTTCCGGCATTCTCGAAACGCGCGCCTTCCTCGCCTTCATGCCGACGTTGTGTCGCCATTTGCTTGGCGAAGAGCAGAAGCTGCCGTCGATCGCCACCTGGTGGTGCGGCCAGGAATCGGAGCGCCAGCAGGTCGCGAACAACATCGAGGGCATGGTGATCGGCCCGGCCTATTCGACGCGGCCCTTCTTCGACGACAACGGCCAATCGGTGCTCGGCGCCTCGCTGCGCGACACCGCCAAGACATCGGTCGGCGAGTGGTTGGCGACAGATGGCGGCAAGCTCGTCGGACAGGAGGTCGTGACGCTGTCGACGACGCCGGCCTGGGTGCGCGGACGGCTGACGCCGCGGCCGATGAGCTTGCGTGTCTTTGCGGCGCGCAGCCGCGACGGCTGGCAGATCATGCCGGGCGGTTTTGCCCGGATCGGCTCCGGCGACGACGTGGCGGCGATCGCCATGCAGGCGGGTGGCACCGCCGCCGATGTCTGGATCGTCAGCGACAAGCCGGTCGAACGCACCACCCTGCTCCCGGCCGAGGAGAGCTTCACCCGCAATCTTCCGGGCAGCCTGCCGAGCCGCGCGGCCGACAATCTCTTCTGGCTCGGCCGCTATATCGAGAGGGCGGAGGGCGCGCTTCGTATCCTGCGCGCCTGGCATGCGCGCTTTGCCGAAGCGGCCGATCCGAGCATGCCGCTCCTGAAGGACGTCACCAGCTACCTTGCCGCGCTCGACATCAGCACCCGTCAGCCGGTACCGGTGAGCCTGCTCGCCAACATCGACAGCGCGCTCTTCAGCGCCGGCAACATCCGCGACCGGTTCTCCCCCGACGGCTGGCTCGCCCTGAACGACCTGTCGAAAACGGCGCGAAAGTTCCATGCGACCGTGCAGGCCGGCGACGACGCGACCCATGCGATGACCATTCTGCTGCGCAAGCTTGCCGGTTTTGCCGGTCTCGTCCACGAGAACATGTATCGCTTTACCGGCTGGCGGTTCCTGTCGATCGGCCGCTATCTCGAGCGCGGCCTGCACATGACGAGGCTGCTCGGCCATATGTCCGGGCCGGAGGCTCCGGACGGCGCCTATGACATGCTGCTCGAGATCGGCGACAGCGTCATGACCCATCGCCGCCGCTACAACGTCAACACCGCCGCCTTGACGGTTACCGACCTTTTGGCGCTCGATCCGCTCAACCCGCGTTCCGTGCTTTTTCAGTTGAACGAGATCAAGACGGAGGTCGAGCTGCTGCCGAACGCCTTCGTCAACGGCCAGATGTCGCCTTTCTACCGGGAGACGATGCGGCTTCACTCCGGCCTCGCGGTGATGACGCCGGAGGCAATGAGCGAAGCCGTCTACAAGCGGCTCGAGCAGGACCTTGAAAGACTTTCGGACCTGATTGCGCAAACCTATCTCGGCTAGAGTGAACATGAGGCGACACAGCAGCGCAGGCGTGCACGTCTGTAACCTCTCCCCAACCCCTCCCCACAAGGGGGAGGGGCTATCGCGGCCGCACCGCCTCCGCCTCCATGTCGACCTTTGCGCTGGACGCCGAGGCGGAAGTGGCAGCCGATCGCAGCGGTGGCTAAGCCCCTCCCCCTTGTGGGTCCCTTGTGGGAGGGTTGGGGAGGGGACTTGTCCCTGCACCGGAGGTGAACCAGTGAACGGCAGCCCTTCCCATGCTCTATGACATCAATTTGAAGATCACCTACGGTTACGAGGTTCCGGTGAGCGGCGGTCGCCATCTCGTGCGCGTGTTGCCCGCGTCGATCCCCGGCCGACAGCGCCTCATCGCCGGCGCCGTCACGTGCCAGCCGACGCCCGGCGAACGGTCGGAGAGCGTCGATTTCTTCGCCAACGCCACCACCTCCATCCTGTTCCGCTCCGCTCACGAGAACCTGGTCATTCGCATGCAGGCGCGCGTGCAGGCTGAAGCGACGCCGCTCACCGCCGATCTGTCGCCGCCGCTGGCTAGCCTGCCCTCGCAACTGGCCGCCTGCTGGTCGATCGATGCCGACTCGCCGCATCATTTCATCGGCCCGAGTCCGCTGCTGCCGGAGGCTGGGGAAATCGCCGCCTATGCGCGCGAGATCGCCGGGGAGGACATGACGGTGCGTCAGATCGGCATCGCCGTCTGCGAGCGCATTCACCGCGATTTCGCCTACGATACCGAAGCGACCACCGTGACCACGACGCCCGCCGAGGCCTTCAAGCTGAAGCGCGGCGTCTGCCAGGATTTCACCCATGTGATGATCGTGGCGCTGCGCAGCCTGGGTATCCCCGCCGGCTATGTCAGCGGCTTCCTCAGGACCCTGCCGCCGCCCGGCAAAGAGCGGCTTGAAGGTGCCGACGCCATGCATGCCTGGGTCCGCTTCTGGTGCGGCACGACCGGTGGCTGGATGGAGCTCGACCCGACCAACAATATTCCGGCCGGCACCGATCATATCGTCGTCGGCCATGGCCGTGACTATGGCGACGTGGCGCCGGTCATCGGTGTGCTGAAAAGCTACGGCAGCCACACTACCGAACAGGCCGTCGACGTCATTCCCGTGGAATGACCCGAAACGGAACGATTCGCACCATTTTCGCACAATTCCGCCCTGCGGAATGCCCCCAGAAGACATGGGCTTTCCGGCCGTTTCGTTAAGATTGCAACGATCGTCTCAACGGGACCGTAACGCATCACCACTAGTGTCATGGATGAAAATCTACAACGTGCGGGGGTGCGTACACATGAGAAGACGGTCCATGATCGGCCGGTCCTTCATCACGATGCTCAAGGACCGGGGCGGCAATTTTGGAATGATGACGGCAGTCGCGGCGCCGCTGCTTCTCGCAGCAGGCGGCGTTTCGATCGACATGGCCAACATGCTGATGACGAAGAACCAGCTCCAGGATGCGACCGACGCGGCCGCCCTTGCGGCGGCGTCCGCGCTTGTTTCCGACGAACAGCCGGATATCGCTGCAGCCAAGGAGATCGCCCGCAAATTCCTGAAGACCCAGGCCGGCGGCACCACGACGCCCGATGCTCCGGCCGACAGCGGAGAGGGAGCCTCCTCCGGCGCTGCTTCGTCGACACCTGATTGGGACGACGTCAACACGCTCGAGGTGAACATCACCGAGACCCCCAACGGTACGAAAGGAAAGATCTTCCAGGTCACCGTCATCAACAAGCGCGTCACCGAGTTCAACGCCATGACGCGGCTGCTCGGCACGGACTCGATCGAACTCGAAGCCAGCTCCACGGCGGAAAGCGCAACCGAGAGCAAGAACGCGCTGTCGATGTACCTGGTCCTCGACCGATCCGGCTCGATGGCGTGGAAGACGAACACGATCAACGCGGCAAAAAAGAGCTGCCCCAACTACACGGAGTCCAACTGGAGCAGATACCCCAATCTTTGGGCGAGCAGTCCCTGCTACGTCACCAAAATCGACGCTCTGAAGACTGCCGTCACGGACCTGCTGGCGCAATTGCTGGTCGCCGATCCGGATCAGATCTATGTCCGTACCGCCGCGATCTCCTATAATTCCGTTCAGGACACCGCTGGAACGCTCGCCTGGGGTACGAGCGGCGCCGCGGCCTATGTCAATGCGCTCGTCGCAACCGGCGGCACGGCATCGGCCGGCGCCTTCAAGACCGCCTACCAGAAGGTCATCGCGGCGACGGAAAACACGGCCCACGCCGCCAAGAACGGCCAGGTTCCGTCGAAGTACATGGTCTTCATGACCGATGGCGAGAACAACTACGCCAATGACGACACGGTCACGAAGCAATGGTGCGACACCGCCAAGGCCAACAAGGTCGAGATCTATAGCGTAGCGTTCATGGCACCGGAGCGTGGCCAGGCGTTGCTGAAATACTGCGCCTCCTCCAGCTCGCATTATTTCGAGGCCGAGGAAGTGACAGACCTTGTCGCGGCCTTCAAGGCCATTGGCGAACGCGCCGCGGCAGTGGTTTCCCGCCTGACCAAATAGCCGGCGCACAACCGCAGCCCGGGATATTGGGGCTGTCGGGCCGGAATTGTCGCCGTCCAATCATTTTGCCATGCCGTTCGGTCTTTGCCGGACGGCATTTTTCTTTCTGCGAAACTATTGAAATAGAAGCCTAACTGCATCCGCGCCCGGCGTCGGAATGATCTAATCCATTTAAAAACACCTGTTGCAAGCGCTTCGGATCGATGCATAAATGCCTGTCCCGGCCGGTTCGGCTTACGGTTTCCTGAAATGCAACAAGGGTTTGACAGTTCTCATGATGAATCGGCTCTCCACCAACGAACTGCCGCAGCCGGCACTGAGATCCTCCGAACCGGGCCAGCTTGCCGTCGAGATTCTCGAGCGCCTCAAGTACCGCATCGGCAAGGATCCGAAGGTCGCAAAGCCGCACGACTGGCTGACCGCCGCCATTCTTGTCGCTCGCGACCGGATCACCGACAAGTGGATGGACTCGACGCGCAAGACCTATGCGACCGGGGCGAAGCGGGTCTACTACCTTTCGCTCGAATTCCTCATCGGCCGGCTGATGCGCGACGCCATGACGAATATCGGCCTGATGGACGAGATGCGTGATGCACTTGCCTCGCTGGGCGTCGATATCGACGTGGTCGCGCAGCTCGAGCCGGACGCCGCCCTCGGCAATGGCGGCCTTGGGCGCCTTGCCGCCTGTTTCATGGAGTCGATGGCGACCGTCGACGTTCCCGCCTATGGCTACGGCATCCGTTACATGCACGGCCTGTTCCGCCAGCAGATGGCCGACGGCTGGCAGGTCGAACTGCCCGAGACCTGGCTGGCCCACGGCAATCCGTGGGAATTCGAGCGGCGGGAGAGCTCCTACGAGATCGGCTTCGGCGGCAGCGTCGAGACGGTCAATATCGACGAGGAAGTCCAGCGCTACGTCTGGAAGCCGGCGGAGCGGGTGATCGCCACCGCCTTCGACACGCCGGCGGTCGGCTGGCGGGCAAAGCGCGTCAACACGCTGCGGCTGTGGGCTGCGCAGCCGATCGATCCGATCCTGCTCGACGCCTTCAACGCCGGCGACCACATCGGTGCGCTGCGCGAGAGCAACAAGGCGGAGTCGCTGACGCGCGTGCTTTATCCGGCCGACGCCACGCCGGCCGGCCAGGAACTGCGCCTCCGACAGGAATACTTCTTCTCGTCCGCCTCGCTGCAGGACATCCTGCGCCGGCACCTGCAGCAATATCCGGACTTCACGTCGCTGCCGGATGCGGTCGCCATCCAGCTCAACGATACGCACCCGGCGGTGTCCGTCGCTGAACTGGTGCGCCTGCTCACCGACATCCATGGCCTTGGTTTCGAAGAGGCCTGGGACATCACCCGGCGGACCTTCGCCTATACCAACCACACGCTGCTGCCGGAAGCGCTCGAAAGCTGGCCGGTGCCGCTGTTCGAGCGGCTGTTGCCCCGCCACATGCAGATCGTCTATGCGATCAATGCGAAGGTCCTCATCGAGGCGCGCCGGCAGAAGCATGCGGTCGACGAGGAGATCCGCTCCATCTCGCTGATCGACGAAACGGGCGAACGGCGGGTGCGCATGGGCAATCTCGCCTTTGTCGGCTCCCATTCGATCAACGGCGTTTCGACGCTGCACACCGACCTGATGAAGGAAACGGTGTTTGCCAATCTGCACAAGCTCTATCCGGACCGCATCAACAACAAGACCAACGGCATCACGCCGCGCCGCTGGCTGATGCAGTGCAATCCCGGCCTGTTCGGCCTCATCCGGGACGCGATCGGCGACGAGTTCATGGACAATACCGAGGCGCTGCAGGCGCTCGACGCCTTTGCCGACAAGGCGGACTTCCAGGAACAGTTCGCTGCCGTCAAGCGCGCCAACAAGGTGAAGCTGGCAAAGCTTGTCCAGGCGAGCCTCGGCATCAGGCTCGATCCGTCGGCGATGTTCGACATCCAGATCAAGCGTATCCACGAATACAAGCGTCAATTGCTGAACATCATCGAGGCGGTGGCGCTCTACGACCAGATCCGCTCGCATCCGGAACTCGACTGGGTGCCGCGCGTCAAGCTCTTCGCCGGCAAGGCGGCGCCGAGCTACCACCACGCCAAGCTGATCATCAAGCTCGCCAATGACGTCGCGAAGGTGATCAACAACGACCCGGCGGTGCGCGGTCTCCTGAAGATCGTCTTCGTTCCCAACTACAACGTCTCGCTGGCCGAGGTAATGGTTCCAGCCGCCGACCTCTCCGAGCAGATCTCGACGGCCGGCATGGAGGCGTCCGGCACCGGCAATATGAAGTTCGGCCTCAACGGCGCGCTGACCATCGGCACGCTCGACGGCGCCAATGTCGAGATGCGCGACTGGGTCGGCGAGGAAAACATCAAGATCTTCGGCATGACCGCCGAGGAGGTGGCCAAGGCACGGGCCGAGGGGCACAATCCGCGGGCCGTCATCGAGGGCTCGCGCGAGCTGTCGCAGGCGCTTCAGGCGATCGCCTCCGGCGTCTTCTCGCCGGATGATCGCAACCGCTTCGCGGGCCTAGTCGACGGCCTCTACAACCATGACTGGTTCATGGTCGCCGCCGATTTCGAAGCCTACGCCAAGGCGCAGCGCGAGGTTGACAAACTCTGGACCACCCCGTCCGACTGGTATTCGAAGACGATCCGCAACACGGCGCGGATGGGCTGGTTTTCATCCGACCGCACGATCCGTCAGTATGCCGGTGAAATCTGGAGAGCCGGATGACATCACCGCCCGGCAAGGACGAAACGCCCGCTGCATCAGGCTTTCTGCCGGCGCAGGAAATCGAGGCAATACTTTCCGGCACCCATAGCGATCCGTTTGCCGTTCTCGGTGTGCATGCATGCGGCAAGAGCTATGTCGCGCGCTGCTTCATCCCCGGCGCTGCAACGGTGGTCGCGGAGACCCTGTCCGGCGACGAGGTCGGAGCCCTGGAGCGGCGCCACGACGCGGGGTTTTTCGAAGGCCCCGTCTCGCTTCGCAAGACGCAGCCGGTCCGCTACCGGGCCCGCAACGCGGGCGGCGAATGGATCGTGGTCGATCCCTACAGTTTCGGTCCCGTCCTTGGGCCGATGGACGACTACTACATCCGCGAAGGCTCACATCTCCGGCTCTTCGACAAGCTAGGGGCCCACCCGATCGCCCATGACGGTGCCGAAGGCTTTCATTTCGCCGTCTGGGCGCCGAACGCGCGGCGCGTCTCCGTCGTCGGCGGCTTCAACGACTGGGACGGGCGCCGCCATGTCATGCGGCGACGCGCCGACACCGGCATCTGGGAGATCTTCGTTCCCGGCGTGCCGATCGGCTCCCCCTATAAATACGAGATCCTCGGCAAGGACGGCACCCTGCTGCCGCTGAAGGCCGATCCCTTCGCCCGTCGCTCGGAATTGCGCCCCGACACCGCATCGGTAACGACGGGAGAAATCGTCCAGGTGTGGGAGGACGAGGCACACCGGCGGCACTGGGATGAGGTCGATCCGCGCCGCCAGCCGATTTCCATCTACGAGGTCCATGCCAGCTCGTGGCAGCGCCGCGACAACGGCGACATGCTCTCCTGGGACGAACTGGCGGAACGGCTGATCCCCTATTGCGTCGACATGGGCTTCACCCATATCGAATTCCTGCCGATCTCCGAATTTCCCTACGACCCGTCCTGGGGTTACCAGACCACCGGTCTTTATGCGCCGACGGCGCGCTTCGGCGAACCGGAGGGCTTTGCCCGCTTCGTCAACGGCTGCCACAAGGCCGGCATCGGCGTCATTCTCGACTGGGTACCGGCGCATTTTCCGACCGACGAGCATGGGCTTCGCTGGTTCGACGGCACGGCGCTCTACGAGCATGAGGATCCGCGCCAGGGCTTCCATCCCGATTGGAACACGGCGATCTACAATTTCGGCCGTGAGGAGGTCGCCGCCTATCTCGTCAACAACGCCCTCTATTGGGCCGAGAAGTTCCATGTCGACGGCCTGCGCGTCGATGCGGTCGCGTCGATGCTCTATCTCGACTATTCGCGCCAGCACGGCGAATGGGTGCCGAACGAATATGGCGGCAATGAAAATCTCGAGGCGGTCCGCTTCCTGCAGACGATGAACAGCCGCCTCTACGGCATCCATCAGGGCGTCCTGACGATCGCCGAGGAGTCGACCTCCTGGCCGAAGGTCTCGCATCCGGTTCATACCGGCGGGCTCGGCTTCGGCTTCAAATGGAACATGGGCTTCATGCACGACACGCTGCAATATCTGTCGCGCGAGCCGGTGCACCGCAAGTTCCACCACAACGACATGACCTTCGGGCTGCTCTACGCCTTCAGCGAGAATTTCGTCCTGCCGCTGTCGCATGACGAGGTCGTGCACGGCAAGGGATCGCTGATCGCCAAGATGGCCGGCGACGATTGGCAGAAGTTCGCCAACCTCAGGGCCTACTACGCCTTCATGTGGGGCTATCCGGGCAAGAAGCTGCTGTTCATGGGGCAGGAGTTCGCCCAGTGGCGCGAATGGTCGGAAGAGCGCCAGCTCGACTGGAACCTGCTTGAGTACAACCTTCACGAAGGCATGCGGCGGCTGGTCCGCGACTTGAACGGCACCTACCGCTCGAAGCCGGCGCTGCACGCGCGCGACTGCGAGGGCGAGGGCTTCGAGTGGCTGATTGCCGACGACCGGGACAATTCGGTCTTCGCATGGCTGAGAAAGGCGCCGGGCGAGAAGCTGGTCGCGGTCGTCACCAACTACACGCCCGTCTACCGGGAGGGCTACGACGTGCCGCTGCCGGTGGCGGGACGCTGGAAGGAAATCCTCAACACCGATGCGGAGATCTACGGAGGAAGCGGCAAGGGCAACGGCGGCGCCGTGCAAGCGGAAAAGAAATCGAACGGAAGGACGATGGCCACCGTCACGCTGCCGCCGCTGGCGACGCTGATGCTGGAGCAGGATTGACGAGCAGTTCCGGCCGGCACAGCCGGCGGACGGGCAGGAAGAAATCATGGGGCCCGCGAGGCGTCGCAGAATGCCGCCGGGCGGTCCTCGAAGAACTGATCTTGGGGAGGACAAATGGTGGAAAAACGTACGCAACCTCTGGCCCGTGATGCCATGGCCTATGTTCTCGCCGGCGGCCGCGGCAGCCGACTGAAGGAACTGACCGACCGGCGCGCCAAGCCGGCCGTCTATTTCGGCGGCAAGGCGCGCATCATCGACTTCGCGCTTTCCAATGCGCTCAATTCCGGTATCCGCCGCATCGGCGTTGCGACCCAGTACAAGGCCCATTCGCTGATCCGGCACCTGCAGCGCGGCTGGAACTTCTTCCGCCCCGAACGCAACGAGAGCTTCGACATCCTGCCGGCCAGCCAGCGCGTCTCGGAGACGCAATGGTATGAAGGCACCGCCGATGCGGTTTTCCAGAACATCGACATCATCGAGGATCACGGCGTCGAGTACATGGTGATCCTCGCCGGCGACCACATCTACAAGATGGACTACGAGCTGATGCTGCAGCAGCACGTCGATTCCGGAGCCGACGTGACGATCGGCTGCCTGGAAGTGCCGCGCATGGAGGCAACGGGCTTCGGCGTCATGCATGTCGACAACGAGGACCGCATCATCGCCTTCGTCGAGAAGCCCGCCGATCCGCCCGGCATCCCCGGCAACCCGGAGATGGCGCTGGCCTCGATGGGCATCTACGTCTTCCACACCAAGTTCCTGATGGACATGCTGCGCCGCGATGCCGCCGATCCGAAGTCCAGCCGCGACTTCGGCAAGGACATCATCCCCTATATCGTCGAGCACGGTAAGGCGGTCGCCCACCGCTTCACCCACTCCTGCGTCCGCTCGGATTTCGAACGCGAGGCCTATTGGCGCGACGTCGGCACGATCGACGCTTACTGGCAGGCCAATATCGACCTCACCCATATCACGCCGGAGCTTGACATCTATGACAGCACCTGGCCGATCTGGACCTTCTCCGAAATCAAGCCGCCGGCAAAATTCGTCCACGACGACGAGGACCGCCGCGGCTCGGCGACCTCCTCACTCGTCTCGGGCGATTGCATCATCTCCGGCGCGGCGCTGAACAAGAGTCTCCTGTTCACCGGCGTCCGGGTCAATTCATACTCCCGACTCGAAAATGCCGTAGTTCTCCCCGACGTGACGATCGGGCGGCACTCGATTCTGCGCAATGTCGTCATCGATAGCCGGGTCGTGATCCCGGAGGGGCTGGTGGTCGGCGACGATCCGGAGCTCGACGCCAAGCGCTTCCGCCGCTCCGAGAACGGCGTCTGCCTGATTACGCAAACGATGATCGACAAGTTGGGAATGTAGGTCTGCCGCATATGAACATTCTGTCCGTTGCGTCCGAGGTCTACCCGCTGGTCAAGACCGGGGGGCTCGCCGATGTCGCCGGCGCGCTTCCAGCGGCGCTTCTTCCCCACGGCATCCGCACCCGCACCCTGCTGCCCGGCTACCCGGCCGTGCTCCACAAGCTCAAGAAGCCAAAGGCGGCCGGCCGCATCGCCAATCTGTTCGGCCATCCTGCGACCGTTCTTGCGGCCGAATTCGACGGGCTGGACCTGCTCGTACTCGATCAACCGGCACTCTACGACCGCGACGGCGGACCCTATCTCGATCCGACCGGGCGTGACTATCCGGACAATTTCCGCCGCTTCGCCGCCTTGTCGCTCGCGGCCGCCGAGATCGCCGGCGACGATGTCGTGCCTGGCTGGAAGCCGGATATCGTCCACGTCCACGACTGGCAGGCGGCGCTGACGCCGGTTTATATGCGCTTCGGCTCGGCGCGGAACATGCCGACGGTGCTGACGATCCACAACATCGCCTTCCAGGGCCAATTCGGCGCTTCGGTCTTTCCCGAGCTCGCCCTGCCGCCCGAGGCCTTCTCTATGCCGTTCGTCGAATATTACGGCGATGTCGGGTTCCTCAAAGGCGGCCTGCAGATGGCGACGGCGATCACCACGGTCAGCCCTTCCTATGCGCATGAGATCCTGACGCCGGAATTCGGGATGGGGATGGAAGGGCTTCTGGCAAGCCGCGCCATGGACCTTACCGGGATCGTCAACGGCATCGATGTCGATACGTGGAATCCCGAGACCGATCCGCACATCGCCCGACACTACGGTCCGACCGCGATCAAGCAGCGAGCCGCCAACCGCAAGGCTCTGGAAGACCGTTTTGCCCTGGACGACAGCCGCGGTCCGATCTTTTGCGTCATCAGCCGGCTCACCTGGCAAAAAGGCATGGACCTGCTGGCCGAAGTGGCCGACGATATCGTGGCGCTCGGCGGCAAGCTTATCGTGCTCGGTTCCGGCGACAGTGCGCTCGAGGGGGCGCTGATGGCGGCCGCCTCGCGTCACCGCGGCCGCATCGGCATGGTGACCGGCTACGACGAGCCGCTGTCGCATCTCATGCAGGCGGGTTCCGACGCGATCCTCATTCCCTCGCGCTTCGAGCCCTGCGGCCTGACGCAGCTCTACGGCCTGCGCTACGGCTGCATACCGATCGTTGCCCGGACCGGCGGCCTGACCGATACGGTCATCGACGCCAACGAGGCGGCGCTGTCGGCCAGGGTGGCGACCGGCTTCCAGTTCCACCCGGTCACCGCCGACGGCTTGCGCCTTGCGATCCGGCGCGCCATGCGTGCATACGGCGAACCGAAGGTCTGGGCGCGTCTGCAGAACCAGGGCATGAAGTCCGACGTTTCATGGGCCAAGAGCGCGGAACGCTACGCGTCGCTCTATTCCGGTCTTCTCGCGAAAGGCTAAGACAGATGATAAAAACCGTCTCCACCAACCCCTATGGCGACCAGAAGCCCGGCACGTCGGGCCTCAGGAAGAAGGTCCCGGTCTTCCAGCAGAAGAACTATGCCGAGAACTTCATCCAGGCGATTTTCGATTCGCTCGAAGGCTTCCAAGGCGAGACGCTGGTGATCGGCGGCGACGGCCGCTACTACAACCGCGAGGTCATCCAGAAGGCGATCAAGATGGCGGCGGCGAACGGTTTCGGCCGCGTGCTCGTCGGCCGCGGCGGTATTCTGTCGACGCCGGCTGCCTCCAATGTCATCCGCAAATACAAGGCGTTCGGCGGCATCGTGCTGTCGGCAAGCCACAACCCCGGCGGTCCGACCGAGGATTTCGGCATCAAGTACAATGTCGGCAATGGCGGTCCCGCCCCGGAAAAGGTGACGGATGCGATCTTCGACCGCACCAGGGTGATCGACAGCTACAAGATCGCCGACGTCGCCGACGTCAATCTGGACGCCGAGGGATCGCACCAGGTCGAGACCATGACGGTGACGGTGATCGATCCGGTCGCCGACTATGCCGAGCTGATGGAGAGCCTGTTCGACTTTGCGGCGATCCGCAAGCTGATTTCCGGAGGCTTCCGCGTCGTCTTCGATGCGATGAGCGCCGTCACCGGACCCTATGCCAAGGAGATCATCGAGAAACGGCTCGGCGCGCCGAAGGGTTCGGTGATGAACTTCATACCGCTGCCGGATTTCGGCGGCCATCATCCGGATCCCAACCTCGTCCATGCCCGCGCGCTCTACGAGACGATGATGGCGCCCGACGCGCCCGATTTCGGCGCCGCCTCCGACGGCGACGGCGACCGCAACCTGATCATCGGCAAGGGCATCTTTGTCACGCCCTCCGACAGCCTGGCGATCCTTGCCGCCAATGCGCATCTGGCGCCCGGCTACGCCAAGGGGCTGGCCGGCATCGCCCGTTCCATGCCGACGAGCGGGGCCGCCGACCGCGTCGCCGAGAAGCTCGGCATCGGTCTCTACGAGACGCCGACCGGCTGGAAGTTCTTCGGCAACCTGCTCGACGAGGGCCTGGCGACGATCTGCGGCGAGGAAAGCGCCGGCACCGGATCCAACCACGTGCGCGAGAAGGACGGGCTCTGGGCCGTTTTGCTCTGGCTCAACATCCTGGCCGCTCGCCAGGAAAGCGCCCTCGACATCGTTCGCCAGCACTGGTCGACCTACGGACGCAACTATTATTCGCGCCACGACTACGAGGGAGTCGATTCGGACGCCGCCAACGGCCTGATCGCCGCGCTCAGGGACAAGCTCGCCGGGCTGCCGGGCAAGGGCTTCGGCCCACTCACCGTCGAGACCGCCGATGATTTCTCCTACAACGACCCGGTCGACAAGTCGGTGAGCAACAACCAGGGCATCCGCATCCTCTTCAAGGGCGGATCGCGGGTCGTCTTCCGCCTCTCCGGCACCGGAACCTCCGGCGCGACGCTACGCGTCTATATCGAACGCTTCGAGCCGGACCCGGCCGGCCACGACCTGGACACACAAGCAGCACTCGCCGACCTGATCGCCGTCGCCGACAACATCGCCGAGATCAAGACGCGCACCGGCCGCCAGGAGCCGAGCGTTATTACCTGAGGCACTCACGCAGATCTTCCGCTGATGCCCCAGTTCACCCCCCTCTGGCCTGCCGGCCATCTCCCCCACAAGGGGGGAGATCGGATGTGGCCCGCCCTGTGCCAATGATAAGGCTTCCTATTCCAAGCCGTTCGACCCGGGCGAAGTGTTCGCCGCGAGTCGATCCCTTGTGGGGGAGATGGCCGACAGGCCAGAGGGGGTGGACGGCGGCACTGACTTCAACGGTAAAATCAAGAAGGGAAGCGCCTTCATGCCGACGACAGGAATCCCACCCCTCGGCGTGACCCGCACGACTGACGGAACATGCTTCGCCGTCTGGTCCCACAATGCCGCCCGCATCGATCTCTGCCTGTTCGACAAGCAAGGCAAAAAGGAGCTGCGCCGCCTGCCGATGACGCGCGACGGCGATGTGCATAGCATCATCCTCGCTGGCGTGCCGCTCGGTACCCGCTACGGCCTGCGTGCCGAGGGCGTCTACTCGCCCGACCACGGACTGTGGTTCGACCCCTCCAAGCTGCTCGTCGACCCCTATGCCGTGGAACTCGACCGCCCCTTTCGCCACGATCCACGGCTGACGATGTTCGGCGAGGAGACGGCCGACCTCGTGCCGAAGGCGATCGTCACCGACGTCAAGGCCGTGAAGCCGAAGCCGCCGCTGTTTGAGCCCGGCGGGCTGATCTACGAGGTCGCCGTCAAGCCGTTCACCATGCTTCATCCCGGCATTCCGGAGAAGAAACGCGGCACGCTGGCTGCCCTCGCCGAGCCGGTCGTCATCGAGCACCTCACCCGCCTCGGTGTGTCCGCCGTCGAACTGATGCCGATCATCGCCTGGATCGACGAGCGGCACCTGCCGCCGCTCGGGCTCCACAATGGCTGGGGCTACAATCCGATCGCGCCGATGGCGCTCGATCCGCGCCTCGTTCCCGGCGGCGTCAAGGAACTGCGCAAGACCGTCGAGGCGCTGCACAAGGCCGGCATCGGCGTCATCCTCGATCTCGTCTTCAACCATTCCGGCGAGAGCGACCGCTACGGCACGACGCTTTCGATGCGCGGGCTCGACAATCTCACCTATTATCGCCATGTCACCGACGAGCCGGGCGAGCTCATCAACGACACCGGCTGCGGCAACACCATCGCCTGCGATCACCCGATGGTCCGAAGGCTGATCCTCGACAGTCTGCGCCATTTCGTTCTTGCCGCCGGCGTCGATGGTTTCCGCTTCGACCTTGCCTCCATCCTCGGCCGGGACATGGGCGGCTTTCACCGCGACGCAGCCCTCTTCGCCGCGATCGCGGTCGATCCGCTGCTTTCCGACCGCATCCTGATCGCCGAGCCCTGGGACACCGGCCCCGGCGGCTACCAGCTCGGCAATTTCCCGCACCCCTTTCTCGAATGGAACGATCGCGCCCGCGACGATATCCGCCGTTACTGGCGCGGCGATCGGCACGCCGTCGGGACGCTCGCCACCGCGCTTGCCGGCTCTTCCGAGACCTTCTCGCGCTGGGGCGAGACGACGACGCGCAGCGTCAACTTCATCGCCGCCCATGACGGCTTCACGCTCTTCGACCTCGTCGCCTATGCGCGCAAACACAACGAGGCGAATGGCGAAGGCAATCGCGACGGGCACAACGAGAATTACTCCTGGAACAATGGCGCCGAGGGCGCGACCGAGGATCCGGAGGTGGATGCGGCGCGGCGCAATGATGCGATGGCGCTCGCCGGTAGCCTGTTCGCCTCGCGCGGAACGATCATGCTGACGGCGGGGGACGAAGGCGGCCGCAGCCAGCACGGCAACAACAATGCCTATGCGCAGGACAATGTGACGACCTGGCTCGACTGGGAGGCGCTCGACCAGCAACTCGTCGACCACACGGCTGCCCTCTCCGCCATGCGCCGCCGCTTTGGGGTCTTCGACGACACGTCGTTCTTCACCGGACAGGGCGACGTCGACTGGCTGCGGCTCGACGGCCGTCCGATGACCGTCGAGGATTGGGAACATCCGGCGACCGACAACTTTATCATGGTGCTGGCGACGGGAGATCGGCAACAGCAGCGATCGACCCGGCTTGCCGTGGTCATCAACCGCAGCCATGCGTTGCACCCCTTCAGGCCGCCCCCGAGCCTCGACGGCGAATGGCGCGACGCCCTTACGGGCGTGGCGCTGCCGGCCTGCGCCCCGGCGCGTACGGTCACCTTCCTGGTCGAGGTTTTCTAAAGTTTTACCGCCACTTGCTAGAAATTGCCCGGCCGGCCTATAGATCGTTAGGGAGGCCGCTGGTTCAGGACAAGCACATGCCGCAAGACATTTCACTTTCCGAGGTAAGAGATCTGATCGGCAAAGAGATCGGCGTATCCGACTGGATCACCGTTTCCCAGAAGACCATCGACAATTTTGCCGAGGCGACGGGCGACTTCCAGTTCATCCACACGAATCCCGAGCGCGCGGCGGCCGAAACGCCCTTCGGCGGCACGATTGCGCACGGTTTCCTGTCGCTCTCGCTGCTCTCGGCAATGAACTACAATTGCCTGCCGAAGATCCGCGAGCAGACGATGGGCATCAATTACGGCTTCGAAAAGGTGCGCTTCATGGCGCCCGTCAAGAGCGGCGCACGGGTGCGCGGCCGCTTCACCATGGCCGATGCCCGCTTCCGCGGCGCCGGCATGCTGATGATCACCTATGACGCGACCGTGGAGGTCGAAGGCGAACGCAAGCCGGCCCTGACCGCCGTGTGGCAGACGATCATCCAGTTCGACCCGAACGACCGGCCGGCGGATGCCTGAGGCCGGGCCGGCCGAGACCGTCCGCGGTGCATTTCGCGCCACAAGTCGGCCGAAAGCACTTCGAAAAGAAATTTGCCCCTCTCCTCGGGTTTAACCCGAGGACTAACCCTCTCCCGTAACGACGGGGAGAGGGTACTTAGGCGGGTGCGGCAATACCCTTCGCCCCGCTTGCGGGGAGAAGGTGCCGGCAGGCGGATGAGGGGTGAACGTCAAGCAGGCGGCAAAAGAAAAAGCGGCAGATCGCTCCGCCGCTTCCAGTTTAAAAGTACGCCGCTTCAATGCGCGGCGTCTTCAGCGCCTTCCGAAAGCAGGCCAAAGACGAAGGGTGAGAACGACCGCCAGCATTCGAGGCGGAAGGTATCCTCCGCGGTGCGGAGGAGAACGATCTCCGCCTTGCCGAAGACGGTGCGCGAGCAGGCGCCGACCGGGAAAAGGCCGAGCGACAGGTCCTGCGGGCAGCCGCTGTTGATCGCCACTTCCGCACCCGGTCCTCTGACGATGATCGCCGTGTTGCGGTGCGAGACGTCGACGGCCGAATGCAGGGCGCCGCTGGATGCGGCGGCGCCCATCAGGTCGGCACCGTCCTCGTCGATCACCAGCCACTCGTCCGGACCAAGCCAGAGCGCATGGCGGTTGCCGCTCGACGCCGAGGTCTTCGGCCTGAGCGGAAGCGTCACGCCGAGGGCGGCAGAGAGCGCCGGAACCGCGTCCTGGCCGGCGCGCAGCGAGATACGCGAGGCGGGTGCGGCCGGCGTCAGGATCGCCGCGTGCGAGCCGCCCCTGAGGCCGGCGAGCGGAGTTTTGCGAACTGCCTGGTCAGCCATGGAGGCGACCTCCTTCCTTGTCAAAGAACACCATGTCGCTCACCTCGACGGCGATCGTCCGATCGGCCATCGGTACGTAGAGCGTCTGTCCGAGCCGCGCCTGGCCGCCGGCAACGACCGCCATCGCAATCGAGCGGCCGCAATTCGACGACCAGTAGGACGACGTCACATGGCCGAGCATGGTCATCGGTTTCGGTTCGTTCGGGTCGGCGACGATCTGCGCGCCTTCCTCCAGCACCACCTTCGGATCCTTGGTGAGGAGGCCGACGAGCTGCTTGCGGCCGTCCTTGACGAGGTCGGGCCGCTTCAGGCCACGGATGCCGACGAAATCCGGCTTCTTCTTCGAGACCGCCCAGGAAAGCGCAGCGTCATGCGGCGTGAGGGTGCCGTCGGTGTCCTGGCCGACGATGATGTAGCCCTTCTCGGCGCGCAGCACGTGCATCGTCTCCGTGCCGTAGGCGCAGGCGCCCATCGGTTCGGCCCTGGCCCAGATCGCCTCCCAGACCGCCTGGCCGTAATCGGCCGGCACGTTGACCTCGAAGCCGAGCTCGCCGGTGAACGACATGCGGAACAGCCGGGTGGGCACGCCGCAGATGCGGCCTTCGGCAACGCTCATATGCGGGAAGGCCTCGTTCGACAGATCGATGCCTTCGACGAGCGGTGCGATGATCTCGCGCGCCTTCGGGCCCTGCACGGCGATGACGGCCCATTGCTCCGTCGTCGAGGTCAGCCATACCTTGAGATGCGGGAACTCGGTCTGCAGATAGTCTTCCATGTGGTGCAGGACGCGCGGCGCGCCGCCGGTCGTCGTCGTCACATGGAAGCGATCCTCGGCCAGCCGGCCGACCACGCCGTCGTCATAGACGAAGCCGTCGTCGCGCAGCATGATGCCGTAGCGGCAGCGGCCGGGCTTCAGATTGTCCCAGGCATTCGTATACATCAGGTTGAGGAACTGGGCGGCGTCCGGGCCGACCACCTCGATCTTACCGAGCGTCGACGCGTCGAAGACGCCGGCCACTTCGCGGACCGTCTTGCACTCGCGGGCGACTGCCTCATGCATGTCCTCGCCCGCCTTCGGATAGAACCAGGCGCGTTTCCAGTTGCCGACATCCTCGAACTCGGCGCCCTGCGCCTCTTCCCAGGCATGCATCGGCGTCTTGCGGGCCGGATCGAACAGGCTGCCGCGCGAGTGATTAACGATCGTGCCGAAGGTTATCGGCGTATAAGGTTGGCGGAAGGTCGTCAGCCCCACTTCCGGGATGCCCTTGCCGAGTGCTTCGGCGGCAATCGCGAGCCCGTGCATGTTGGAGAGCTTGCCCTGGTCGGAGGCCATGCCGTTGGTGGTGAAGCGCTTGATATGCTCCACCGAATGCATGCCCTCGCGCACCGCAAGGCGAATGTCCTTGGCGCAGACGTCGTGCTGGAAATCGATGAACGCCTTGACGGTCGTGTCCGGTCCCGCCCCTTCGGCCGCGCCGATCATGCCGCCGGTCCATTCGAAGGCGTTCTGACCGGTAAGTGCGACCTGCTCGCCGCCTTCGGCGCCGGCAGCCCGGGCGGCCAGCTCGCCGGCGGCAAGCGCCTCGTCGATGGTCGCCTGAAGGTCGTCGGTGCCGTTGCAGGTGCCGATCGACAGGCAGTCCTGCGCGTAGGTGCCGGGCAGGAAGCGCTCCGTCTCCGCGTCGAACTTCACCTTGCCGCGCGACTGCGAGAAGAGGTGCACCGACGGCGTCCAGCCGGCCGAGACGAGCAACGCATCGACAGGGATCTTGCGCGCCCCGCGGCCGCCGTTGCGGGCGACGGTAATCGAGGCGATCCGAAGCTTGCCTGTCGTGTTGACGACGGAGTGGCCCGTCAGCACCTCGATGCCGAGATGTCTCGCCTTCTCCAGCACCGCTTCGCCCGGCTGCTCGCGGCAATCGACGATCGCCGCAACCGCGACGCCGGCCTTCCTGAGGTCGAAGGCGGCCTCGTAGGCGGAGTCATGCGCCGTGTAGATGCCGACCTTCTTACCGACCGCGACACCGAAGTGGTTGAGATAGGTGCGGCCCGCCGAAGCCAGCATGATGCCCGGCCGGTCGTTGTTGGCGAAGACCATGTGGCGCTCGATTGCGCCGTTGGCGAGGATGACCTTCTTGGCGCGCACCTGCCAGAGCCGCTCGCGTGGCAGCGCCTTGTCGACAGCGGCGAGATGGTCCGTCACTCGCTCCACGAGGCCGACGAAATTATGGTTGTAGTAGCCGAAGGCCGTGGTGCGGGTCAGCACCGTCACGTTGTCCATCCCGGCCAACGCCTTGCCGGTCTCCTGCGCCCAGACATAGCCCGGCTTGCCGTCGACGACCGTTCCGGTGTCGTGGTGGAGTGCACCCCCGACTTCCGGCTGTTCGTCGCAAAGGAAGACCTTCGCGCCGGCCTTTGCCGCGGCGAGTGCGGCCGCAAGACCGGCGACGCCGGCGCCCACCACCAGCACGTCGCAATGGACGTAGCGGCTGGCGTAGTGATCCGGATCGGGCTCGGTCGGCGCGACGCCGAGACCGGCCGCCCGGCGAATGAACGGCTCGTAGAGGCTGTGCCACGCCGCCTTCGGCCACATGAAGGTCTTGTAGTAGAAGCCGGCGGCGAAGAAGGGCGACAGAAGATCGTTGAAACCGCCGACGTCGAAGGCAAGCGACGGCCAGCGGTTCTGCGAAGAGACCTTCATGCCGTCGAAGACTTCCTGCACGGTGGCGCGCACGTTCGGCTGCCGGCGCGCTGCGTCACGAGAGACGTCGAGCAGCGCATTCGGTTCCTCCGCACCGGCGGAAAGAATGCCGCGCGGACGGTGATACTTGAACGACCGGCCGACCAGATGGATGTCGTTGGCGATCAGCGCCGAGGCGACCGTGTCGCCCTCGAGCGCCGTCAGCGTGCGACCGTCGAAGGTGAACCTGGCGGTGCGGGCCGGCGTCAGGCGTCCCGCACCCGAAATGCGATTGACGCCGCTCATTGCGCTGCTCCTTCCAGGGCCTCGTAGGTCTCGACCGTCGCGGCCGTCTTCGGCTGCGCATCGAGATCAGGCTTCGGCTCGCCGGCCTTGTAGGTCGTCAGGAACCGGTCGCTGACCGTATCACGGGCCGCGTTGAAGAAGCGGCTGCAGCCGTGAATGTGCCGCCATCTCTCGAAGATCACGCCCTTCGGGTTGTCGCGCAGGAAGAAATAGGCTTCGAATTCTTCGTCGCTGATCTCGGCGATATTGGTCGGACGGACGATGTGGGCATCGCCGGCATTGCGGAACTCGAGCTCGGAGCGCTCTTCCTCGCAGTAGGGGCAGTAAATCAGAAGCATCTGGAATATCCTCGCATTAGAGCGCCGCGCCTTTGACAGAAGGCGCAAAGGTCGCTCTATCCTTCAACTCTAGTGCGCTACGGCGGCAGCTGCCGCCTCGTCGATGAGCCGCCCGGTGCGGAAGCGCTCGAGCGTCAGCCCCGCAGAGAGCCTGTGCGGCTCCCCGCGCGCGATGAGATGGGCAAAGAGATTGGCCGAGCCCGGCGTCGCCTTGAAGCCGCCCGTCCCCCAGCCGGCATTGAGATAGAGGCCGGGGACCGGCGTCACGCCCTGGATCGGCGAGCGATCCTGCGTCACGTCGACGATGCCGCCCCATTGCCGCATCATCTTGACGCGGCGGAACATCGGGAAGAGCTCGCAGATCGCGTCGAGCGTATGGGTGATGATCTGCAGGCCGCCGGTCTGCGAATAGGAATTGTACTGGTCGGTACCGGCGCCGATGACGAACTCGCCCTTGTCCGACTGCGAGATATAGGCATGCACCGAGTTCGACATCACCACGCAGGGGAAGATCGGCTTCAAGGGTTCGGAGACCAGGGCCTGCAGCGGCTGGCTCTGCAGCGGCACGCGCACGTCCGCCATCTGCATCAGCACGGAGCTATGGCCGGCCGCGGAAATGCCGACCTTCTTCGCGCCGATGAAGCCGCGATTGGTGTCGACGCCGGTGACCCGGCCGGTTTCGTCGCGGCGGATGCCGGTCACTTCACAGTTCTGAATGATGTGCACGCCGCGGTCGGACGCCGCGCGGGCATAGCCCCAGGCAACGGCGTCGTGGCGCGCCGTGCCGCCGCGCCGCTGCAGTGCCGCACCGTTGATCGGGTAGCGGGCGCTCTTGGCGATATCGAGCGGCGGACAATAGGCTTTTGCCTGTTCCGGCGTCAGCCATTCGTTGTCGATGCCGTAGAGCCGGTTGGCATTGATGTGCCGCTTGAAGGACTGCTGGTCGTGGATGTTGTGCGACAGCATCATGACGCCGCGCGGCGAGTACATGACGTTGTAGTTGAGGTCCTGCGACAGGTTCTCCCAGAGCTTCAACGAATGCTCGTAGATGTCCATGCTCTCTTCATAGAGATAGTTGGACCGGATGATCGTCGTGTTGCGGCCGGTATTGCCGCCGCCGATCCAGCCCTTCTCGAGCACGGCGACATTGGTGATGCCGTGCTCCTTGGCAAGATAATAGGCCGCCCCAAGGCCATGCCCGCCACCGCCGATGATGATCACATCATATTGCGGGCGTGGTTCCGGCGAGGCCCAGTGGGGGCCCCAGCCCTTGTGGCCCCGCAATGCCTCGCGCGCCACGGCGAAAACAGAATATTTGCGCATCCGCCTGCTACTCCATGAACCCCAAAAAATGTTCTGTCGGCGTTAGAAATCGCAAATCCGGTGACGGCGCAACGTTTCTTTTGCGACGCGATCCGGCGGACTTGGGTGGACTTGCGACACAGGCGACAAACCGACGCTGTTGCTCGACGCCCGGTCTTCCTGCCGGCGGAGGCGCAAATTTCCCTTGAGCCCGATCTCGCCGCTGGACTTTCAGCCGATGATCTGGTATCCGCTCCTCTAATCGTAGAGCTTTCGGCTCAGCGAACGCAGACTTATTGCCTCCCAAACCTGATGGTGAGGCTGCCAACTCGAACAAAGGAACGGGATTCACGTGCAGGTACTTGTCCGCGATAACAATGTCGATCAGGCGCTTCGCGCACTCAAGAAGAAGATGCAGCGCGAAGGCATTTTCCGCGAAATGAAGATGCGTGACTTCTACGAAAAGCCGTCCCAGAAGCGTGCGCGCGAAAAGGCTGAAGCCGTCCGCCGCGTTCGCAAGCTGGCCCGCAAGCGCGCACAGCGTGAAGGCCTTCTGGCCCGCTGATTGGTCGTTTTTTCGACGTTTTCCAATGTAATTTGTGGCGGGGGCGAGGCATCGCCGCCGCCATTTTGATATGGACACCCTGTCCGTCGGCAGTCTAGCGTGACTGCCGCATCAGCTGGCGACGGTTCAGCCGCCCGGAAACAAGGCCGGACGGTTCGCCCGAGGCGCTCATAGAGCCCCCGGAGCCCCCGCGCCTTCGCCGCTCTCCGTAAAGGAAAGCACTGGGACCTTGTCGCTTTGAGGGATCGACTTTGACACTTGCTGCCATGACTGCGGACGTCTCCGGTTTCACCATCCAAGAGGCGCGCCGCCGCCACCAGCGCAATCCGAAGCTTGCCGCTATGCTGATACTCGGCTCGGCCCTGCTGCTTGCCGGATGCCAGACCGACAACGCCTCCGAATCGATGATCCGTGTTGAACGAGCGCAGGGCTCGGAGGAAAACATCGCCTCGCTGTCGAGCGTCATCGCCTCAAATCCGAGCGACCCGGAAGCCTACAACGTGCGCGGCTCGGCTTACGGCCGCGCCGGTGAATTCCGCCGGGCGCTTGCCGATTTCGACCAGGCGATCAAGCTCAACCCGAGCTTCTACCAAGCCTATGCCAACCGCGGGCTCGTGCATCGCAACATGGGCGACCAGCAGGCCGCCCTTTCCGATTACAATGCCGCACTGCAGCTCAATTCGAGCTATGACGTAGCCTATATCGGCCGCGGCAATCTCTATCGCCAGGCCAACCAACTCGACAACGCCTTCAACGATTTCAACAAGGCGATCCAGCTCGACACCACCGATCCCCGCGCCTACCACAATCGCGGCCTGATCTATCAGGCACGCAATGATCATGCCCATGCGATCGAGGATTTCTCGACGGCAATCTCGCTGTCGCCGAGTTCGGCCGAGCCCTATAACGGCCGCGGCATTTCCTATGTGGCACAGGGCGACGACGACAACGCCTTCTCGGATTTCAACACGGCCATCAACCTCAACGGCAAGCTGGCCGAATCCTGGGCGAACCAAGCGCTGATCTATGAGCGTCGCGGCGAAAAGGCCAAGGCGCAGAAGTCCTATTCGCACGCGCTACAGCTCGATCCGAAATACGAGCCGGCCCGCGCCGGGCTTGCCCGCGTCAAGGCAACCTGACCCCCAATCCCGTTCCTCTCCGTCGAGGCGCCCGCGGCACTGTCGCGGGCGTTTTGTTTGCCGGCCCACGACATTGTGCGAGCCCCGGCCGACCGGCGATTGCGGAACCAACACGAGCGCAATCTGTTTGGCTATGACGTAAACATGGAGATCAGCCATGATCAAACAGTTCCTTCTTGCAGCGGCCGCCCTTGCGGCCCTTTCGGGGGCGGCCTCCGCTCAAAACTACGTGGCGCTCGGCCGCCTGACCTGCGGTTCGGAAGGCGGCACGGGGCTTATCATCACCTCCACCAAGAACCTGATGTGCACCTTCAAGCCAGCGGATGGTTCGCCAGGCGCAGTCTATGCCGGCAGGATCACCAAGATCGGCATCGATATCGGGTCGACCGGCAAGACCGTGATGATCTGGGATGTGCTGGCGAAAACCGGCACCCCGTTCACCGAACATGCGCTGGCCGGCGAATATGCCGGTGTAGGTGCCGACGCCAGCTTTGCCGTCGGCGGCGGAGCGAAAGTCATCGCCGGCGGCACGAACAGGGCCTTCATGCTGCAGCCGATCAACGTCCAGGTCCAGGAAGGCCTGAACGTCGCGCTCGGCATCGATCATCTCGTGCTGGCGCCGGCCGGTTGACCGTCGTAGGCGAATGAATTGTGGAGGCCCCGCCGGGGCCTCGCTCGGCTCACTTCACCCGCAGTCCTCCTGTTCTTCGACATCCAGATTGCAGCGACTTGCGCGCCGGGGCAAGGCGCGCCACTCTTGCTGTTGGTCACTACAGCGCCGCGCGCCTTTTCAGGCGCGCAAAGGTCGCTGTAGCACTTTAAATCGCTGCATGTCTTTGTCCTCAGATCGAGGTCGACCTAAGGAGACATGCAGTAGTTGAACCGGCGCGACAGCACGACGGGATATAGGATGAAGGACCAGGCAATCCGCGACATCGTTCTCTGGATGTCGGACGAGGGAATTCGCGGCCTTAAGGAGCAGGACCTTCTCGCGGGCTTCTGCGACCAGTGCCACGCCGCCGGTGTCCACATCGACCGCGCCCTTGGGCTCATCGACACCCTCCACCCGGAGTTCGAGGGCCGCGCCTTTCAGTGGAACACCGAAAGCGATGACGTACCGGACGTCGTGCATTACGGGTCGACGAGCGGCGGCGAGGCACAGGAAAACTGGCAGCGCTCCGTGTTCTTCCACATGCTCCAGGACAACGAAACCGAGCGCCGCATCCGTCTTGCCGAGGAGCCGCATATTCCCTTCACCATGTTCGACAAGCTGAAATCCGAAGGGCAGACCGACTGCTTCGGCCTGATCCATCATTTCACCGACCGTGGCCGCGTCGGACAGATGGATTGCTTCTACTCCTACTGGACGACGAAGAGACGCGGAGGCTTCGACGACGACGACCTCCATGCGCTGCGAACGCTCGTGCCGACGCTTGCGCTCGCCGTGAAGGCGGCCTCCTGCGTCCGCATCATCGGCACGCTCGCAGATGTCTATCTCGGCCAGGACGCCGGTCGGCGGGTGGTCGAAGGCAGCATCGAACGGGGCGCGGCCGAACGCATAGAGGCGGTCATGTGGTTCTCAGACCTGCGCAACTACACGCGCATCGCCGAGAGCGTCGCGCCGGAGGAGGTCATTCCCTTCCTCAACGACTATTCCGGCACGGTCATTGCCGCGATCGAGGACCATGGCGGCAGCGTGCTGAAGCTGATCGGCGACGGGGTCCTCGCCATCTTCAACGGCCGCAAGCCGGCCGACGCCTGCAACGCGGCGATCGCCGCCGAGCGGCAGCTGCGCATCATGCTCGCCGACCTGAACGAGCGACGGCTCGAGGAAGGAAAACCGACCACGGACGTCTATCTCGGGCTGCACATCGGCGAGGTCTTCTATGGAAACATCGGCAGCCAGAACCGGCTCGATTTCACCGTGGTCGGCCCCGCCGTCAACGAAGTGAGCCGCATCGTCTCGATGTGCCGCTCTGTCGAACGCCACGTCATCATGTCTTCGGAATTCGTCGAGGCCTCCCCGGCCGCGCATCGCGCCAATGCCGTTTCGCTCGGTCGCTTCGCGCTTCGCGGCGTCGCGAGGGCGAAGGAGCTCTTTACCTGGGATCCGGAGATTACGGGCGGTTGAGGCTATTGAAGCTTTGGGCACGTCTCCGAGCGCTGCAGCCCTCTCCTCGGCTGCGGACCGCACGCGGGGAGAGGGGACTTCAGCGGGTGCCGCGAGTCCCCTTCGCCCCACCTGCGGGGAGAAGGTGGCCGGCAGGCCGGATGAGGGGCCGACGCGAAGCGCCATCCGCTCAGTGGTTGATCGCCTTGACGATCTCCTCGGTGACCTTCTTGGCGTCGCCCAAGAGCATCATCGTGCCGTCCTTGTAGAACAGCGTGTTGTCGATGCCGGCATAGCCGGAGCCGAGCGAGCGCTTGACGAACAGGCAGGTCTTGGCCTTGTCGACATCGAGGATCGGCATGCCGTAGATCGGCGAGCTCTTGTCGTCGCGCGCCGCCGGGTTGGTGACGTCGTTGGCGCCGATCACGTAGGCGACGTCGGCCTGGGCGAATTCCGAGTTGATGTCCTCGAGCTCGAACACCTCGTCATAGGGGACGTTCGCCTCGGCCAAGAGCACGTTCATGTGGCCGGGCATGCGGCCAGCGACCGGGTGGATGGCGTATTTGACGTCGACGCCGGCCGCCTTCAGCTGGTCGCCCATTTCACGCAGCGCATGCTGGGCCTGCGCCACCGCCATGCCGTAGCCGGGCACGATGATCACCTTCGAGGCGTTCGCCATCAGGAAGGCGGCATCGTCGGCAGAGCCCTGCTTGACGGTGCGCTGCACGCCGTCGTCGCCGCCGGCTGCCGCCGTCTCGCCGCCGAAGCCGCCGAGGATCACCGAGATGAACGAGCGGTTCATGCCCTTGCACATGATGTAGGAGAGGATCGCACCGGACGAGCCGACCAGCGCCCCGGTGATGATCAGCGCCAGGTTGCCGAGCGTGAAGCCGATGCCGGCCGCCGCCCAGCCGGAATAGGAGTTGAGCATCGACACCACCACCGGCATGTCGGCGCCGCCGATCGGCACGATGATCAGCACGCCGAGCGCCAGCGACAGAAGGACGATCGCCCAGAAGTCGAAGTGGCTTTCGGTCAGCGCCAGGCCGACGATGAAGAAGACGATCAGCGCCGCCAGCCCCAGATTGATCAGATGCCGGTAGGGCAACAGGATCGGCTTGCCGGACATGCGGCCGTCGAGCTTCAGGAAGGCGATGATCGAGCCGGTGAAGGTGATCGCGCCGATCGCCACGCCGAGCGCCATTTCGACGAGCGCCTGGGCGTGGATCTCGCCGACCGCGCCGATGCCGTAGGAGGACGGCGCATAGAGGGCGCCGGCGGCGACCAGCACGGCGGCCAGCCCGACCAGCGAATGGAAGCCGGCGACGAGCTGCGGCATCGCCGTCATGGCGATGCGCTTGGCGATATAGGCGCCGGCGCCGCCGCCGAGCGCCAGGCCGGCGACGATCATCAGCAGGCCGCCGATCGACGGTCCGGCGAGCATGAGCGTCGTGACGATGGCGATGCCCATGCCGATCATGCCGTAGGCATTGCCCTTGCGGCTGGTGGTCGGATGCGACAGGCCGCGGAGCGCCATGATGAACAGGACGCCGGAGACGAGATAGAGGAAGGCTGCGAAGTTAGCGTTCATCGGCCCGCCTCACTTGTCTTTTTTCTTGTACATGGCGAGCATGCGCTGGGTGACCAGGAAGCCGCCGAAGATGTTGACCGAGGCGAGCACCAGGGCGACGAAGCCGAAGCCGGTGGCAAGCCCGGAAGCGGAGATCCCGACCGCCAGGAGCGCGCCGACGACGATCACCGAGGAGATCGCGTTGGTCACCGCCATCAGCGGCGTGTGCAGGGCCGGCGTCACCGACCAGACGACGTAGTAGCCGACGAAGATCGCCAGCACGAAGATCGCCAGGCGGAAGACGAACGGGTCGATCGCCCCGCCAGTGGCGCCATGCGCCACGGCGCCGGCCGCATCCGGCACATATTCGGCCGCCGTCCTGACCGCCTCGACCGCCCGTTCGAGGTCGGTCAGCGCCTTGTCCAGAAGTTCGTTCGCCATTTACTTGTCCCCCCCGTTCGCGCCGCCGAAGGCCGGATGCACCACGGCGCCGCCGTGGGTCAGCGCCGTCGCCTTGGCGAGCTCATCCTCCATGTTGACCGCCAGGGCCTTCGTCTCCTTCGAGACCATCGTCTCCAGGAAGGTGACGAGGTTCTTGGCGTAGAGCAGCGAGGCGGAGGCGGCGATGCGGCCCGGCACGTTGAGGTGGCCGACGACCTTGACGCCGCCAAGGTCGACGACCTTGCCGGCTTCGGCGCCTTCGACATTGCCGCCGCGTTCGACGGCGAGGTCGACGACGACCGAGCCCGGCTTCATCGCGTCGAGCATGGCGCGGGTGACGAGCCGCGGCGCCGGCCGGCCGGGGATCAGCGCCGTGGTGATGACGATGTCCTGCTTGGCGATATGCTCGGCGACCAGCGCCGCCTGCTTGACCTGGTAATCCCTCGACATTTCCTTGGCATAGCCGCCGGCCGTCTCGGCCGCCTTGAACTCCTCGTCCTCGACGGCGATGAACTTGGCGCCGAGCGAGGCGACCTGCTCCTTGGCGGCGGGGCGCACGTCGGTGGCCGACACCATGGCGCCGAGGCGCCGCGCCGTGGCAATCGCCTGCAACCCGGCGACGCCGGCCCCCATGACGAAGATCTTCGCCGCCGGCACCGTGCCGGCCGCCGTCATCATCATCGGCAGGGCCCGGTCGTATTCGTGGGCCGCGTCGATCACTGCCTGGTAGCCGGCAAGGTTCGCCTGGCTGGACAGCACGTCCATCGACTGGGCCCGGGTGATGCGCGGCATCAGTTCCATGGCGAAGGCGGTCAGCCCGGCCGCCGCCATCGCGGCGATCGCCGCGTCGTTGCCGTAGGGGTCCATGATGGCGATGACGATCGCCCCGGACCGGTAGCCGCCGATCTCCTGCTCCGTCGGCCGCCGCACTTTCAGGATCACGTCGGCGCCCTGGGCATCGGCGGCACTGCCGATCCGCGCCCCGGCTTTCTCGAACTCGGCATCCGGCACCCGCGACCCGAGGCCGGCACCGGCCTCGACGACCACGTCGAAGCCGAGCGACTTCAGCTTCTTGACGCTTTCGACGGAGCCGGCGACGCGTTGTTCGCTCGGATCGGATTCCCTGGTGATAAAGACAATCTGGCTCAATACTCCCCCTCTCCGCCCCGCAACCAGGCCCTCGCTGAATGCGGGTACATGTTCGATTGCCGAGTCGGCAGCACATCAAAGTGCTACAGCAAGACCCGTGCGGATAAAGGCGCGGCGCTGCAGCGACAGGCACTCTTCCTTCGAAGGCGGCGCATGCCCGCCGTCGAAAAGATGTTCCTCACACGGTGAGGGAGACCGGATCGCATCCGGCGACAAAGGCAGGGAGCGTCCCCCTCTTCGACAGGATTGTCAGAGAGGCCGCTCAGCGCAGGAAAAAGTAACCGGCAACGTTGAGGAGGATGAACAGCACGACGGAACTGATGAAGCCCATGGTCGTGAAGAAGCCGGCGGCCATGGCAATCAGCAGGGCGACGCAGAACAGCGTGCCGTATTTCGTTGCGTTGAGAAAGAACTTGTAGGTCTTCTCATGCTCGGAATAGTCCATCGGGGCGCCCGTCTCGGCCGGTCCCGTATGATGCTCTGCCATCTCCAGTTCTCCAGAATGCTATGGCACCGCCTAGGCGGTTCGCTTTGATCCATGATCGGAACCGCTCCGCGACGACACGAGACAGCGGTCCTTTAGCTTTCGCATACACAAAGCAACGGCCCTTCGCAACGAAAACCCGCCCCGCGGCCTGCGGCATAGTCGAACGCCGACGCCGACGAATTGTCTCGGTGTACGCAACGGACGCTCGATGATTTCGGCTGCAGCAATTCAAAGCGCTGTAGGCCGAGTTATTCGCCTGTGGACCTCCGCAAAAAGGATCGGCCCTGGCCCCTCTGCGCGAATCGGGCGGTCGGCAGGATCGTCAGCGGCGCAAACGGCACTTCTTCGCGGCCGCCAAACATCAGGCGCCGCTCGAACGGCTCGGAATCGAAGATCGGGTAACGATCGAGAATGGATGGCCGCTGACCGCGCACCGGCGCGACGAGGAGCGAACCGTCGGCATTGTAGACGCCAAGGTTCTCGCGTCGCTCCACCACGGTTCTCGATCCGAAGATGCGCTTGTAGAAGGCAGTGTGGCGCGGACGGCAGGCGGTCAGGCAGCGGTCGGCGGCAAAATACTCGCAGGCCATCGCCACCGGGCGCAGCGTCAGATAGGGCAAGGCCTTGAGATCGTCGCCGAGCACCTCCGGGTCGACGGCCAGCCGGCCCGGGTCGATCAGCACCATCCCCGCATCCAGGAAGACGTCGATCTCTTCGCCGAAGATCAGCCCGGACGTGCTGACGCGATGGTCCGGCGTCACGTGATGGACGCGCACAGTGCTGACCAGCCTCTCGTCGAGATAGATGCCGAAGACATAGGCGTGGCTGTCGTCGTCCAATCGGTCGATCAGCGTCGAGCCGGTCAACTCCATCAGGTTCACGGCCTTGTAGGCCTTGAACCTCAGCCGTGCGATATCCTCCATGTCCTCGCCACCCTCGACCCGCCGGAATTCGACACGATCGAGAAGCAGCATGAGCTTTTCGGAAAAGCTGCCAGAATCGGCCTGGCCTCCGTTGGCATGCATCGCCCCACCCCATGGTTAACAGGGCGCTAACCTATTGAGGGATTGGCCGCCGGCAACAACAAAATGGCACAAACAGGAATTAACCCTTTGTTAACCTTAACGAAAGGTTAATTGCTGCGACCAGCGGGCGAAACGCGGCATCGGCGCTTCGGGCGGCGGCAACCTCCTACGCAATGTGCGAGCGCGAAGCTTTCGTGGTTCGTTTTCGGACACGCGGCTTGCACAGGTCGCGGATTGCCGAGGCCGGCATCGGCGCCGAAAAGACGAAGCCCTGGATCAGATCGGCACAACGGTGATTGTTGATGAGCTGCAACTCGTCGACCGTCTCGACCCCTTCGACGACCGCTTTGAGGCCAAGGGCGCGAGCGAGATTGACGGCGCTGCGCAGCAGCTTGAAACGACGCGCATCGCCGCGAATGTTGCGGACGAAGGACCGATCGATCTTGATGATCGAGACGGGGAGCGCGTCGAGAGAACTCAGACTGGAATAGCCGGTCCCGAAGTCGTCGATCGCAATGGTCATACCGCGCTCGCGCAGCTCGTCCAGCAAGGACTGGCCCTTGGCCGGTTCGTCCATCAGGCAGCTCTCCGTCACTTCAAGATGCAGCCGGGCAGGATCGAGCCCTGCCTCGTCCAGGGCCTTGCCGACGATTTCGACGATCTGCCTGTCTCGAAGATCGAGGACGGACAAGTTGACCGAAACAGCTACGCCCTGGGGCCAGGTCGAGCAGTCGCGACAGGCCTGCCGGAGAACGAAACGGGTGATGTCGGTGACGAGCCCCATCTCCTCCGCGAGCTGAATGAAGACGCTGGGCGGGACCGGTCCGCGTTCCGGATGGGTCCAGCGCGCCAGGGCCTCGCAGCACTCGACGCGCGATCCGTCCGGCGTATACATCGGCTGATAGGAGACGCTGAGGGCGCCGGAGTTGAGCGCTTCGCGCAGATCGCTCTTGAGCCTTTGCCGATCGAGGTAGCGCGCATCCATCTCGGCTTCGAAGGCGATGCACCCTCCCCGGTCGCGCGATTTTGTCTCCGCCAGCGCCAGATCGGCCTTGATCTGCAGGTCCTCGAAGCGGAAGGCGCTGCGCTTGGCGACGACGAACCCGGCGCTCATGATCATGTAGAATGTGAAGCCGCCGGCCTCGTAGGTGCCGCGCATCCGGGCATGGACATCGCGAATCCGCTCATCCAGGCCGAGGCTGCCTGCCTTGTTGGAGAAGAAGACGACAAACTCGTCCCCCATCAGCCGTGCCGCGATCGCGCCGCTGCCGGCAACCTGCTTGAGGCGTTCGGCAATTGCCTGAAGCAATTTGTCGCCGACCACGTGGCCCCTCGTGTCGTTCACATGCTTGAATTCGGCGATATCGATGAGCAGCAGCCCGACGTCGCGATCTGGCGCAGCCTCGCCAGCGACCGCATTTTGCGCCAGCTCGGCAAGGTAGTCGCGGCTCGGCAGTCCAGTCAGCGTATCGAAACGCACCATCTGCAGAATCTGTTTTTCCGCCTGAACCCGCGCCGTCACGTCCTCGAAGATCAGCACGATCTCGCCGTTGTCGCGCCGGCTCGCCGAAAATTCGAGAAACAGATCCTCGGCTACGGGAACGAGGGCGCGCGACCGCTTTCCCTTGAGCAGGAGGTCGAGCTGGCGAACCATGTTGGCGCTCTTTTCGGCGTCGAGCGACATCTGGCGAGCGGCGCGCTGAAGCACGTCGTCAAGGACAACACCCTTCATGTCCACCTTGCCGCCGAGCTTCAGAAGCTCGCAGGCGCGGTCATTGGCGACGACGATGCGGTTGTCGCCGTTCAGCATGAGCAGGCCGTGCGTCATGTTGTTGAGCGCTGCGTCGAATTGCCCGGCGATCGTCCTGATTTCCCGGGCGGCGAGGACATTGTCGTAGAGAAAGGCGCGTACATTGTTGGCCATCTTCCACGTCGTGAAGATGAACGGCAGGATCAGGACGGCCAAAACGAGCATGTAGGGATCGCGCAGCGCTACAAGGCCGATGACGATCGGCAGGCAGGCCGACGACGATAGCAACAGCACCGCACGCTCGGAGCCGTAGTTCCTGCCGACCAGCGAAATCATCGAGGCAAGCGTCACCGAGATGCAGGCGAGTTCGGAGAACGAATCCTGGCTGACGGCAATGGCGTAGCCGCAGGCGAGGCCGCAGGTGAGCGTGACGCCGATGCCGCCGACGATATACCGGTTTTCCCACCTCCTGACGGCGGCTTGATCGGCACGAGAAAAATCCTGGCGGTCGAAGCGCCGCATGTCGAGGTTGCGAAGAGCCCAGATGATGACAATCGCGATGGCACAGCCAAGATAGAGGGGTTCGGCCGTCTTCAGGAAGACGAGCAGAAAGGTTACGACGTGCGACAGCATGCCGATCACCAACGCCCGGCGATGTTGGTAGAGCGAGCTTACAGACGACAGATAAATGTCCGTCGGAAAAGCGCCCTGTTCATTGCGCGTCATGAACCATGCTCCGGTTTGCCGGATTGTTAGGATCGAGGGTTTAACGAATGATTTCGTCTAACTATCGAATATATCTGCAGAATTGGAAACCAGCGGCAACTCGGTTTTGCCATTCCGGCCAGAGTTTCAACCAGCTCTTGCAGTTTGCCCCGAACAAGGGACGGTTTTTACAACCGCGCATAGGCCCGCTTTAGGAAAATAAAAACCAATTGAACTTTCTACAGCCCTGCGCGAGCACGTTCCTTTCCGAAGGAGATGGTTAGCCGATCTTGAAGAGACGGTTGCAAACGCATGTTCCAAGGCTTGAAGCACTCGCATGTCGCCCGCCTCTCTCGGCAGTTGACTTCGACCGCCCTCTGGCGGCAAGGCTTCTTCGAAACGTTGAAATGGAGTCTGACGATGTCGAAACCTGTCGTTGCCATCCCCTGCGACTTTCGCGAATTCGACGGCAATGTCTGGCACGTAGTTGCCCATCAGTATGTACGTGCCGCCGTCGAGGGCGCGGGCGTCATGCCCTTCCTCGTTCCGGCGCTCGAGACCGGCAACGACATCGACGAAATCCTCGACCGGGTCGATGGCGTGCTGGCCAGCGGCGCCCGCTCCAACGTGCACCCGTCGCTTTACGGCCGAGACGCGACCGACGCGGACGGACCCTTCGACCCAGGCCGCGATGCGACCAGCCTCCCCTTGATCCGCCGGGCGCTCGATCGCGGCGTCCCGCTGCTCGCCATCTGCCGCGGCATTCAGGAGCTCAATGTCGCGCTCGGCGGCACGCTCGCGACGGAAATTCAGGAGCAGCCGGGAATTTCCGACCATCGCAAGCCCGACGTGCCCGATCTCGACATCGCCTACGGCATCCGCCAGGACGTGGTCGTCAAGGAAGGGAGCTGCCTCGCACCCGTCCTCGGCACTGGCCGGATTCGGGTCAACTCGCTGCATCGCCAGGCGATTGCCGCCACCGCACCGCGGCTTGCCATCGAGGCCGTCGCCGACGACGGCACGATCGAGGCCGTGTCGGTCATCGGCGCCAAGGCATTCGCCGTCGGCGTGCAATGGCATCCGGAATATTGGGTGCGGACCGACGCGCCTTCCGCAGCCCTGTTCAAGGGTTTCGGCGATGCGGTGCGCGGCTATCGCAATAGCAAGGCCGAGTAGCTATCGGCTCTCGCGCTCGAACGGCGTCTCAGGGACCGGCGTGAGCGCCTTGCCGGTTGAAAACCAAGCCTTGAGATTGTCGACCACCAGATCGGCCATGGCATTGCGGGTTGCGACCGAGGCGGACGCCACATGCGGCAGCAGCGACACATTCGGAAGAGCGAGCAGCGCCTCGGGCACGTGCGGCTCGTTCTCGAAGACGTCGAGGCCGGCACCGGCGATGACACCGCTCTGCAGCGCCGCGACAAGCGCGGTCTCGTCAAGCGTCGAACCGCGGCCGACATTGATCACCACGCCTTCAGGCCCGAGCGCCGCGAGAACATCCGCATTGATGGCCTTCGCGGTGCTCGACGTCCCCGGCACGATGACGATCAGCGTGTCGACCGCCTCGGCTAGACCCACCAGGCTCGGATAATAGGCAAAGGGCAGTTCCTCGCGCCGGCTGCGCGTGTGA